>JAOPYK010000044.1 GCA_025964695.1 Streptosporangiaceae bacterium | reverse complement strand
CCGCCGCCACCGCCGCCACCGCCGCCAGGGCCGCCACGGCCACCAGGACCACTGGGACTGCTGGCAGGACGGGACGAGGGCATGTTCATCGGGTTGGGCCGCGGGCCGCCTCCCGGCCGCGGCGGCATGCCTCCCGGGCTGGGCCGGGGACCACCCGCACCGGGCGCGCCGCCGCGACCGGCCGCCGGACGCGGCGGACGGTCGGCGCCGTCACCGGGACGACCGGCAGGGCGGTCCGGACGGTCACCGGGACCGGCCGGACGCGGACCTGGCCGGGGACCCGGCTTGGCCGAGCCCATGCCGGTGTTGGTCGAGCTGAACGGGTTGTTCCCGGGCCGCGGGCCGGTGGGCCGCCGCCCGTCGGAACGCTGGCCGGAGCCACCCTCGCGGGGGGCCGGACGAGGACCGGGACGCGGGGTCCGCGGACCAGGCCGGCCGGTGTCGGAACCGGATCCGGCCGCCGGGGCACTGGGTGCGCTCGGCGCGCTGGGAACGTTTGGCACCTGCGGAACACTCGGCGGGGCGGGCGGCCGCGGGGCGGCCGGACGCGGTGCAGGGGCCAGCCGGGGCGCCGAGACCGGAGTCTGGGGCGCCGGCGGAACCGGGGCCTGCGGTGCCCGCTGAACGGGGGCCTGCGGAGCAGGCTGCACCGGGGCGGGCGCCGGACGCGGACCGGGACGGGGGGCGGCGGGACGCGCACCCTCACCGCCGGGCGCAGGCGGCCTGGGGCCACCCGGTCGCGGCCCAGGGGCGGCCGGCCTCCCGGGTGCCGCCTTGGGCGCCTGGGAACCAGAGGATTTACCAGAGGACTTACCGAATGCTTCGGTGAGCTTGCGGACTACCGGCGCCTCGATCGTCGAGGACGCCGATCGTACGAACTCGCCCATATCTTGGAGCTTGGCCATGACGACCTTGCTCTCGACTCCGAACTCTTTGGCGAGTTCGTATACCCGGACCTTCGCCACTACTCTCCCTACTCGGTCCGGGGGGAGTCCTCCGGACCTTGGCTACCTTGCCGTACTCATTGCGGCGTGCTCATCGAGCGCTCATAGCAATCTCGACCTGCTTCCGACTAGACGTCACTTACTGGTTAACGATCGTGCTACGACCGCGGGGCGGCCGTGTCCTCCAGGTGCCTTCGCACCCTGCAGGTGTCGAGCGGCCCCGCCAGGCGAAATGCCCGGGGGAACGCCCGACGACGCTCTGCGAGGTCGAGGCATGCCAGGTCAAGATGCAGAGAGGCACCCCGCCCCGGCAGGCGGCGGCGCGGATCGGGGACGACAGCGCCCTCGACCGCGACCAGACGCACCAGGTTGGACTTGGCCGCGCGCTCCCGGCAGCCCACGCACATGCGCCGCGGGACCACTCGGCCACGTCCCACGAGTCTACCGCGCCGAGGCGTCGGCGGCACCGGGCGCATGCCCTCCCGACGTTTCCGCCGTTTCGGGCGATTCAGCCGACGATCCGGATTTAACCGGATCCGCCGGATCTGTACCTGCTGGATCCACACCGGCCGGACTCTGAGCGCCCGAATTCCGATCACCCGGACTCTGGGCGCCCGAACCCTGACCGGACGCATTCTGGGCGGACGCATTCTGGGCGCCCGAACCCTGACCGGCTGCATGCTGGCCGGCCGAACCTTGGGCGCCTGCCTCGGTGTCGGGCCGGATGTCGATCCGCCAGCCGGTGAGGCGAGCGGCGAGACGGGCGTTCTGGCCCTCCTTGCCGATCGCCAGCGACAGCTGGTAGTCGGGCACTATCACCCGGGCGACCCGGCCTTCGAGGTCGATCACCTCGACGCTGTTGACCCGCGCCGGCGACAGGGCGTGCCCGACGAACGCCGCCGGATCCTCTGCCCAGTCGACGATGTCGATCTTCTCGCCGTGCAACTCGTGCATGATGTTGCGGACGCGGCTGCCCAGCGGGCCGATGCAGGCGCCCTTGGCGTTGACGCCGGGCTTGCGGGAACGCACCGCGATCTTGGTGCGGTGGCCGGCCTCGCGGGCGATCGCGGCGATCTCGACGGTGCCGTCGGCGATCTCCGGGACCTCCAGCGCGAACAACTTGCGCACCAGGTTAGGGTGCGTCCGCGACAGCGTGATCGAAGGCCCGCGATGGCCCTTGCGCACCTGAACGACGTAGGCGCGCAGCCGCTCGCCGTGCTCGTAGGCCTCCCCGGGGACCTGCTCCTGGGGCGGCAGCACGGCCTCGATCTTGCCGAGGTCCACGAGCACGTTGCGGGGATCCTTGCCCTGCTGGATGATCCCCGACACGATGTCGCCCTCGCGCCCGGCGTACTCACCGAAGGTGAGGTCGTCTTCGGCATCCCGCAGCCGCTGCAGGATGACCTGCTTGGCGGTCGTTGCCGCTATACGTCCAAAGTCGCCCGGGGTGTCATCGTATTCCCGGAGGGTGTTCCCCTCCTCGTCGAGCTCGGCGGCCCACACCGTCACATGGCCGGTGGCGCGGTCCAGCTGGACACGTGCCCGCGGCGCCGCCCCTTCCGTCCGGTGGTAGGCGATCAGCATCGCGTCTTCGATGGCCTTCGCCACCAGTTCGAGCGAGATGTCCTTCTCGCTCTCCAGGCTGCGCAGGGCCGTCATGTCGATGTCCACGAGGCTCCCCCTCAATCCTCGTCGGCGGCGTCGGTGTCCTGGCCGGCCCGGCGGAATTCCACCTGTACCCGGCCCCGATCCACCTCGCCGTAGTAGAGCCGGCGTTCCTCGCCGGCGACGTCGATGACCACAGCCTCGTCGTCCGCGGCCACCACACGTCCCTCGATCTCACTCCCGCCGTCGGACCCGTTTCCGCCGGGCCCGGCCCCGCTGAGCGAGGTGCGGACGAGCCGCCCGATGGCGCGCCGCCAGTGCCGTGGCTCGGTGAGCGGCCGGTCCACACCCGGCGAGGTCACCTCGAGCACGTACGGCTGGGAACCCATGAGATCGGTGTCGTCCAGCGCCTGCGACACCGCCTGGTTGACGGCGGCGACGTCGTCGAGACTGATGCCGCCGTCGGCGTCGACGACCACCCGGACCAGCCGGCGGCGTCCTGCGGGCTGGATCACCAGGTCCTCGAGATCGAAGCCGGCGGCGCCGATCACCGGCTCCAGAAGTCTTCTGATCGCGTCCTGCCCCGTGCCCTTGCGGGCGGGCTGCTGGCGTGTCCCAGGGACGCCAGGGCCCCGCTGAGCGTGGTCGCGATTGGATTCGACGCCCATGGGACCTCCTTACGGCTGATGCTGTTGTGCGGCTGTTGGCCACCTAAGCGTATCGACCTTCGGACCCGCCAATGGTCTTTCGGACGGCTGACCGGCGCGCCGTATGGGATGCTTGCTCCCGGCCTTGGCCTGGCGCGACGTTTATGGGACGCCGTATCCCGACCTCTGAACGCGGACGTACAAGGAGGAGCGCCCTTGCCACCGGGTGATCACGCTGTAGGCAGGCGCGCCGTACTCGGTGGCACCCTCGCGCTGGGGCTGCCGCTGGCGACGGGCTGCCGCAGTAAACAGGCCGTCAAGCCCGCGCCACTCCCGGACGTCGCGGTTCTCAACGCGGCCATCAACGGCGAGTCCGAGCTGATCGCGCTGTACGAGGCGGTCATCGCCAGGCACGCGGGCCTGACCCAGCGGCTCTCTCCTCTGCTCGGGCAACATCGCGAGCACCTGTCGGTCCTGCGCCGTCACTATGTGCCGGGCAGCGGCGAGGGCACCCCGGCCCCTGTCCAGGCCACGCCGACCGGCGTCCCGGACGACCCCGGGCAGGCCGTGGTGACGCTCCGTACCGCCGAACGGCAGGCGGCCGCCGGGCGGGCGGCGGACGTCGAGGCCGTCGCGCCGGGGCTGGCCCAGCTGTTCGCCAGCATCGGCGCCTGCGAAGCCGGTCACGCGGCGGTCCTGACGAGGCCCGCATGAGAAGGCCCGCATGAGAAGAACACCGCAGAGCACCATCGAGGGCCTGCAGGCGGCGCTGGCCGCCGAGCACGCCGCGATCTACGGGTACGGCGTCGCGGGCGGCCGGCTCCGCGGCGCCCAGCAGCAGGCGGCCCAGGACATCTGGACGTCCCACCGGGCCAGACGCGACAAGCTGATCGGCTTTCTCTCCGCGCTGGGCGCCCAGCCGGTACCGGCGGCCGCCGCCTACAAGCTGCCCGTGCCGGTCACCTCGGCGCGGACGGCCGCGCAGCTCGGCGCCGTGCTCGAGGACGGCGTGCTCACCGCCTATCTGGGCCTGGCCGGAGCCGACGACCCCAAGCTGCGCAGGTTCGCGGCCCTGGCGATGCAGGAGGCGATGACCCGCGGGGTGCGCTGGCGCGGTTCGGCCCCCGCGGCCGCCTTCCCCGGGATGGCGACGAACTCCCTGCAGCCTCGTCCCGGGCAGTGACCCGCGCTCTTGCATAGGGTGGTCGGCAAGGGGAACAGGCCCCTTCATTGGAGGGGACATGACCGATCGCAGAGTCGACGAGGACATGGGCGACGACGAGCAGGCCAGCGAGATCAGCCAGTATGAGACGTACATCGCCGATCCGCCGGACGATCTCGTCATCACCGAGACCGACGAGCAGGGGTCCATCGGGATCTCCGAGTGGGCGCGCGAAGAGGCGTCGTCGCGGGAACGTCCCGCGGAGGACGACGAACGCCCGGCCGAGGAGTCCGCGATGAAGGTCAGACCCGAAGAGTGACCAGAGCGGGGCCATGAGCGGCGGGCCATGCCCGCGGTGATGGCCGACCCCTTACCTTTCCCCTGCACTCTGCCCCTGCTTGTTATTGCCCTGCACCACTCATCGCCTGCGCCGCTTATCCCCTGCACCTATGACCCTGTGCTTCCTTGGGGAATGCATGACCTGACGGAGAGGTTCCACAACGGAGCCGTTCTGTGAGGTGATCGTGCGTTCTTGGCTGACCCGGCTGGCACTGTTGGCCTGCGCCGCCGCCTCTCTGCTGCTGTTCCACGACCGGCTGCCCAGCGGACCGGCCATCTGGACGGCGGCGACCCACGCCTCCCCCGCCTGGCTCGCCGTGGTCGTCGTCGCCGAGTGGCTGTCGATGGCGATGTTCGCCCGGCTGCAGCGCCGGCTGCTGCTCGGCGGCGGCGTCCGAATGCCGCTGGGCCGGGCTTTCGCGATCACCTACGCGGGCAACGCCCTGTCCACCACACTGCCCGCCGGGCCCGCGATCAGTGTGGTCTATTCGTTCCGGGAGTACCGGCGGGCCGGTGCCTCGGCACGGCTGGCCACCGCGGTGGTCCTGCTGGGCGGAGTGATCACCACGACGGCGTACACCGTCGTCGGTCTCGTGGCGCTGTTGTCGGAACCGTACTCGCGTGCGCCGGCCGTGGCCGTACTCGCCGCTGCGGCGGCGGGGATCGCCGCCGTGGCGCTGCTGCGCAGACTGCCGAGACCACAGACCGCATTGACCAGGCTGAGCCGGCGGGCACTGCGGTCCGCGCTCCGCCGGCCCCGCCTGGCCCGGCTGATCCGGCAACTGAGGGGCGCGCGCGGCGTGCTGGCGCTGCGCCGGGGCGACTGGGGCGCGCTGGCCACACTGGCGGTGCTCAACTGGCTCTTCGACATCCTCTCCCTGGCCGCCGCGGCGAAGGCGGTCGGCATCGACCTCGCCCCCTACGAGGTGACGCTCGTCTATTTCGCCGCGCAGGCCGCCGGCAGCGTGCTGCCACTGCTGCCCGGCGGGCTCGGGGCGATCGACGGCAGCATGGTCGCCGGCCTGGCGGCGTTCGGGGCGGCCCCGGCCGCCGCGGGCGCCGCCACCGGGCTCTACCGGCTCGTCTCCTACTGGGCGGTCCTCGCCCTGGGCTGGCTGGCCTGGCTGGCGCTGCGAGCGGGTGAGACCCCGCTGCGCCGGGCGCGGCTGAGACTGCGGACGGGAATCGGGGCGATCGGCGATGGTCTGGCACCTGCCGGCCCGGCGCTGCCCGCCACCGCTTCCGCCTCCTCGATGTCCGCCTCCTCGATGTCCGACCCGATGTCCAGGCCCGTATCCGGCTCGATATCCAGCCCGACATCCGGCCCGGCGTCCGAGCCGGCCGACTCACACTGATCCACGCGCTCACCTGCGTCACCGGGCAGCGAGTCCGCGCCACCGGGCGACTTGTTGCGATCTTCCGCTGCTGCTAATCTCCCAAGCGAGCGCTTGGTCATACTAATTCGGAGGCTCGATGACATCCCTACGGGTCAGCCTTGGCTACGAACTTGAGGTCCGCGGCCGTTCCCGCGATGTCGAGCGGCGTGCGTTCGAGAACGTCATGGCGCAGGTCGTACTGGCCGACGAACTCGGCTACGACACGGCCTGGTTCGTGGAACACCACTTCACCCGCGGTTTCTCGCACTCCTCGGCGCCGGACCTCGTGCTGGCCGGCCTCTCGCAGCGCACAAAGCGGATTCATCTTGGACTCGGGGTCGTGCTGCTGCCCTTCCAGACGCCGATCCGCACCGCGGAGCGGGTCGCCACCCTGGACGTGATCAGCGGCGGCCGGGTGGAGTTCGGCACCGGCCGCGGCGCCTCCCCGCTGGAGTACCAGGCCTTCCAGCGCCCCTTCGAACAGTCCAGGGAGCTCTGGGAGGAATCACTCGAGGCGGTGCTGGCGATCTGGAACGCCGACGGTGAGCCGATCACCCGGTCGAGTGAGTACTTCGAAATTCCGAACGTGGCGGTCTATCCCCGGCCGGTCCAGATACCGCACCCGCCGGTATGGGTCGCCTCGACCTCGCTGGAGGGCTATCTGGCCGCGGCCAGGCAGGGCTACAACCTGCTCGGCATGACGATGCTCAAGGGCCTGGACGACGTCGCCGAGGACATCGCGAAGTACAAGCAGTGCCTGGCCGACAACGGATTCGACCCCGAGTCACGGCGGATCGCGCTGATGATCCCCTGGTATGTCGCGCCGACCAAGGAGGAGGCGGTCACCACCGCCGCGGACCCGATCCTGTGGTACCTGAGAAGACAGGTCAATCTGGTCGCGCCACCGAGCTACACCGACGCGCGGCACGCCACCCACCGGGTGCTCGGCCAGGCGGCCGTCGGGATGCCGCCGGACGAGGCCATGCAGGTCCTCCGGGATCACCACATGGTCGTCATCGACGACGTGGAGGGCTCCCGCAAGGCCGTGGCGCAGATCCAGGCCGCGGGCGCCACCGACCTGATCCTGCAGGCCCAGGTGGGCGGCCTCGCCCACGAGCTCGTCACCGACTCGATGAAGCTGTTCATAAGTGAGGTCATGAGATGACATGGATCACCAGAGAGTCCTTTCCGGCCGGGCGCGCGGCTCAGGGGCTGCTGCTGATCTCCCCTGACGGTGAGGTGGTCGCACCGCTGGCCTCAGCCGATCTGCCGGCCGCGCAGCAGCTGGCGGCCGCCACGCTGACCGCCGCCGGGCTGGGGGCCGATGACCGCGTCGTCGTGGCGCTGAACAACGACGGCGAGCTGAGCGGGGCGCTGATCGCCCAGGCGGCGGCATCGGTCGCGCAGGCGGCCGCCTCGGTCGGACCACGCGGGCGGCTGCGGTTGCACACGGCACTGGAGCGGGTGCGGGCGACCACCCTCGTCATCACGCCTTCGGGCGCGATGGACTTCCTCGCCCGGCTGCATTTGGAGTTCCTGCTGGACCCGCTCGACCTGGAGCTCAAGCAGATCTTCCTGATCGGCGAGGTGGCCTCGGCCAACGTGTACGGGCAGCTGGCCGCGGAGTTCGAGGCCTCGGTCGTGGAGCTGTTCGCCGACCCTTTCCTGGGAGTCCCGATCGCCCACCGCCCGGCGGCCGAGAAGGTCCTCACCCCGGTGCGGGACGGGCTGCTCGGGCTGGCCCCAATGGACAAGGACACCGCGGACGCCCCCGACCAGGGGCTCGCGGAGGTCATCGTCATCCCGGGCTGGCACTCCACGCTCGGCGACGCGACGCTCCGTACCGGCCAGGTCGTGCGGCTCGCGGGCGGTGAGCAGGGCGTGCCGAGCCCGGCGCACACGGTCGGCGAGCATGTGCTGATCCGGGGCCGCTGGGTCTCCATCCCGAAGGTCGCCGCCGCGCTGACCCGCATCGACGGCGTCAGCCACTGGGAGCTGCGGATCTCCCGGGAGGGCACGCTCGACGCGGCCGCGCTGCACGTGACCTTCAAGCGGGACACGCTCGTGAAGAACCCGATGTGGAAGTCGCGGATCGGCCAGTCCCTGGTGGCGGTGACCCCGGTCGCCATCGAGGTCGTCGTCGAGCCCGAAGTCTCCGAGACGGCCCGGCCGGGATCCGTCACCGATCTGCGCGGACAGCACCTCGGCAGGGACCGTACCCAGGTCTGCTAGCGCAGTGGCGGAGCGCAGCCGGCGCGAGCGAAATGGCGCGAGCGAAATGAACAGCGAATGGACATCGCCATGGACACGTTGCAGCCCGTACCGAACTGGGGAACCATCCCGCGAATGCTGCGGGACCAGGCCGCGAACCATCCCGGCACCGAAGTGGTGCAGGGCCGGTCGCTGTCCGGGGAGCCTGTCACCCTGACGCTCGCGGACCTGGCCGGGAAGGCCGCCGAGGTCGCGCGGGGACTGCTGGCGCTGGGGATCGAGACGGGCGACCGGGTCGCGATCTGGGCGCCGAACGCCCCCGAGTGGGTCGTCACGGCGTACGGGCTGTGGGACGCGGGGGCCGTGGTCGCGCCGCTCTCCACCCGTTTCAAGGGCATCGAGGCCGCCGAGCTGCTCCGCAAGACGGGGGCCCGGGTGCTCTTCGTCGCCGAGGGCTTCATGGGGACCTCGTACCTGGACCTGCTCGCGGACGCCGGTGGCGAACCGGCCGCTGATCGCCCCTACGCCGGGCTGCCGGACCTGGAGTACGTCGTCTCGTACGGCCACGCCGGGCCGGCCGGCCGGCACCGGGTGCTGACCTGGGAGGCGTTCCTGTCGGGCGGAGCGGCGGCGCCGCCCGCGGTTGCCGAGAAACGAGCACTGTCGATCACCGGGGACGACCTCGGCGAGATCATGGCGACGTCGGGCACCACCGGGACGCCCAAGGGCGTGATGCTGCACCAGTCGCAGCTGCTGCGCGGCTACTGGGACTGGGCGGAGATCGTCACGCTCACCGAGGTCGACCACTACCCGATCATCGCGCCGTTCTCGCACGGCTTCGGCATCAACGCCGGGCTGCTGGCCTGTGTCCTCAAGCGGGCCACCATGATGCCCATCGCGGTCTTCGTGCCGGATGAGCTCATGGACCTGATCGAGCGCGAGCGCGTCAGCATCCTGGCCGGTGCGCCGGCGATGTTCTTCAAGATCCTTGAAGAACTGGACGGAGGGCCGGGCCGCCCCGCTCGCGACGTATCCTCGCTGCGCGTGCTGATCTGCGGGGCCGCCGCGGTGCCTCCCGAGCTGATCCGCAACCTGGTCGACCGGATCGGGCTGGAACGCATGATCAACGCCTATGGCCTGATGGAGGGCACCGTCGTCTCGATGACCCGGCCGGAGGACCCCGTCGAGGTCATCGCGGGCTCCACCGGCCGCGCCGTGCCCGGTGTCGCGGTCCGGGTCGTGGACGACGAGGGCAAGGACGTGCCGCCGGGCGAGCGGGGCGAGATCCTGGTCGGCGGGTACGGAGTGATGCGCGGCTACTGGAAGGACCCGGAGAAGACGGCCGAGGCGGTCGGTCCCGAGGGCTGGCTGCGCACCGGCGACATCGGCACGCTCGATGGGGACGGCAACCTGGCCATCGTGGACCGCAAGAAGGAGATGTTCATCTTCAACGGGTTCAACGGCTATCCGGCCGAGATCGAGGCGCTGCTGCTGCACCACAACGACCTGGCGCAGGCCGCGGTCATCGGCGTCCCGGACCCCAGGAGCGGTGAGGCCGGCTGGGCCTACGTCGTGCCCAAGGCCGGCGCGGTGGCCGACCCCGCCGAGGTCATCGCCTGGGCCCGGGAGAACATGTCCAATTACAAGGTGCCGCGCCGGGTCTTCGTCGTGGACGCCTTGCCGCTGAACGTCAACGGCAAGGTGGACAAGCCACTGCTGCGCCTGCGGGCCGCGGAAGACTGATCACGCCTCCCGCACGACTCACACCGTCATCAGGGCTCCTTGAGCGTGGATACCCCCGCCTTCAAGCGGGGCAGGAAACGCGGCACGATGCCGCACGGACAGGGCTAACCCGCACAGCTCACACCGTCAAGACTCACACCGTCATGATCTGGCGAGCGGGTCAGTGTCTGCGCCTCCACTGGACGAGCGTGAAGTCGTCGTCCACGTCGGTGAAGACCGCCTCCACCGGCAGCTCCGGCGTGATGTCATGCTCGCCCAGGTCGCCGGCCGTCTCGCCCACCAGGTTGCCGTACATGAAGATGTCGTCGCCGTCGTCGAGCCGGACCAGCAGCACCGGGAGCGGCACCTCGTCGGCGAGTGCCGGCATGAACACCTGGTGGTTGACGATCCAGCTGTAGACCCGGCCGGTGCCCGCCGAGGGCACCCAGTCCGACTCGCGGCAGCGGCAGCGGTTGCACACCGACCGGGCCGGGAAGCGGCGCGTGCCGCAGCCCGTGCACCGCTGGACGAGCAACTCGTGCCGCCGGACCGCCGCCCACCAGGGGGCGGAGTCACGATCGGGCTCGGGCCGGGGCCGCTGCCGCAGGCTCATGCGCCGCTCCTGAGGGAGATACGGGGATCCATCTACCGGTCCACGGTGAAGATCAGGGCGGACGTGCCGGCGAGCACGTAGCCCGGCTGGGCCGTGGAGAGGGCGACCTGCGCGCCGGGCACCTGCCGGTCCCCGGCGGTACCGCGCAACTGCGACACCGCCTCGGCGATGTGGTTGATGCCGTGCACGTATCCCTCCGACAGGAACCCGCCGTGCGTGTTGACGGGCAACGCACCGTCCAGCCGGATCGCGCCGGACTCGACGTACGGGCCGCCTTCGCCCTTGGCGCAGAACCCGTAGTCCTCGAGTTGCACGATCACCGAATAGGTGAAGCAGTCATAGATCTCGGCGACGTCGATGTCGCCCGGCCCCACCCCGGCCATCGCGTAGAGCCGGGGTGCGATCCTGGCCGCCTCCGAGATGGTGAAGTCGGTGCCCGCTCCCGGTCCCCCGGATCCGCCGGAGAAGAAGCTGTCACCGCCGCCCCACGCCGCTCCGGAGATCAGGACCGGGGTGTGCGGGAGATCGCGGGCCCGCCCGGCGCTGGTCACGACCACGGCACAGGCGCCGTCGGTCTCCAGGCAGCAGTCGAGGAGCCGCAGCGGCTCGGCGATCCACCGCGACGCCAGATAGTCGTCCAGGGTGATCGGGTCACGCTTCAGCGCCCGCGGATTCTTCACCGCGTTCGACCGCTGGCCGACCGCGACCTGGCCGAGCTGCTCGTGTGTCGTCCCGTATTTGATCATGTGAGCCCGGGTGTACATGGCGAACTGCTGCGGTGGCGCGAAGTATCCGTACGGCGCCTGGTACTGCACGTCGAACAGCGGCGCCGGACCCCGCCCGGTACCGCCCATCCGGAACTCCGAGCGGGCGTTGATGGCGCGGTAGCAGACGACCGTGTCGGCCACTCCGGCGGCGACGGCCATCGCGGCCTGCGCTACCACGGAGTGCGAGACGCTGCCGCCGCCGAACTGGTCGAGATACCAGCTGACCTCGCCGACCCCGAGTGCGGGAGCCACCACCCAGGGCGGGGTCGAGTCGCCGACCCGGTGGGTGGCGAGGGCGTCGACGTCGTCCACGGTCAGCCCGGCGTCGTCGAGGGCCGCCAGGATCGCGTCCACGGCGAGGGTGAGCGTCGATACCCCGGAGTTCTTGCTGAACGGGGTGTACCCGACGCCCGCGATCGCCGCGCGGTCCCGGAAGGTGCTCACGGCTCCCCTTTCCATCGACGCCTCTTCGGCGACGCGGTACGGCTCCTATGACGCCGTACCCCCACCCGGCGTGCCGAGCAAGCGCTTGGGCAAGACGGTAGGCGGCCCGCGGGTCCCGTGTCAACGGCCCGGTGGACCGTCCTCGCGCCCGGCTGTGGCACACGTCACGGAGCGGCTGTTCCCGGGATCGCGGACCGGCCGTCCCAGGGGTCACGGACCGGCCGTGGCAGAGGTCGCGGACCGGTTGTTCCGTGGACCCGGACCGGCCGTCCCAGGGGCTCGGACCAGCGGTCCGCCGCACCTCAAAGGGCGTTCCAGGGGTACGGCCTCGGACCGAGGGCGGAGGCCGGACTCCGCCTTTCGGCCGAGACCGGCGGTCATCGGGAATCACGCGCAGGGCCAGGCGTTTCACTGGAAGTGCCGAGGGTACGCGAGCTCGCCCGGCTTGACACCCCGAACGGGCGCGTCCTATCGTCCAAGCAAGCGCTTGGCTAAGAGAAGGGATCGGGTCATGGCCGACACCGCACACGCCACGACGGCTCCCCCGTACACCTCGGCTCACAGACCCTCCGCCGGCCAGGAGATGCGACGACACATGACTGCGACCCCCAACGGCTCCGCCACCACCCCGGTGAGCGCGCCTCTGAGCCCTCCTGTGAGTTCAGCTGTGGGCTCGCCGGTGAGCGATATAGACGGCATGCGGTTCCGGTCAGTGCTCGGCCGGTTCGCGACGGGTGTGGTCGCCATCACCGCGATCGACCAGGAGACCGACAAGCCGATCGGCCTGGCCGCCAACTCCTTCACGTCGGTGTCACTGGATCCCCCGCTGGTCGCCTTCTGCGTCGCGCACACCAGCAGCACCTGGCCGCGGCTGCGCGTCGCCGACCGCCTGTGCATCAACATCCTGAGCGAGCCGCAACTGGACGTGTGCCGGCAGCTCTCCATGAAGGGCGGCGACAAGTTCGCCACCATTGGCTGGACCACCTCCCCCGGCGGCGGCCCCGTCATCGAAGAGGCGCTGGCGTGGATCGAGTGCAGCGTCGAGAGCGAGTACCCGGCCGGCGACCACATGATCGTCGTGGCCCGGGTGCATCACCTCGACAAGCATCACGAGGGTGAGCCCCTGCTGTTCTACCAGGGTGTGTACGGCCGGTTCGATGGCTGACGACGCCCATGAGCGGACCGAGGAGCGGGCCCATGGAGCGGGCTGACGAGCCCGCCGATGCGGGGGCCGGTGGAGACGGTTTCCGCACCGAGGTCCGTGGCTGGCTCGCCGAGAACCTCGGCGGCGAGTTCACCGGCGCCCGGGGGCTGGGCGGACCGGGACGCGAGCACGAGGGGCTCGACGTCAGGCTCGCCTGGGAGCAGCGGCTCGGCAAGGCGGGCTGGACGTGCCTCGGCTGGCCAGTGGAGCACGGTGGCCGCGGAGCCACCCTGCAAGAGCAGGTCATCTTCTTCGAGGAGTACGCCCGCGCGGACGCCCCGCACCGGATGGGTCACATCGGCGAGGGCCTGATCGGCCCCACCATCATCGACTTCGGCACCGACGAGCAGCGCCGCCGCTTCCTGCCGCCCATCCAGCGGGGGGAGGAGATGTGGTGCCAGGGCTACTCCGAGCCGGACGCGGGCTCCGACCTCGCCAACGTGCAGACCCGCGCCGAGCTGGTCGGTGACGAGTGGGTGATCCACGGCCAGAAGGTGTGGACCTCGCTGGCCCATGTGGCCGACTGGTGCTTCGTGGTCTGCCGCACCGAGCCCGGTTCTCGGCGCCACCGGGGACTGTCCTATCTCCTGGTGCCGATGCGGCAGCCGGGTGTCGAGGTACGCCCCATCGTGCAGCTCACCGGCACCAGCGAGTTCAACGAGGTCTTCTTCGACGGTGCTCGCACCGCCGCCTCCAACATCCTGGGCGCCCCCGGAGACGGCTGGCGGGTGGCGATGGCCACCCTGGGCTACGAGCGCGGCGCCTCGACCCTGGGCCAGCAGATCGGATTCCGCCGGGAACTCGAGCGGGTCATCGCGCTGGCGCGGCGCAACGGCGCGGGCGAGAACCCGGTGATCCGCGGCCGGCTGGCGCAGGCGTGGATCGAGCTGGAGATCATGCGGTTCAACGCGTTGCGGACGATGACCTCGCTGGGCGAGGGAGAACCCGGCCCCGAGGTCTCGATCGCCAAGGTGTACTGGTCGGAGTGGCATCGCCGGCTGGGCGAACTCGCCCTCGACGTGCAGGGCGCGGCCGCGCTGGTGGCCGACGCGGAGCCGTACGACCTGAGCGATCTGCAGCGGCTCATGCTCTTCAGCCGGGCCGACACCATCTATGCCGGATCGAGCGAGATCCAGCGCAACATCATCGCCGAGCGGACCCTGGGTCTGCCTCGCGAGCCCAGAGCCTGATCATCGCTTCGGCCGGTGCGTCCCGGCGCCTTGTGCCGTACGCTCCGGCGGCGTTCCGGGCGTCATGCAACGAACGGGACGAACGGGACGGGAAATCCGCGACAGACGCCTTCCCCCGCGACCGGCTGCGGATAATCTAGGCGCGTCTTCACCGACACGGAATTCTCCTATCGTCGGGCGTCATTTCGGAGGAGGTTCCCGATTTCCACCCACAGTCCGACCGTTCGTCGCCGCAGACTCGCCACCGAACTCCGAAAGCTACGTGAATCCGCCGGAATGACCTGCGAAGAAGCGGCCGTTCGGCTGGAATGCTCCCCCTCCAAGATCTCCCGGGTGGAGACGGGGCGAGTCGGAATTCACCCCCGTGACGTGCGAGATCTGCTCGAACTGTACGGCGCCGACGAAGAGCAGTGCGCGGCCCTTCTCGCCATCGCGCGGGAGGCCCGCGAACGCGGCTGGTGGCATTCTTTCTTCGGAGTGCTGCCCAAGCTGTATCTCACCTTCATCGGCCTCGAGGCCGAAGCCGCGCGGGTGCGCACGTACGAGCCCCAGCTGGTTCCCGGGCTGCTGCAGACCGAGGCATATGCGCGCGCCCTCCGGCGCCGTGAGCCGTTGCGGCGAGAGCCGGAGGAGACCGAGAGCTTCATCGCCGCCCGGATGGCCCGGCAGAGCCACCTCACCCGAGCGGAGCCACTTCATCTCTGGGCGATTCTCGATGAGGCGGTCATCCGGCGAACCGTCGGCGGAAACGACGTCACGCGCGACCAGCTCCGGCACATCCTCGACGTCAGCCTGCTTCCCCATGTGACGGTGCAGGTGATCCCGTTCACGGCAGGAGCCCATCCCGCCATGGAAGGACCCTTCACCATCCTGGAGTTCCCCGATCCGGAGGACCCGCAGCTCGTCTATCTGGAAAATCTGTCGAGCAGCATCTATTTGGAGCAGGAGAAGGAAATCGCTTGGTACGGACTTGTTTTCGATCATGCCCTGAGGGCTGCGCTGAGTCCTGAGGACTCCCGTAAGCTGATCATGGAAGCAGTCATCGGACTCGAGTAGTTCCAAGCGATAAGAGGTGAAGGATCATTACCTCTGAAACGATTCAGATGCCGTGGAGAAAGAGCCGCCGCAGTGGCGACAGCGGCAGTTGTGTGGAGATGGCGTCGATGGGGACGTCCGTCGCCATCCGGGACAGTAAGACTCCGCATACCGC
>JAOPYK010000010.1 GCA_025964695.1 Streptosporangiaceae bacterium | reverse complement strand
GGCGGAACGACCTGGCATCAGTCCTCGGTCCAGCCGAAGTTCACCCGGTGCTCCGGCGGCACGGCCGGCAACGGCGGCGATTACGAGCGGGCCAGCGACCCGTGGGTCAGCATCGCGCCGAACGGGCACGCGTACGCGATGTCGCTGTCGTTCGACAACACCCAGGACAACAACAACGCCATGGTGGTGGCCAAGTCGACCGACGGCGGTAACACCTGGGGACCCACGACGACGCTGCTGCGTGACACCTCGCCGAACGTGCTCAACGACAAGAACTCGCTCACGGCCGACAACTCCAGCGCGAACCACGTGTACGCGATCTGGGACCGACTGGAGTTCCCGAACGCGCAGGCGGCGAAGGCGGCTGGTGAGCACGCGATCGGCTACCGCGGGCCGACGTGGTTCTCCCGTACGACCAACGGCGGCGCGAGCTGGGAGCCTGCTCACATGATCTACGACCCGGGTGAGGTCAACCAGACAATCGGCAACCAGATCGTGCAGACGCATTCCGGCGCTTTGCTCGACGGGTTCGACCTGATCTACAACTTCTCGAACTCCCACAAGGTCCGCGGCTTGAACGTCGCCGCGCTGCGCTCTACCGATCGAGGAGCGACCTGGTCATCCTCGGCGACGATCGTGGACAAGCTGCAGACGGCCGGCATCAAGGACCCGACGACCGGCACGCCGGTACGGACCGGCGACATCATCCCCGAGTTCGCTGCCGATCCGCGTAACGAGACCCTCTACGCAGTGTGGCAGGACGCGCGGTCCACGGGCGCGGCACGCGACCAGATCGCGTTCGCCAAGTCCACCGACGGTGGCAGCACCTGGACCACCGTGTCGTACGCGATCAACAAGGTGCACTCCACCCAAGCGTTCAATCCGGCGATCAGCGTGCAACCGGACGGCACCATCGGCGTGCTGTACCAGGACTTCCGCAACGACGACAGCGGAGCACCGCTGGTCACCAGCACGCGGCTGCTGCACTCGCACGACGGAGGCAACACCTGGGACGAAACGCAGGTAGGCGGCGACTTCGACCTGACCGGAGCTCCCGTCGCGCGCGGTTACTTCCTCGGTGACTACGCGGGACTGGGTGCCACGTCCGGGGCGTTCCACCCCTTCTTCCCCAAGGCCACCGGCTCTGCGGCCGATCCGGCCAGCAACATCTACGCCACCACCGCCCATTGATCAAAGGCGATGTCCGTGATCACCCAGTGATCACGGACATCGCTCCTGCTCGCTCGCTTAGCCAAGCCGTACCGTCCGGTTCCGGGTCGTACCAGCCGTATATCGAGTCCGCCGCCGCGGGCTCCGTTGTGCCCCGCCGCCAACGACGGCCGCCGCCGGAGTAGCCCGCCGACAACGTTGGATCAGATCCGAAGATTCTTCACCTTCACCTCTTTTCGGCAAAGCCACCCATACGTAATTTGGGGGATTGAGGGCCCGCCGCCCCCCGGCCCGGCACTCGCTTGCAGCCGCTCTCCGAGGCTCCAGGAAAAGGCAGCCATGCGACCACCCCCCCGATCCCGACGCGTCCTGTCCCTGCTCGTCACCCTCCTGCTCTGCGCGCCGCTGACGTTCGCCGCCCTCGGCGTCAACGCCATCACCTCACCCGCCGCCGCCGACGACGACTTCTACACCCCGCCCTCCCCGCTCCCGGCGGGCCCGCCCGGCGGCATCATCCGATCGCGGGCCGTGACCTCACCCACGGCCTCGGCCAAGGCCTGGCAGATCCTGTACCGGTCGGCCGACGCCGGCGGCACGCCGATCGCCATCTCGGGCACCGTCCTCGTGCCGACGGCCGCCTACGCCGGAGACCGCCCGCTGATCGCCTATGCGGCGGGAACGCAGGGGTGGGGCGACCAGTGCGCCCCCTCCCGGGAGATGGCCTCCAAGAGCTTCGACGAGCAGTTCGCAGTCGACAACCTGCTGGCCAAGGGATGGGCGGTCGTGGTCACCGACTATCCCGGGCTCGGCACTCCGGGAACCGAGCTGTACAACGTCGGCGTCGCCGAGGGGTACGCGGTGCTCGACTCCCTGCGAGCTGCCCGCGACCTGCCCGGCACCGGCCTGAGCCGCACCACCCAGGTGGCCATCGAGGGCTACTCCCAGGGCGGGGGCGCCGCCGGCTGGGCGGCGCAGCAGCAACCCGCCTACGCACCCGACCTGCGCCTGGTCGGAGTCGCGGCCGGCGGCATACCCGCCAACCTGCAGGCGGTGGCCCAGAACATCAACGGCAGCCCCTTCTTCGCGTTCCTGGCCGGCACCGCCGCCGGCTTCGACGCCGCGTACCCGGCCCTGGGCATGAGCGGGTACCTCACCGACGCGGGCAAGACGGCGCTGCAGAGGCTGAGCGGCATGTGCCAGACCGAGGCTCTCCTCACCTACGCCGGCAAGCGGATCGAGGACTACACCATCGGCCGGGTCAATCCCATGAACAACGCCGACTGGAAGGCGGTCCTGGACGCCAACAACCTGGGCGGGACCAGGCCCGGTGCCCCGATCCTGCAGTACCACGGGCTCCTCGACGAGGTCATCCCGCCGGCCTCCGAACAGGCCCTGCACCGCACCTACTGCTCAATGGGCGTCGCCACCCGGCTCAACTTCTACCCGGGTGACCACCCGGTGACCCAGGTGCTCGCCCAGAGCGACGTCGGCGCCTGGATCGCCGACCGCATCGCCGGCAAGACCCCGCCCAGGAACTGCTGACCGCTCGGTACGGGCACGGAGTCGCCCCGTGCCCGTACCGCCTCCTTCGCGCGGCGCCCGCCTCGTGCACGGTCGTGAATGCCCGCCGGATCGGGGTAGCGGTGAGGGCATGACCACTCCATCGGCCGTTTCACTTGCCGATATCGACCCCTTCGACCTCTTCGACCTGGAGGCGGCGCGGCTGGACCGCTTCTTGTCCTCGCTGGACGCCGAGGGCTGGGCGCGCCCGTCCCGGTGCGCGGGATGGTCGGTGCGTGACGTGCTCGGCCATCTGGCCGGGGAGGAGCTCTACAACCACGCCTGTCTCGACGGCCATCTGGACGGGTTCCTCACCCTCATCGAGCGGGAGGGCGCCGGAGGAGGGTTCGACGGGTTTAACGACTGGTGCGTACGGCGGAGCCGCGAACTGCCGGTCGAACAGGTGCTCCAGGAGTGGAGGGCGCAGAACGGCGAAACACGCGAGCGGATGCGCGAACTCGGCCGCGACGGGACCCTGCAGACCTTGTCCGGGCCGTATCCGGCCGGGTCGCAGACCTTTCACTACGACTCCGAGTACGCCGCCCACGCCGACGACGTGGGTGCGCCCGTCCCGGCCGAGGAGGCGGAGCGGCGCACCTGGTGGCGCCTCGCCGTCGGTCTGTTCGTGCTGGCGGAACAGGGATCCAAGGCCCGGATCGAGCCCTCCGCCGAGCGGGTCCTGGTACACGCCGACGGCGAGGACGCGCAGCTCTCACCCGCCGACTTCGTGGACGCCACCGTCGGCAGGCTGCCGGCGGACCACCCGCTCGCTCCCCGGATCAGGGCGGCGCTCCGCTGCCTGGCCTGACCGGGCGACAACATCATGGGCGCCGGTGAGCGTGCCGCCCGGCTCCCGCGATGAGCGGCAGCGGCACGGCCGCGACGGCGGGGCGCCGCCCGGCCCGGACCGCGGGAGACGCTCCGTTCTGCTCAGGCTGCGGGGGGCGGGGGAGCGGGGAGCAGCCCGAGCAGGTCGGCCATGCGCTCGACCGCGTGCGCGAAGAACTCGTCGGAGGGGTCGAGGCTGCCGACGAGATGGCCGAAGAGCTCGAAGCTGATCATGCCGAAGAGCTGGGTCCAGCCGATGGCGCAGCGGGCCAGCACGGGACCGGGCAGCCCAGGTGCGACGGCGGCGGCGACCTGCTCGGTCTGCCGCGCGAGCAGCGGTGACAGGGGCGGGCCGTCCGCGTCCGGGGAGAGGGTCCCGGAGGCCCAGGCGTCGCGGGCGAGGCGGAGCAGGGCGATGGGGACCCGGCCCGCGGGGCCCACGGTCTCCTGGGGGGCGCTGTAGCCGGGCACCGGCGAGCCATAGACCAGCGCGTACTCGTGCGGATGGGCCAGCGCCCACTCCCGTACCGCCCGTGACATCGCCCGCCACCGGCCGCGCAGGTCGGCGGGCGGCCGCGCCGCGTCGGCGTCCTCGACCCGTGCGGCGATGGATTGGTAGGCGTCGATGATGAGCGCCGTGAGCAGGTCGTCCCGGCTCGGGAAGTAGCGGTACAGCGCGGAGGAGACCATGCCGAGTTCGCGTGCCACCGCGCGCAGGGACAGCCGCTGCGCCCCTTCGGCGGCCAGCTGGCGCCGCGCCTCTTCCTTGATCTCCTGGGTCAGCTCTGCCCTGGCCCGCTCTCGCGCGGTACGGGTCGCACTCATGTGTCCCAGTGTGCCAGAAGATTGGAGCGGCGAACACAAACGAGAGCGTTGCTCTTGACCCGGGGAAGCGAAGGGTGCACACTGATCTCAAGCGAGAGCGCCGCTCTCCAAAACAAGGAGCCTCCAATGGCCGACTCCACTTCCCGCCGGTACCTCGAGCCCGGCTGGTTCACCCGCAACGTCTTCAACCGGACCATGGCGGGCCTGACCAAGCTCGGGCTGAGCGTGTGGGGCTCCCGGGTGCTGGCCGTCCGTGGCCGCAAGAGCGGCGAATGGCGGACCACCCCGGTGAACCTGCTGAGCTACAAAGGCGAGCGCTACCTGGTCGCGCCCCGGGGTGAGGCTCAGTGGGTCCGCAACCTGCGGGTCGCCGGGACCGGCGAGCTGCGGCTCGGCCGGCGGGCCGAAGTGTTCACCGCCACCGAGCTCCCCGATGAGGAGAAGCCCGCGTTGCTCCGTGCCTACCTGGAGCGCTGGAAGTTCGAGGTGGGGGTGTTCTTCGACGGGGTCGGCCCCGACGCGTCCGACGGCGAACTGAGCCGGATCGCCCCCGGCTACCCGGTGTTCCGGATCTCATGATCCGCGGGGGTGGCGCCGCTCCCGGCCAAGGTGATCATATTCAGCGTCTTGTGAGGTGGCCGGTGGGTGGCCTTCAGGAACCTTGCGTAGACTGCCCCGGTGTCGGTTGCCCGTATCGCCCTCGCCCGAGTCCCTGCCCCCCTGCGCCCCCTGATGGTCAAGCACCGTGAGCTGGTGAAGTTCGCCTTCGTCGGCGGCACCTGCTTTCTGCTGACCGCGGCGGTCAACTACGGGCTCAAGCTGACGGTGCTCCAGGCCAAGCCGGTCACCGCGCTCACCGCCGCCACCATCGTGGCCACGGTCGTCTCCTACCTCCTCAACAGGGGCTGGTCCTTCCGGTCCCGGGGAGGCCGGAGCCGTCACCTCGAAGCGGCACTGTTCTTCCTGGTCAGCGCGCTGGCGATCGGCATCAACGACATTCCGCTCTACCTGGCGCGGTACGCGTTCGACCTGCAGTTCCCGACCGTCAGCCACTTCACCCAGGAGTGCTCCGACTTCGTCAGCGGAATGATCGTGGGCACCCTGCTCGCCATGGGCTTCCGCTGGTGGGCACTGAAGAGGTGGGTCTTCCCCAACCAGGGTCACGGCGCCCGGAGCCCGCGGTCCATCGCCGATCAGTCCGAGACGGTCTCCGAGCGGGTGGCCTGAGCGCCCGGCCGTGAGCCGGGCGCCGGTCCGCGGGCCGGCGAGAGGGCGTCAGGCGCGCTTCCAGCGCCACCGGCCGTTGGCGTACTTCACGCACTTGTAGCGGCGGCCCGTGATTTTCCCGACGTCGGTTCCCAGGTCATCCGAACAGCCTCCCCGGCAGCCGCTCTGCCGGTACGCTGCCGCAGATCGTGAGCAAGGAGATCCGAAAACGACCGCGCCGGTGGGTGACGGCGGGCGTCTGGGCGCTGGTGCTGCCGGTCCTGGCCTGGGCGCTGCTGCGGCGCAGCGGCTGGGAACCGGGATTCTGGTGGGCGCGGGGGGTCGCGTTCACCCCCTACGTGGCCGGCGTCGCGGTCGTGGTCGCCCTGTCGGCGCTGGTGCTGCGGCGCTGGCCGGCCGTCGTGGTGGCGCTGGTCGCGGCCGCGACCCTGCTGCACGCGGTGCTGCCGCGAGCGCTGCCCGACGGTAACCCCGCCGCGCGAGGTCAGGTCCTCCGGGTGCTGACCGTCAATCTGCGGCTCGGCTCGGTGCCGCCCCGCGTGCTGGTGGATCTGGTACGACGGTTGCGGATCGACGTGTTAACGCTCCAGGAGCTGACACCCGAGGCCGCCGTCGGTCTCTACTCGGCGGGCCTTCCCGCCGTGCTCGCGCAGAGCCTCACCCACCCTCAGCCGGGATCACATGGCTCGGGCATCTACGCCAGGTTCCCGCTCCGGGAGGGCACCCCGATCGAGTTCGGAGGCTTTCATCAGGAGCAGGCCACCGCGGACCTGCCCGGCGGACGCACGGCACAGATCGTGTCGGTCCACCCGTGCGCGCCCGTCCGGCCGAGCATGCTGAAGTGCTGGGCGGACGGGCTCAGGGCGCTGCCGGCCGCCGACGGGCGGGCACGGATCCTGGCGGGGGACTTCAACGCCACCCTCGACCATGCCGGCCTGCGCCGGCTGCTCGCCACCGGCTACCGGGACGCGGCCGATGTCACCGGCACAGGCCTGCTGGCCACCTGGCCCTACTACGGGCGCCGAACCAGGACCGTGCCGCCGGTGACGCTCGACCACGTGCTGGCCGACCGCGGGATCGCGCTGCGCCGGTTCAGCACCTTCTCGTTGCCGCACACCGACCACCGCGCCGTCTACGCCGAACTCACCCTGCCCTGACCCGGTACGCGCCGGACGATCCGTACGGATAGCCGGGGCATCCGTACGGATATGAAGTGGTCAGCGGTCATTGCTTTGGAATACGTTGACGAAGTACGTTTTCGCTATGCTTTCTGGAGTGACTCCCATGGTCGACCGTTCTCACCTGAAGACACTGCTGGAACGGGAGCGGCAGGAGTTCCGGGCCCGCAACCCGCGATCGGCGGCCGCGTACGAGGCCGCCCGGGGCAGCCTGTTCGGTGGCGTGCCGATGACCTGGATGAACAAGACGGCCGCGGGCTTCCCGCTCTATCTCGACTCGGCGCGTGGCGCCCGCGTCACCGACCTCGACGGGCACGAGTACGTCGACCTGTGCCTCGGCGACACCGGGGCGATGGCCGGGCACTCGCCGGAGGCCACCGTGTCGGCGGTGGCGCGGCGCTTCGGCGAGCGGGGCGGCGCGACCGTGATGATGCCGACCGAGGACGCGGCCTGGGTCGGGGCCGAGCTGGCCCGCCGTTTCTCCCTGCCGTACTGGAGCTTCTCCCTCACCGCCACCGACGCCAACCGCTGGGCCATCCGGCTCGCCCGCGCCCTCACCGGCCGGCCCAAGATCCTGGTCAACAGCTACTGCTACCACGGCAGCGTCGACGAGGTGCTGGTCGTGGTCGGGCCGGACGGCGAGCAGGTCTCACGCGAGGGCAACGTCGGCGCGCCCGTGGATCCCACCGTCACCACCCGCGTCGTGGAGTTCAACGACCTGGCCGCTCTGGAGCGCGAACTCGCCCACGGCGACGTCGCGGCCGTCCTCATGGAGCCGGCGCTGACCAACATCGGCATCGTGCTGCCCGAACCCGGCTACCTCCAGGGAGTCCGTGACCTCACCCGCGCGCACGGCTCGCTGCTGATCAACGACGAGACCCACACCTTCTCGGCCGGGCCCGGCGGATGCACCGGCGCGTGGGGGCTCGAGCCCGACATCGTGACGCTCGGCAAGGCCCTGGGCGGCGGGATCCCCAGCGGCGGCTACGGGCTGTCCGCCTCGGTCGCGGCCCGCATCGAGGCCATGAGCGGGCTCGACCTGATCGACATGGGCGGGGTCGGCGGCACCCTCGCCGGCAACGCTTTGTCCATGGCGGCCATGCGGGCGACGCTGGGGGAGGTGCTCACCGAGGAGGCGTTCACCGCGATGATCGCGCTCGCCACCCGCTTCACCGAAGGTGTCCAGCAGGTCATCGACGCGCACCGGCTGCCGTGGTCGGTGACCCGGCTCGGCGCCCGGGCCGAATACCGCTTCAGTGACCCCGCGCCGCGCAACGGCGGGGAGTCCAACGCCGCCGGGGACCCCGAGCTCGACGACTACCTGCACGTCTACCTCGCCAACCGGGGAGTGCTGCTCACCCCCTTCCACAACATGGCGCTGATGTGCCCCGCGACGACTCCCCAAGACGTGGACCGGCACCACGAGGTGTTCGCCGCGGCGGTGCGGGAGCTGACGGCCGGGTGAACCTCGACGACATCGACCGGATCATCCTGCGCGAACTGCAGCGGGACGGCCGTATCTCCTACACCGCGCTGGCCGAGGTGGCCGGGCTGTCCGGGCCGGCCGTGCGCCAGCGCATGCAGCGGCTCCAGGACGAGGGCGTCGTGCAGGTCGTCGGGGTCACCGATCCGATGGCGCTCGGGCTGCCGGTCATGGCGCTCATCGGAGTCCGGACCGACGGGAACGTGCACGCCATCGCCGACCAGATCAGCGCTCTGCCCAGCGTCATCTACGTGGTGCTCACCTCCGGCTCGTTCGACCTGTTCGTCGAGGTGGTGTGCAAGGAGGCGGCGGAGCTGCTGTCGATCATCAACGACCACCTCAAGCCGATCCCGGGGGTGACCCGAGCCGAGTCGTTCACCTACTTCGGCATCCACACCCACCGGTTCGCGTGGCCGGTGCCCGCCCCCGCCGACGAGGATGCTTGACTGGCCCTATGAGGGTCGAGAGCCAGGTGAGGGCAGATGTGCCACAGCGATGACAGCAGGCCGCCGGGCCCGCCGGACCCCGGCGAGGTGGCGTTTCACGGCCCGCTCGAACTGACCGCCGAGGACGGCAACCGGTTCCGGGCCTACCGCGCGGAACCGGCCACGCCCAACGGCCGCAACGTCGTCATCCTGCCGGACGTCCGCGGCCTGCATCCGTTCTACGAGGCGCTCGCCCAGCGGTTCGCCGAGGCCGGGTTCCATACCGTCGCGATCGACTACTTCGGCCGTACGGCGGGCACCGGCCCGCGCGACGACTCTTTCGAGTTCATGGAGCACGTACGCCAGGTACGGCCCGAGCACGTGCGGGCGGACGCCGGCGCCGCCGCGGCCTTCCTGGCCGCGCAGCACCCCGGGCCCACTTTCACCGTCGGCTTCTGCTTCGGCGGCAGCCACTCGTGGCGGCTGGCGGCCACCGACCTCCCGCTCGCCGGATGCATCGGCTTCTACGGCAAGCCGTCGATGGTGGAGGACGTGCTCGAGGAGATGCACACGCCGCTCCTGCTCCTGATCGCCGGCGCCGACCAGGCGACGCCGCTGGAGGAGTTCCACCGCTTCGCCGCCCGGCTCGAGGCCGCCGGCAAGGACTTCGAGATGCACGTCTACGAGGGCGCCCCGCACTCCTTCTTCGACCGCGCCTACGAGGAATGGCGGGAGGCGTGCGCCGACGCGTGGCGCCGCATCCTCGACTTCACCGCCCGGCACGCAGGCTGACCGGCGTCCCCGGCACCCGCGTGCCGGGAAGGTGACACGACGATCCGCTCACCTTCCCTAAAGGACCGGTGAGGACGGGTCAGGACTGCTTCATCCCGTCGACGACGATGCTGACGTCGTCGCCGTAGAAGGCCACGTGGTCCTTGATGGAGGCCACCGCCGGGATCGGGTCCGGGTAGGCCCACGCGAGGTCGGGCATGACCCCGCCGTCGCGGAACGACCAGTACGAGGCGATGCCCTTGTACGGACACCGGGTGTGGGTGTCGGTGGCCTCCAGCAGGTCGAAGTTCACATCCTCCGGAGGCATGTAGTAGCGGACGGGAAGATTCGACTCGGTCAGCACGATCGGTCGCCGGCTCTCGGCCACCACCTGGCCGCCGACCTCGATCCGGACATGCTGGTCGCCTTCCACCGTCTCAACGACGTGACCGTTCATGCGCTCCCCAATCTCGATATTCCTTCGTCCCTTCGTCAGGTCGAACACGGACGGCGTCCGGGATCTTCCACCCATGTGCACAGGCGTTCGGCCGGGTCGGGGTGGCATTCAGCTCAGATGCTTGAGCTCCGGCCACAGCACCGGCCATGGCGACCGCTGCCCATGGCAGACCCATACCGGCTTGCCCTGCTCTTCGTTGTCGAGACCGACGCCGTTGTCGATGCGGCCCGCGATGGCCACGCCGGTCCAGAAACGGCGCAGGTATGCGGCGCCCTCGGTGCCCTCACCGGTGTGAATCCGGGCGGGAAGTCCCGGTCGCGGTCACCGGGAAGTCCCGGCGCTCGGTCACGGGCGTGATGACCTTGGTCAGCAGGGCGTTGAGCTCCTCGGCGCCGGAGGCGCCCAGCAGGCCGGCGACCTCCCGCTGAAGCCCGTCCAGGGTGTCCCTCGCCTGAGCCAGATGGGCGTGGCCCGGGGCGGTGAGCCGCAGGACATGCTCCCGGCGATCCACCGGGTTGCGGTCACGGACGATCAGCCCGGCCATGTGCAGTTCGTCGACGGTCTGCACGATGGCCGGCCCGCTGACTCCCAGCCGGGCGGCGAGGCGCTGCTGGGAGCAGGGCTCGGCGCCGGCGAGGGCGGTAAGCGTCCCGAAATGGCGGGGCTCGATGCCCAGGGACCGCAGGGCACGGGCCGCCCGTTCGCGGAGGGCCACATGTGAGCGGGCGATCAGGAAGCCGGTGCGGTTGGTGATCGAGTCGGGCAGCGCGCCGCTGAGGTCGGGGACCAGCGGCCTGAGCAACTCGTTGAGGCGCCGGTGCTCGGCAGCCGTGAGCCCGGCGGTGAGCGCGGCCTCACCACCGGACGCGGCACGATGCATGGCGGCCCGTGCCGCCTCGCCGTCCGCGGTAGGGGCCAGCGCGTAGCGGCGGCGATCGGCCGGATCGCGTTCCCGGCGGACCAGCCCTTCCTCCTCCAGCCCGTCCACCAGCTTCACCATGATGGTGCGGTTTATCTTGAGCAGTTCGCTGAGGCGCGCCTGGGAGACGGGTCCGCGCTCGACCAGCGCGGTGAGGATCGCCAGGTCGCGGGGGTGCCGTCCGGTGGGCATGGCGGCGACGCCGCACCCGTCGGCCCGGGTGAAGGCGCGGAACAGAAGGTAGCCGGTGTACGCGGTGAGCGCGGGCTCCAGAGTCGCCTCGTGATCGGTCATTGCGGTCCAGACTAGCAAAGTCAGGTAGACGATTAAGCATGTTGACGATTAAGAGGGTTGACGTTACGGTGGCCGTACTCCCTGATCCCCCCGACCTCGATCCCCCGAAGGGACACGGCTGTCATGACACGGAAATGGTGGACGCTGACCGCGGTCTGCGTCGGCGTGTTCATGCTCCTGCTCGACGTCACGATCGTGAACGTCGCGCTCCCCGATATCCAGCAGCGGTTCCACGCCTCGCTGTCCGACCTGCAATGGGTGATCGACGCCTACGCCCTCACCCTCGCCGCCGCGCTCCTCACCGCGGGCTCGCTCGCGGACCGGTGGGGCAGGCGCGCCCTGTTCGCCGCCGGGACGGTCATCTTCACCGCGGGCTCGCTGCTGTGCGGCCTGGCGACCGGTCCGCTCTTCCTCAGCCTCGCCCGCGCCGGGCAGGGCATCGGCGGCGCGGTCATGTTCGCCACCTCGCTCGCCCTGCTCAGCGACGCCTTCCGCGGTCGTGACCGGGGCGTCGCGTTCGGGGTCTTCGGTGCGGTCACCGGCGTCGCGGTCGCGGTCGGGCCGGTTCTCGGCGGTGTCATCACCAGTGGCCTGGGCTGGCGCTGGATCTTCTTCGTCAACGTGCCGGTCGGGGTCGCCGCCCTCGCCGTCACGCTGACCCGGGTGGCGGAGTCACGTGACCCCGATGCCGCCCGGCCCGACTGGCTCGGCTTCGTCACCTTCAGCGGAGCGCTGGGCTCGCTGGTGTACGGGCTGATCAGCAGCGGTGACGGGTGGCGGGAGACGAAGGTCGTGCTGAGCCTCGCGGTCGCGGCGGCGCTGCTGGTGGCCTTCCTGATCGTCGAACTGGTCCAATCCCGGCCGATGCTGGATCTGTCGCTGTTCCGCAAGCCGACGTTCATCGGCGGCCTGGTCGCCGCCTTCGCGATCTCGGCATCGCTGTTCTCCCTGCTGACCTACCTGGTGCTCTATCTGCAGAACCAGCTCGGCCTGTCCGCGGTCGCCACCGGGCTGCGCTTCCTGGTCCTCACCGGCGCGATCTTCATCACCGCCGGAGTGGCGGGCCGGCTGACGACCCTGGTCCCGGTCGGCTGGATGATCGGCTCCGGGTTCGCGTTGATCGGCATCGGACTGCTCGCGATGCGCGGCCTGAGCGTCACCTCGGACTGGACGCACCTGGTGCCGGGGCTGCTGCTCGCCGGGGCCGGCGCCGGCCTGGTCAACGTGCCGCTCGCCTCGACCGCGGTCGGCGTGGTCGAACCGGCCCGCGCGGGCATGGCCTCCGGCATCAACTCGACCCTGCGGCAGGTCGGCATCGCGACCGGCATCGCCACCCTCGGCTCGCTGTTCACCGCCCGGCTCCGCGACACCGCCGCGCACGAACTCGCCCGCACGTCGCTGAGCGCGCAGGCCCACCAGATCGCCTCCGGACTGGGCGGGGCCAAGGGAGCCGGTGCCCTCAACGGTGCCCCGCCGGCCGCCCAGCGGCTGGTCGGTGAGGCGGCCCGGACCGGTTTCGTCGGCGGCCTCAACCTCATCCTGCTGGTCGGCGCCGTGATCGCGCTGGCCGCCGCCGTCACGAGCGTCCTGCTCATCCGCGCCCGCGACTTCGTCACCGAGGACGGCCCGCCCGCCGACGAGGCATCGCCCGCGGGCGAGATCGCCCCCGCACCCGCCATGTGATCACCCGCCAGCCGACCGCCCGCCGTTGCCTGGGCCGGCTGTTTCAGCCGAGCGTCGCCCGGGCGATGGCGCCGGTTTCGGCACCGGCCTGGACGGCCACGGCCGCGTCGGGGGCCCAGATGCCCGAGCGGCCGGCGGTGTCGTCGTAGCCTTCGCCGGATGAGCCGGCGAAACTGGCCACTGCGACCCACACCCGGTGCTCAACGGCGATGGCGCGGGCACGCTCGGTCTGCCGGGCCGCGTCCTTCGAGGTTGTCACGGTGCCGGCGACATAGGCATCGATACCCAGAGCGGCCGTGTCCGCCGCGTGCCGGGGGGTGTTGGTGTCCTTGCAGATGGCCAGACCGAGCCGCCAGCCGTCGACTTCACAAACGACGGGCCCCTCGCCCGGTGCGAACCGTTCCGCCTCGGTGGGCGACAACCACATCTTCCGGTAGGCCACGGTGGTCCCGGAACCGTCCACGGCGAGCATCGCGATGTACTCCCGGCCCGTCTCATCGCCGACCGGGGCGCCCACCAGAGCCAGCGCCCCGGTGTCGGCGCACGCCTCGACGAGCGGTGCGAGCCTCGGGTCCTCGACGGTGATCGCCGGGGCGTCCAGGTGGTATCCCGTCAACGACAGCTCGGAAAAGACCACCACCCGGGCCCCTGCCGCCCGGATCGCCGCCGCCTGCGTCACAGCGTTGACCGCCACGTCATAGGGCACGCACGGCGGCTGGGCCACCGCGATGGCCAGCGGTTCAGGCACCACGACCTCCAAGCCGGGCATCGCCGGATATAGCGGAATTCGGCCTCGCGAAAAGGGGCGAGAGTCTCATGATCCGCACGTCGGACGCATCCGTCTAGTCTCCTGGCTCAGCAGATCAGGCCGGGTCGGCGGTGACGCGGTGCCGGGCCAGATGGGCGAGCACGGCCTGATTGGCCTCCCAGCCGTCCGGGAACGTGACCGGCGCCCCCAGATGGACCGGTTCGGTGGAGGGATGCGCGTCCAGCAGCTCGGGGATCCCGGCGCGCGCCACCACGATGCAGGCGTGCCGGTGCCGGGAGGCCAGCACGCAGAGCCGGCCGGTCTCCAGGTGGAAGGCGGTGGCGTCGCGCCGTCCCGACAGCGGATGCAGGACCAGCGTCACGTCGAACTCCCGGCCCTGCAGGCGGTTGGCGGTGTCGACGGTGACGTCCGCGGCGAGCTCGACGCCGGCCAGCGCGGCCCGGATGGCGGCGACCTGGTCGCGGTGGGCGGCTCCGACGGCGATCCGGGAGGCCTCCAGCGGCGCTTCGCCCAGCTCGGACCGGGTGACGCCACCGCGTTGCAGGAGCCGCAGCGCCAGCGTGGCGATGGCGCGCACCGCCTCGGTGTCGGTGCGGATCGCGTGCCGGTGCGGCAGCTCGAACAGCGCCCAGCCGGACCGGGCCGCCTCGTCGATCGCCCGGTCGTAGGCGCCGGCCATCCCGCGGGTGGAGAACTCCAGCGTGCGGTCGCCGGCGTCCGTGCCGGAGGTGAAGCCGGTGAACGGATAGAACGCCTCGGCGACCACCGGGGCGGCCGACGCGGGCAGCCGCCACGACACCGGCAGCCGGTGCACGGGCAGCCCCGGATTGTGGGCCAGCAGCACCGACACCGCGCTCTGCATGGGATCCCAGGACAGGCCGGTCCAGCGCTCGGCCTCGACGGTGGAGAACGGGTCGAGCTGGCCGGGGTCACCGACGAACAGGGCCCGCTCGAACCGCGGCGCGATCCGCAGCAACATGTCCGAGCGCATCTGGTACGCCTCGTCGACGATCGCCCACGGCCAGCTGCCCTCCGCCAGCGTCGCCCACTTGGCCGAGGTCGCCACCACCACCGCGCGGTCGGTCAGCGCGCCCGGCTTCTGCGCGACCAGCACGCCGGGGTGCGCGGCGACCCGCTCGGAGATCTGGTAGCCGCCTGCCGAGAGCCGGCCGATCAGCAGCTGCGGATCCTTCGACGCCAGCCGGTCGACGAGGTCGTCGACCTGTTCGTTGGTCTGCGCCACGATCATCAGCCGTACGTCCCGCGCGGCCAGGTGCAGGGCCGCCCGGACCACAAGGGTGGACTTACCGGCGCCGGGCGGGGAGTCCACGACGATGCCGCGGTGGCCGGGCCGGTCCAGATCGGCGAGGACCGCGGAGACGACCCGGTCCGCCTCGGCGCCGGGGCTCCTCACGACCATTCCTCCTGAGCGTCGTCGTCGGTGGGCACGTACTCAGGCGGTGGGCCGCCGTGCGTCCACGGCGTGTCCTCGCGGCCCGGGAACGAGGTGATCCCGAAGCCTTTGCCCCCGAAGACGCAGAAGCAGACGTGGTCGCCGATCTCCGGCACCGAACCGGGCCGGGGACTCCTGCCCCCGCCCATGCCGCTGGACAGCTCCAGCAGCACCGTGTCCTGCGCCACCTCCAGGATCCGCGCCTCCTGCGCCGGGCGGGCCGCGTTGTGGACGGTCCGGCCGGGGGTGACGCGGACCGGATCCTCGGTACGGACCCGTATCCGCGGCCGCGGCTTGGCTCGCTTGCCGGACTGGTCCAGCCGGGTGGGGTCGCACTCGACCACCACCCCGCCGAACGCCTCGCCGGTCAGCCGGAACTCGGCCATGACCAGTGGGTCATCGAAGGCGCGCTGCGCGTCGTACTCGGCCTGGGCCCGCTCCAGCCGGTCCAGCCGGACGGCGGCGGCGACGGCACCGTCCCGGCGGGCCTGCGGGAACCCCTCGGGCAGGGACTCGGTGAACCGGGTGAACGACTCGCGGTCCTGGCGCAGCCGGGCGGGCACGCTCGCGGCCTCGGGCAGGGCGCGCAGCAGCTCGACCGAGCGCCACATCAGCCGCCAGGTCGGCTCCAGCTGCCCGGCGATCACCTCCCGGATCCGCCGCACGGCCGCCTCGCGGGCGGCCCCGGTCGCATCGGTGGTCGTATCCCTGGTCCCATGGCTGGTCCCATGGCTGATCGCGTCGTTGGCTGGAGGGTTGGTTACAGGGTTGGTGACAGGGTGGGTCGTAGGGGTGGCGGCGTCGTAGGCGGCCAGCGCGGGTGCGAGCACCTCGTTGTCGAATCCGGGGTGGGTGGCGGGCCCGGCGGGCGGGAAGTCCACCGGGTCCTCGGCGCGCAGCGCCGCCTGCGGACCGGTCAGCCCCGGGGGCGGGTCGATCCAGCCGAGCAGGGCCGCGAGATTGCCGTCCTCCAGCGAGCTCTGGCCGCTCGCCCAGTGCAGGCCGAGCACCTCGGTCATCGCCAGCAGGGTGGCCGTGCCGGGACGCTCGGCCCGGTCGGTGAACCAGGTCAGCCAGCGGCCCAGCAGCGGGACCGAGGCGTCCACCGGATAGGGCCCGTCGGTGCGCCGGAACCGGGTCGACCGGCCCAGCAGCCGCAGGAAGCCGATGGCGCCCGGATTGGGCACCAGCAGTTGCGGTGCGTCGGCAAACCGCTCGCGTTCCGCGCCGGCCCGGTCGGTCACGACCTCCGTCACCGTCCGGCACGACTCGAGGTAGGACAGGACGATCGCCGCGAGCTCGGCGGCGAACGCGAACCTCAGGTTCCGGTTCCGGGGCTGCGGCACCACCAGCAGCCTCGCGTCGCCGGGTCCGGTCCCGGCCATCACCGCCAGCGGTGCGGCGGCCTCCCCGGCCAGCCGCAGCGGGATGACCACCAGGGGCCGCTCGGCCAGATGACAGTGCCGCACGGTGGCCAGCGGCTGGGCGCGGCCGTGGCGGGCCGCCTCGATCCTGGCCAGCGCGGTCAGGGTGCTCACGCGCCGGGCCCCAGTGCCTCGCGGCGCAGCCGGGCGGCGGTGCGCAGGTGCGCGGCGCCCTCGGCCTGGTCCTCGGCCGGCTCGAACGAGCCGTCGGCGAGCGCCAGCGCCGCGCCGATGGTGTCGATGCCGCCGAGTTCGTCGCGGATCGCCCGGCCCAGGGCGTCCGTCGACCCGCAGGCCCGCGCCTCGTCGCGGCAGAACAGGGCCAGCTCGCACGCGGACATGCAGTCGGGGCAGTAGCGGGCCTCGACGGACCGCACGGCGGAGTCCAGCCCCGCACCGGTGCCGAAGCCGAGGTCGGCGGGCAGCTCCGCCAGCACGTCCTCGGCCCGGGTGACCCGCTCCAGCTGGCGGCGCAGCACCGCGAGCTGCCTGCGCACATCCACCAACGTCGCGGTCGGCCGGTTGGAGAAGTTCTCCGGGCAGACCA
>JAOPYK010000050.1 GCA_025964695.1 Streptosporangiaceae bacterium | reverse complement strand
ACGCCTGCGCCCACCCGCGGACCCGCCGGCCAGCGACATCAGCGCGTGAAGCCCGGAGTGAATGTGGCTGCCACGCAGAGACGCCTATGTAGCGCTGAAGGTCTCGTGTCGGCCCAGGCCGTCGCCTGAGCTCCTGATGAGCCGCACGAGGTTCCGTACCGAGGACGGAGCACGAACGCGCTGAGTGATCGGCACGACGACTCTCATGCGCGACCGGTGTCTCGGGCCAGACCTGGCCGGGATCCTCAGGTGGCGTGGATGGTGAAGTCGTGGAGCAGGCCGGTGTAGCGCTTGGGCCGTGGGGCGGCGAATTCGTCGCGGTTGCTCGTCCGCAGGCCGAGGGCGACCAGGGACTCTACGAGCTTGGTGGCGGCCGCGACACCGTCGATCACTGGGACGCCGAGGTCGGCCGAGATCTCTGCGCAGAAGTCGGCCATGCCCGCGCAGCCGAGGACGATCGAGTCGCTTCTGTCGGCGTCGAGTGCGGCGGCGCACAGGTCGGCGATGGTCTTGCGTGCGCCGGAGGCAGGATCCTCCAGCTCCAGGACGGGTACGTCGCAGGCGTGCACCCCCCGGCACGCGGTCGCGCAGCCGTACCGATGAGCGAGGTCCCAGGTCCGGCCGGCCGTACGGGAAAGGGTGGTGACCACGCTGAAGCCACGTCCAAGCAGCGCGGCGGTGCGCATGGCCGCCTCGGCGATCCCGACCACGGGACCGGTCGCGAGCTCGCGGGCCGCCTCCACTCCGGGGTCGCCGAAGCAGGCGATGACGTAGCCGTCTGCGCCGGCTCGCTCACCCGCCGCGATCTCGGTGAGCACCCCGGGTACGGCGAGCGCGGCGTCGTAGTGGCTCTCGATCGATTCCGGTCCCATGCTCGGGTTCACCGCCGTGATGACGGTCGAGGGCGCGGCGACCGCCCGGGCGCATCGGCCGATGGTCTCGGTCATGGCCCGGGCGGTGTTGGGGTTGATCACCCGAATCTGCGCCATCAAGCGACCGCCGGGGTGATCCCGTTGGAGGCCAGTTCGGCGTCGCGGTCCAGGTCGATGATGCGCGGCGACATCCGCTCCAGCAGGGCGAACGCCGCGAAACCCAGCCCGCAGCCGATGAACCAGCTGTAGTTGGCGATCCAGGTCACGTCGAACGTCGTGACGTGCAGGTCGAGCAGTAGCTGCGGCACCAGCACCGAGAGGACCGCCGGTACGCCGCTGAGGAGGATCGCCCAGACGGCGTTGGGGTTGTAACCGTTGCGGAACCAGTACCGGCCGGTCGTACTGAGGGTGAACAGGTCGTCCACCCAGACCCGCTGCCTGCTGCACACGTAGTATCCGGCGATCAGGATGCCGAACAGCGGCCCGATCAGCGCGCCGAGCAGGCCCAGGGTGTACTGGATGGCGGCGGGGTTGCTGTACCAGTTCCACGGGGTGAGCAGCACTGAGCCGACCGCAGCGATCATGCCGCCGGCTCGCCAGCTGATCCGCTGCGGGCTGACGTTGGAGAAGTCGAACGCGGGGGAGATGAAGTTGGCGACGATGTTGATGCCGACGGTCGCGATCACGAAGGTCAGGCCGCCGAGCAGGATCGCGAACGTCGAGTCGATGCGCTGCACGGTCTTGATGGGATCGGTGATGAGCTCGCCGAACACCGGTACCGTGGCCGACGCGGTGATCACGGTCAGCAGCGAGAAGAACAGGAAGTTGACCGGCAGGCCGAGGAGATTGCCCTTCTTGACGGCTTTGAAGGAGCGCCCGTATCGGGAGAAGTCGCCGAAGTTGAGCATCGGGCCGGAGAAGTAGGAGACGACCAGCGCGATCGCACTCAGCATGGTCGTGATGGAGTGGGTGAAGCCCAGGCTCTTGCCTCGGGAGAGGTTGAGGCTGATGTTGCTCCAGCCCGCCTTGCTGACCAGGTAGATGGCGAGCACGACCATCACGACATAGACGGCGGGTCCGGCCCAGTCGATGAACCGGCGGATCGCCTCCATGCCCTTCCAGAACACCGCGGCCTGCGCGACCCAGAGGATGGCGTAGCAGATGTAACCGAGCACGGACAAGCCGAGGAAGCCGTACCTGCCCCCGTCGTTGAGGGTGGCCGTCGCCGGCCAGAACTTGAGGAAGATGATGATCAGCGACTGGGAGGCGAGGTACGTCTGGACGCCGTACCAGGCGATCGCGATGCAGCCACGGACGATCGCGGGGATGTTCGCCCCCCGCACGCCGAAGATGGCCCGGTTGATCACCGGATAGGGCACACCGGCCATCTGACTGGGCTTGGCGACCAGGTTGCAGAAGACGTTGACGATGACGATGCCGACCAGCAGCGAGATGAGCACCTGCCAGCTCGCCAGGCCCAGCGCGAACAGGCTGCCCGCGGTGACATAGCCGCCGACGCTGTGCACGTCGGACATCCAGAACGCGAAGATGTTGTAGGACGACCAGGACTGCTTGTGCAGCGGCGCCAGGTCCTCGTTGGTCAGGCTCGGGTCGTAGCCGGGTTTGATCAGGCCGGAGCCGACCGGCGTCCCAGCGGCTTCGACCAGGTCATGGGTTCGGGTTTGGGCTGGGGGGCTGTGATCGGGCATGGCTGCTTCCCTCGCGTATTGTGCGGGTGAGGCTGGCGGGGCCGGCTCGGAGACCGACGGAGCGGAACACGGGGCGCGGGTGTTAAGTGGCCACTTAACGACTTGCCGTTAACCTATTACTTCACGCGCGTGCGAAATTTCGGGCACGTAAATCCTCTGTGACAGTTGATGTGAGGCCATGACCAGCGATCCGGACCTGGAGGCGCACACGGGTGAGCTGCTGGGCCCGCGCCTGCGTGCGCTCCGTCTTCAGTCGGGGACCTCGCTGCGGGCTCTCGCCCGTGAACTCGGTATCTCGGCGAGCGCTGTCTCCCAGATCGAGCGGGGTATCATGCGCCCGTCCGTCAGCCGTCTGATCGCCTACGTCTCGGCCCTCGGGGTCCCGCTCTCGGCCGTCTTCGAGACCGGTCTGGAGAAGGAGCCCGAAGGCGACGGCGCGGTCGAGCAGCACCTTTTCGCGATCCGGCGATCATGGGAGGTCGCTCCGATCAAGCTCAGCGGCGGGGTCACCTTCCGCAGGCTCGCGCCCGTGCCGACACCCGGCGTGGAGTTCTTCGAGTCGATCTATCCACCGAACGCGATTTCCAATGCGCACGGCCAGTTCCTCAAGCACGAGGGCTACGAGGTGGGCACGGTCACCCAGGGCGAGCTGACCATCGAGTTCGAGTCGGACATCATCACCCTCGCGGTGAACGACTCGATCACCTTCCCCTGCGCCAGGCCGCACATCATCGGCAACCGCTCCAAGACCCTCACCGCCATCGCGACCTGGCTCATCGTCCATCCCTGAGCAGTCGGCCCGATCACGGCGAGTACGTACATGCGTGCTCAGGACAGGCTGCATGTGCCCGCCGGACTTTGCCTGCCATCTGAAGACCACGACGCACCAAGCGACGACCGTGATTCAAGCCGAGGCCTAAATGTGGGTTTTGGTTATCAAATCGACGGGTCTCAGCGACACGATGGCGTGCGGCAAAGGCTCCTGAGCAATCCGGAACCCTTCATGTGGGTGCGTTTCGAAGTGCCGTGGCAGGGCGTGCAATCCGGCTTTCCCCGTGTCAGTGCTGGCTGATCAGGATGGCGCGGGCCTCTCGAACAGCGTAGAAGACCAGCACGTATCCGGCGGCAGGGTCGGCCTGCCACCAGCCCAGCGTGGCGTTCAGCAGAAGGCCGGTCAAGACTGCGGCTGCCAGGATTGCGTCGATCAGGGTGACCCGGCCCTCGGCGTGTAGCACCGGGTTGCCCAGGGCGACACCGGTGCGGGTCTTGCCGCCGGCGAGGGCGAACATGACCGCGGCGGTGAGGGCGGTCCAGACGATTCCGGCTGGGCTGTGCGCCGCACGATGACCCCCGGACAGTGCCCAGGTGGATTGGACGAGCAGGTAGAGCGCCATGGCGAGGAACGCGTAGGCGATCAGGTGCAGGGCTCGGGGCTGCCGGGCCTTGCCGGTGCCTGACAGTTCCCACACCACTACCGTCGAAGCGCCGATCTCGATGAAGGAGTCCAGTCCGAACCCGGCCAAGGCCACCGACCGTGCGGCGATCGCGGTGATGGCGAGTATCACCACGCCGATCACGTTCCAGCCGAGCGTGGCGTATTCCAGCGCGAACCCTCGCCGCAGCAGGCGGGCCCTGTCCGCATCGGTCAAGGTAGGCACGTTCACAGCGCGTAGTCTGCCAGGACGAGCCGGTACGACAGCTTCAGACGACAAGCCGCTACCGTACAGGTCAGCCAGTTGCCGGGTGACAATCGTCTGGAACTCACATCCCCCGTGTGCGATCGAGCCGCTCACTTGGGCCTCCTCAGCGCGACGGGGTGGGCGCCATGAGACGATCTCGGAGCCACCTCGCCCGCCCGTAGAACCTCTTTCGCCGTCAATTCCGTCTATGCGGTGAGGAGGTACACATGATCCGAACAACCCGGGACCGTGAGTTCTCGGATTTTGTCGGGGCGAGTCGGGTGAGTCTGCTCCGCACCGCGTGCATGTTGACGGCGGGTGACAGGTTCCTCGCCGAGGATGTCGTCCAAACGGCGCTGGCGAGAGTGTATGTCGCCTGGCCGCGGATCCGAGAGAGCTCCAGCGCCGTGGCCTACGCCCGCAGGGCCATCGTTTCGGCGTTCCTGGACGAGACGCGACGACCGTGGCGGCGACGAGAAAGTACGACCGACGAGTTGCCCGAGGCCGCAGTGTCCGGCGACGCGTTCGGCGACATTGACGGACAACTCGACGGTGGGGCGGTGCGTCGAGCCCTCGCAGAGCTGCCACCACGAATGCGAGCAGTAATCGTGCTCCGACATGAACTCGACCTGAGCGTCGAGGACACCGCTTCAGCGCTGGGCTGTGCGCAGGGGACGGTCAAGAGCATGAACTCCAAAGCCCTGGACCGATTGCGGACCGCCCTGGCCGCCGCGCCGTCCTGATCGGGCCGCCGCCTGACCGGGCCCCTTTGGGCCCTCCCTCAGTCAACCTGTCGATTCGGTGTCAGCCGAGTCTGTGCCAGACGAAAGGATTCTCGATGAACGACGTGCGTTCCCTTCTCTCGGAGGCCGTTCCGCAGGACCTCCGCACTGCCTCCCGCTGGCCGGACGCCGAGTCCGACATCGCTCGCGGCCGCACCCTGCTGAAGCGGCGCCGCCGCCGCTTCACCCTCGCTGGGGGAACAGGCCTGATCGCCGCCGGCGCCGTCGGTGCCCTGCTGCTGACGGGCCCACTCGGGTCGACCACCCCGGCAGGTCAGCGCACTCCGCTCGCGGCCGGTTCCTCAACCGGTGGCTCGGCCCCGGTGAACATCGGCGTCGCCTTGGTCGCCTACGATGCGCCGCAGCCGAAGGGCTACACCCTGAAGACCATCCCGCAGGGCTGGGAGGTCGCCTCCGCCGACAACGTGGCCCTGGTCCTGCACAAGATCGGCACCCCGAAGGGTGGCAGTTTCGTAGACAAGATCTTGATTGAGGGTGACCTCAATGCGTTCCCGAAGTCTGGCGACCAGGCAGTTGAGGTCAATGGCGCCAAGGGCTGGTTCTTCGGCCGCAAGAGCGCGGGCTACTCGGTCACCCTGAAGTTCCAGACCAACCAGCGGAGGCTGGTCCACACCGAGCCGGGGAAGGCCAGCGCGAGCAATCCCAAGCTCGCCAAGACTCGGCTGAATGTCATGGTGCAGTTGCCGCACTCCCTCAACTGGAACGTGAAGACCATGGTGAAGTTCGCCTCCGGTATCACCGTGGCGGACGGTGCTGGCGGCGCCGTCGGGTGACCTGCACGGCTTGAGCAGCGGGTGCTACTGGCTGATGACCAGTAGCACCCGCTGCGATCGGGAGGTCACGTCAGTTCGGCGTAGGTGAATCTGCTCAACAGTGGACTCACACCCGAAAAGCCGGCCCGGTCGGGTAGCCCCGGGGAATTTCACCCCGAGGCCCCCTAGATCCGTACGTGGAGATGTCTCTTCATACGGCTCTTGTCGGCGATCTCCAGAACCAGGGCTCGGAGTGCTGCGATCCGGGTGCCGAGCAGATGGAAGACTCCCGCAGAACACAGGTAGCGTTCGAGCCTGGCATCCCGATATCCGGACACAATGATCACCCTATTGACCGCCGGAAAAGAACTGAATCATGGCCGACATTGCGAACTCGCTTGCTACCGCCTTCGACCAGGTATGGGGCCGATTCCTCGGCCGCCTGGACGGCCTCGGCGACGAAGAGTACTTCTGGCAACCCGTTCCGGACTGCTGGTCGGTGCGTCAGGGCGATGATGGGCGATGGAGGATCGACGGCGACGGAGGCGACGGAGGCCCAGCCAATGCCCCCGATCCTCCACCTATCACCACGATCGCCTGGCGCATCGGGCACATCGGCCTGACATTCATCGGGTTCGGTGACCGGCTCTTCGCCGACGGAAACATCACATTGAACGACGTGGAGTTCGCCCCCTCATCGATTGAGGCTGTCGCCTTCCTCAACAACACCTACCAGGACTACTGGCGAGAGGGGATCGGGACGCTCAGCCAAGAACGGTGGTGGCGTTCCATCGGTCCCGCCTTCGGCTCCTACGCCCAGCTCTCGACAACCGACCTAGCCCTTCATGTCCTCGATGAACTCACCCATCACGCCGCGGAAGTCGGCCTCCTCCGAGACCTCTACCGCCACAAGGACCTTCTCGGAAACAACTGAACACCTTGCGGGCCGGGTCCGATCGGGACAATCCAGGACGCCGTTCACGCGTGGCCGCGGCCGGTCAGACCGGCTTCGCGGACCTGTGGAACATCGAGGGCATCTGCTACCTGATGTGGTGCGACCAGTGCGCGATCAGCGCCGTCGTCTACCAGCAGGCCTGACCGAACTCTCCAACACCGCCAGCGAGCCACCCCACCAAATTCCGCCCCAGGCCGCCGCGGGCCTAGCGGGACCGCGTGGTCCTGCCTCTCAGGGAATCTCCCACTCGTAGGAGAACTTCTCGATCTTCAGCATGAGCGATGTCTCGACGTTGGTGAGGCCGTCCATCCGGCCGAGCACGTTGGTCACGAATTCGACCACGTGCTCGTGGTCGACGAAGAAGGCCTCGACGATGAGGTCGTACCGGCCGGTCGATATGCCGCAGTAGCGGACCTCGGGCCGTTCCACGAGCGCCTGGGCCACGGCGGAGAGTGACCGCAACTCGACGGAGATCCCCAGGATCGCCGAGACCGTGGCGCCGGCGAGCTTCGGCGTCGGGACCGCCACAATGTTGACGTAGTCGCCCTCGAGTATCGCGGCGAGTCTCTTGCGGATCGTCGTCTCGGTGACGCCGATCCGCCGGGCGATGTCGGTGTTGCTCATCCGCCCGTCGCTCTGCAGGATCCGTATGATCTCGCGGTCGGTGGCGTCGAGCCCGACTGGTACTGACGCAGCGCGAGCGGGTTCCTTCTTCGGTGCCGGATCGGCCATTCGTGCCCCCGCTGCTCAAACGGTCGTGATTCAAGGGATCTTGCTGCGGCAGCGAAGAGGTCCGAGATCAGTTACTGGCGACCGACATGAACACCCTCGCTGTCGCACCGTACGCGAAGATCCGCCGACGCCGGCCTAGATCACTTGTTCCTCGAGCAGTCTTCCGTACCGGCTCGGATCGCGGCGCCGGATGCTCCAGGTGATCACCACACCGGTGGCGAATGCCACCGGGAGGGCCAGGCCCTCGTAGATGGCGGAGTACAGGATGGTGCGGCGCTGCCCGCCGGTGTAGCCGGGCCAGTCCAGTGGAGCCCCGGAGGTGAGGATGGCCTGCGGATCCATGCCCGGCACGACGTCGCCGGCGGCGGCGGCCACATCGATCAGCGCGGGCTCGGCATTCACAATGCGGCGCAGCGCCTCGGCGTTCGCGTCCCGGCGGCGCTGATCCACCTCTGCGGGGACCTGCTCAGTGGTGGTCATCGGTCAGCCTCAAATCATCCGGAGGTACTTGCCGGTCTCCCAGTCGGTGACGACCGCGCCGTACTCGTGGACCTCCTGGCGCTTGTAGGCCAGGAACGTGCGGTGGAACTCATGGCCGAAGATCTCGGCGGCGAGGGTGTCGGTCTCGAAGGCGTCGAGTGCCGCGCCGAGCGAACCGGGGAGGGCCAGGTCGCCGAGCTTGTCCAGTTCCTCGGCGCTGAGCTTGTAGGTGTCCTGGTTGAGCGGCTCGCCGGGATCGAGTCCGCGGCGGATGCCGTCCAAGCCCGCGCCGAGAACGATCGCCATGCCCAGGTAGTAGTTCATCGCACTGTCGGCGGTGCGAACCTCCAGACAGTGCCGGTTGACCGGCAGCCTGCACATCAGCGTACGGTTGTTCTCGCCGTACGCCCGGTACACCGGCGCCCAGGAGATCTCACTCATGAAGCCCTGGCTGGTGAAGCGCTTGTAGGAATTGACCGTCGGCGAGACGACTGCGCTGATCGCCCCGGCGTGCGCGAGCACACCCGCGGTGAACTGGCGAGCCAGGTCGCTGTAGCGGACCGACCCGTCATCGTGGGCGAAGACGTTCGCTCCCGACGTCGCGTCGGCCAAGCTGATGTTGAGGTGCGAGGCCGAGCCGAAGTCGTCCTGGAACGGCTTGGGCATGAAGGTGGCGAGGCAGCCGAGCTCCCGGGCGACGTGCTTGGCCATCAACCGGAACACCACCATCTGGTCGGCCATGGTGAGCGCATCGGCGTAGTCGAAGTTGAACTCGTACTGGCCGTCGCCCCCCTCGTGGTCGAATGAGTAAACGCCCCAGCCCAGCTGGTTCATGTACTCCACCATCGGGCCGAGGAACGGCTCGGCCAGGATCGTGGCCTCGAGGTCGTAACCCCGGGTCGGGTCGTTGTCGGCGTCGCTGGCCACCAGTGGCTTCCAGCCGTCGTCGGTCTTCCGGATGACGTAGAACTCGGGCTCGATGCCGACGTTGGCGACGAACCCCAGCTCACGGGCGGCGGCGACCTGGCGGATCAGGACGTTGCGGGAGTCCTGCTCGTAGGGCCGATCGTGCAGGTGCAACTCGGTAGGCGCGACGGCGAAGCGCTTGTTCCAGGGCAGCACGACGAGGCGGTCGAGGTCGGGACGGCCCTCGCACTCGTCCTCGTGCGGGCCCAGCTCCCCCATGCCCTCCAGCGCGCCGACCGTGTAGAGCTCCGACCCCGACGCCATGGCCGGAAGCGACTCCAGCGGCACGCACTTGCTCTTCGGCACACCGTGGACATCGACGTAGAACCCGAAGACGTACTTGACGCCCTGGTCGTGTAGTTCCTGTTGAACCGTCGTAACATCGCGCACAAAGCCCTCCAAGATTCGATTTTCGATGAAACTACGTCTCAAAAGTTCGAAGGTCAATAGTTTCTCTCTATATTTCAGGCGAAAATCGACTTGAGGCGAGCTGGCCGGTCGCACAGCGGACATGCCGTGCTCCCCGGCCAGGCTGATGTGCCAGAGCCGCGGGCCGAGCAGGCCACTGATCGCGCGCAGCACGGTCGACTTCCCCGCGCCGTTGGGACCCACGATGCAGGTGATGCTGCCTTTCCGTACCGGTGGCGCGCATACCTGAGATGCTGGAGGCGTACGGCTCCACGGGCCCGGGCGACGAGCAGCGACTGAACGGCGATAGGGTCGCTCCTTCGGCTCGTCGCCCAGGGTGCCGACTACGGCGCCGATTTCGAGTCCTGCCGGGCGCACCACCTCCGACCTGGACATTCATGGTTTTGTCTGGTTTGCCCCATGGGTGTTTTGGGGTAGTTTGAGACGCATGTTCGCTCGCGAACCGACTTTGGGAACAATACTGTTCACTGTCGGGCCGAGTGGGGCCTGTATTTCCGGGTGATCGTCCTATGGACTCCAGAGCCCCGGCTGGAACATTCCCGAAGAGCCGACAGCATCGAATACTCCGACGCTCAGGCACATAAGCGTTCATGGATGTTGGGGCGCTGCATGGCAGTCGTCACCATTTCAGTCACACATGAGCCTCTCGAAAGGACAGTGCCGTGCACCGGAGCTCTCTGCGAGCGGCCCGTTGACCCGAATGCGCACGTCACCGGCCGCGGAGTCCCAGCTCACCGAGTCCGCGCCGGCGGCGGCCGACGCGGCGGAGCTCTGCTCCCGGCTGATCCGGTTCGACACCAGCAACTTCGGCGGCGGGCAGTCCCGGGGCGAGCGCGCGGCGGCCGAGTGGGTCGCCGAGCTGCTGACCGACGCGGGCCAGTCCCCAGTCGTGCTGGAGTCGGCGCCAGGCCGGGCGAGCACCGTGGTCCGCATCCCCGGCACCGACCCCGCCGCCCCCGCCCTGCTGGTGCACGGGCACCTGGACGTGGTACCCGCCGAGGCCGCCGACTGGAGCTTCGACCCGTTCTGCGGAGAGATCAGGGACGGCGCCGTCTGGGGCCGGGGGGCCCTGGACATGAAGGACATGGACGCGATGATGCTCGCGGCCGTGCGGTCCTTCGCCCGGACCGGCAGGCGGCCCGTACGCGACATCGTCATGGCGTTCGTCGCGGACGAGGAGGACACCGGCGCGTACGGCGCGGGCTTCCTGGTCGACAAGCACCCGGAGCTGTTCGAGGGTGTCTCCACCGCGATCGGCGAGTCCGGGGCGTACGCGGTCCACCTGCCCGACGGGACGCGGCTCTACCCCATCGCGACCGGCGAGCGGGGCAGCGCCTGGCTGACCATCACCGCGCGGGGCGCGGCCGGCCACGGCTCGCGCAGGCATTCCGACAACGCCGTGGCGAAGCTGGCCCGGGTGCTGCACGAGCTGACCGCGCACCAGTGGCCGGTGGTGATCACTCCGGCTGTCGGCGCGCTCCTCCACGGGCTGGCCGCCCACCTGGGCATCGAGCTCGACCCGGCCGACCCGGCGAGCCTGGCCCGGCTGGGAGAGGCGGCCCGGCTGGTCGAGGCTACTGTGTCGAACACTCTCAACCCGACCATGCTGACCGCCGGTTACAAGCACAACGTGATCCCGAGCGAGGCCAAGGCGGGGCTCGACGGCCGGCTGCTGCCGGGCACCGAGGAGGACTTCTTCCAGATCGTGGACGCGATCCTGGGTGAGGACGTGACCCGTGACGCCGGCGGATTCGCCGCGCCGGTCTCCGCCCCGCACGACGGGCCCGAGTTCGCGGCGATGGCCGCCGCGGTCCGGGCACACGACCCCGCGGGGCTGGTCCTGCCCTACTGCATGTCCGGCGGCACGGACGCCAAGGCCTTCACGGCGCTCGGCATCGACTGTTACGGCTTCGCCCCCGGCAACACGCCGCCGGGGTTCGACCACTGGACCTACGTACACGGCGTCGACGAGCGGGTGTTGCTCGACAGCCTCGGGTTCGGCGTACAGGTCCTGTCTGCCTACCTCTTGTCGGACCCTCGCGTGATCAAGGAGACCAGCGCATGAAGATCGGCAAGAGCATGCCCGGATGGCGCCGCCGCCGGACCGCCGCCACCGCGATCGCCCTGAGCGGCACGCTGCTCGCGGGGACGGCGGCGCTCGGCGCGGCGGCCACCCCGGCCGCCGCCACGGCACCGGGCGGCAGGACCCTGCGGGCGATGATGTCCACGTCCGGGGTGGACACCCTCAACCCGTTCCTGGCGTTCTTCAACGGCGCGCTGGACATCTTCGGCGGGATCTACCCCACGTTGAACTCGCTCGACGAGAGCGGCAAGCCCGGCCCCTACCTGGCGACCTCGTGGACGACCTCCGCGGACAAGCTGACCTGGACCTTCAAGCTGCGTGACGGCTTGAAGTGGAGCGACGGCACGCCGCTCACCGCCGAGGACGCCGCCTGGACGTTGAACCTGATCAGGACCAACGCCGTCGCGGGCACCGCCAACGGTTCGCTGGTCAGCAACTTCGACACGGTGACCGCCCCGGACGCCACCACCCTGGTGATCAAGACCAAGAAGCCGCAGGCCAACGTCGCCTACGTGAGCATCCCGATCAGCGGCATCCCGATCGTGCCCAAGCACGTCTGGGAGTCGCATGTGGCCGGGCTGAAGGATTACAAGAACGACACCTTCCCGGTGGTCGGTTACGGCCCGTGGACGCTGACCGACTACAAGCCCGAGCAGTACGCCAAGCTCGACGCCAACAAGGGCTTCGTCCTGGGCGCGCCGAAGTACGATCACCTGATCGAGCAGTCCTTCAAGGAGACCGACGCGGCCGTCGCGGCGCTGCGCAGCGGCCAGCTCGACTACATCAACGCCCTGCAGCCGACCCAGTTCAAGGCACTGCAGGGCCAGAAGAACATGCAGACGATCAAGGAGGTCGGCAACGGCTGGCGGTCCCTGGAGGTCAACTCGGGCGCCAAGACGCGTACCGGCAAGGCGATCGGCACCGGCAACCCGCTACTGGCCGACCCGGTCGTGCGCAAGGCGATCTCCATGTCGATCGACAAGCAGACGCTGGTCACCAAGGTCCTCGACGGCATGGGCCAGGTCGCCGAGGGCTACCTGCCGCCCGCCTGGCCGCAGTGGAAGTGGACCCCCTCCTCCGCCGACCAGCAGAAGTTCGACGAGACCGCGGCCGGGCGATTGCTGGACAACGCCGGCTACAAGAAGGGCTCCGACGGCATCAGGGTGGACGCCAAGACCGGCAAGCAGCTCTCGTTCCGCCTGGGCACCCACTCCGACGACGCCAAGGACTCACAGATCTCCGGCTACCTGGTCGGCTGGCTGAAGGACATCGGGATCAAGGCCACCATCCAGCCGCTGAGCATGAGCGCGCTCAACAGCGGCCTGGCCAAGGGCGACTGGGACCTGCTGATGGATGCCTGGACCACCGGCCCGGACCCGACGTACCTGCTGGGCATCCAGACCTGCGCCACCCTGCCCAAGGACGACGGCACCGGCGCCAACACCGACGCGTTCTTCTGCGACAAGAACTTCGACTCGCTGTTCGACCAGCAGCTCACCACCTTCGACCCGGCACAGCGAGCCCAGGTGATCAGCCGGATGCAGGACATCTTCTACAAGGCGAACGTCAACGACATCTTCATGTACGCCGACACCCTGGACGTGGCGCGCACCGACACCGTCGCGAACGGGCTGATCACCGGCGCCCCGGACGCGACCGGCCACTACCCGGCGCAGACCACGTTCTGGAGCTATCTGAAGGCCACCCCGAAGACGGCCGCAAAGGGCTCCTCCGGCGGCAGCGGCACCGCCATCGGGATCGGCGCGGTGGTCGTGGTGGTCATCGTCGTCGGCGGCGTCGTAGTGCTGCGCCGCCGCTCCACCGCGGACGATCGTGAATAGCGTCACCGCCGGTCCCGTGGTCGACGGGGAGGCGCCGGTACGCGTCACTCCGCCCCGCGCGGGCCGCTACACCCTGCTGTCCTACGTGGGCTCCAAGCTGGCCGCCGCGGTGGTGAGCTTCATGATCACGCTGGTCATCGGATTCGTCATCTTCAACCTGATGCCCTCGGACCCGGTCCGCACCCTCACCCAGGGGCGGCCGACCAGCGAGGCCCAGATGGCCCAGCTCCGCGTTCAGCTGGGCCTCGACAAGCCGATCTGGGAGCGGTTCCTGAACTTCCTGAACCACACCGTGCACGGGAACCTGGGCTACTCGTGGCAGTTCCAGCAATCGGTGTCCTCGCTGGTCGCCGACCGGCTCTGGCCGACGCTGCTGCTCACCGGCACCGCCATGGTCATCTCGGTCGCGCTCGGCCTGTGGCTGGGCGTGCGCAGCGGCTGGCGGCAGGGCAGCCTGTTCGACCGGATCGCCTCGGGCACCTCGCTGACCCTGTGGTCGGTGCCGACGTTCTGGCTGGGCATGATCCTGCTGGTGGTGTTCAGCGTCGGGTTCGGCCCGATCCCCAGCCTGTTCCCGGCGGGCGGGATGAGCGACCCTGCTTCGCCCGCTGGCGGCTTCGGGCACATCGTGGACGTGGCCCGGCACCTGGTGCTGCCATGCCTCACCATGGTCCTGGTGGTCTTCGCGCAGTACGTGACGATCATGCGCTCGTCGATCATCGATGAAATGGGCTCGCCATACCTGCTCACCGCCCGGGCAAAGGGGCTCACCGACGCCGACGTGCGGCGTCGGCACGCGGTGCCGAACGCCCTGCTGCCCTCCGTGACGATGATCTTCATGCACCTCGGCACGCTGGTGACCGGGGCGATCACCGTGGAGGCCGTCTACTCCTGGCCGGGCCTGGGCTACCTGACCTACCAGGCCCTCAAGATCCCCGACCTGCCCCTCCTCGAGGGGACCTTCATCGTCTTCAGCGCGAGCGTGATCATCATGAACCTCCTGGCGGACGTGGTCTACCGCTTCCTCGACCCGCGGGTGCGTGCGCAGTGACGGCCGTCGGCACGCCGCTGTCCCCGCCGCGTCTCCACGCCCTGCGCCGGTTCGGCGGCGGCTTCCTGAACCGGCCCGCGGGGCTGGCCGGGCTCGGGGTGCTGGTCGCCTTCGGCCTGCTGGCCCTGGCCGCCCCGCTGTTCATCGGCCCCGGCCAGCTCGACGTGACCAAGGTGGACGGGCCGCAGCTCGCCGGGCCGAGCGCGCACTACCTCCTCGGCACCGACCAGGCGGGCCGGTCGATCCTGCTGCTGGTGATCTGGGGCGCCCGCGAGTCGCTGAGCATCGGCATCATCGCGACCGTGCTGACCGTGCTGCTCGGCAGCGCGGTCGGACTGTTGGCCGGGCACTACGCCGGGTGGATCGGCAGGGCGCTGATGCATGTCACCGACTGGTTCATCGCGCTGCCGAGCCTGCCGCTGGCCATCTCACTGTCGGCGGTGCTCGGCCAGGGCGCGACCTCGATCACCGTGGCGATCGCCGTCACCTCGTGGACCGCCACCGCGCGGCTGGTGCGGGCCCAGACGCTGGCCGTGGAGGCCCGGCCGTTCATCGAACGGGCCCGGGTGCTGGGCGCCGGGAACATCCAGATCATGCTGCGTCAGGTACTGCCGAACGTGCTGCCGCTGATCCTGGTCTCCAGCACCCTGACGATCGCGTCGGCGATCCTGTCGGAGGCCACCCTGACCTTCCTCGGCCTCGGCGACCCGACCAGCGTGACCTGGGGCTCGATGCTCCAGAGCGCGTTCTCGGGCGGCGCGGTGACCGCCGGGGCCTGGTGGTACCTGCTGCCGCCGGGCATCGCGATCCTGGTGGTGGTGCTCGGCTTCACCCTCACCGGCCGCGCCGTGGAGCACGTCCTCAACCCCCGGATGGTGACGCGATGACGATGCTGGAGGTCAGCGACCTCAAGGTCACCTACCGGCAGGGCGACCGGGCGGTACCCGCGGTGCGCGGGGTGAGCTTCACCCTCGACGGGGGCCAGACGCTCGGCATCGCCGGGGAATCCGGATCGGGCAAGTCCACGGTGGCGCTGAGCCTGCTACGCCTGCTGGGCGGCACCGCGGAGGTCTCCGGGCAGGTGCGGTTCGGCGGCGAGGACCTGCTGACCGCCAAGTGGTCCAGAGTCCGGGCCGTCCGCTGGGCCGAAGCCTCGGTGGTGTTCCAGGGCGCGATGAGCGCGCTGAACCCGGTCCGCACCATCGCCGACCAGATCTGCGAACCGATCCTGCTGCACGACAGGTGCGGTGCGAAGGCGGCCCGCAAGCGGGCGGCCGAACTGCTGGACGGCGTCGGCATCCCGGCCCGGCGGCTCAGCGGCTACCCGCATGAGTTCTCCGGCGGGCAGCGGCAGCGCATCATGATCGCGATGGCGCTCGCCTGCCGCCCCGAGCTGATCATCGCCGACGAGCCGACCACCGCGCTGGACGTGATGGTGCAGGCGCAGATCCTGAACCTGCTCACCGGCCTGGTACGCGACGCGGGGATCGGCGTCATCATGATCAGCCACGACCTGTCGGTGCTGGCCCAGACCTGCGAGCGGCTCGCGGTGATGTACGCGGGGCAGATCGTGGAGATCGGCCCCTCGCAGCAGCTCATCGACGAGCCCAAGCACCCCTATACCAGGGCTTTGGCACGGGCGTTCCCGACGATCGGCGACCCGGCCTCCCGGCTGGCGCCGTCGGGACTGCCCGGCGACCCGCCGAGCGCCGCCGACCTCGGCGCCGGATGCGCCTTCGCGCCCCGGTGCGTGCAGGCGAGCGACGAGTGCCGTACCCACTCCATCGAACTGTGGCCGAGTGCCCCCGACCGCGAGTCCGCGTGCATACGGGTGCTGCCCGGCTTCGCCGAACAGGGAGATTCCCGATGAGCACCGGCAACCCGTCCGGCGCCGGCGTGCCCGCGCTGGAGGTGCGTGATCTGTCGATCACCTATCCGGCCCGGCGTGGGCGCGGTCCGGCCCGCGCCGTGGACGGCGTCAACCTTCAGGTGGGCCAAGGCGAGATCGTCGCGCTGATCGGCGAGTCGGGCTGCGGCAAAAGTACCCTGGCCCGCGCGCTGGTCGGCCTGGTCCGGCCGACGAGCGGCCAGGTGCTCTACCACGGCACCCCGCTCGGTTACTCGGCGGCGGCGCTGAAGAAGTACCGCCGGCACACCCAGCTCGTCCTGCAGGACCCCGGCGGGGCGCTGAACCCCCGGCAGAACGTCTTCGACGCCGTCGCCGAGGGGCCACGGTTGCACCGGCTGACGGACCGGCTGACCGAGCGGGTGCACACCTCGCTGACGCGGGCGGGCCTGCGGCCGCCGGAGGAGTTCACCTCCCGGTTCCCGCACGAGATGTCGGGCGGGCAGCAGCAACGCGTGGTGATCGCGGGGGCGCTGGCCCTGGATCCGTCGGTGATCGTGGCGGACGAGCCGGTCGCGTCGCTGGACGCGTCGGTCCGCGGCGAGATCCTGAAGCTGATCCTTTCGCTTCGCGACGACCTCGGGCTGTCGGCCCTGGTGGTCAGCCACGACCTGGGCCTGGCCTGGAACATCGCCGACAGAGTCGCCGTGATGTACCTCGGCCGGATCGTCGAGACCGGGACGGTCGAGGAGGTGCTGCTGCATCCAAGGCACCCCTACACCCGGGCTCTGCTGTCGGTGCTGCCTGAGGCCGGGAAGGCCGGACGGCCGGCCCCGCTGACCGGCGAGCCACCTGACCCGACCGCGATCCCGGCGGGCTGCCGCTTCCACCCGCGCTGCCCCCGCTGGGCGGCCCTCGACGGCGACGACCGGGCGACCGCACGGTGCGACACCCGCGGGCTGCCGATCCTGGCCGGTCCCCCGGCCGCCCAGAGCCTGACCGCCTGCCACCTCGTCGACGACCTGGCCGGCCGGGAGCTCGCCGACGGCCTGTCCGCAGGCCACGAATGAGGGGAACACCGTTGAGTCTGCTCCGCCCGAGGGCGCTGCGCCCCGGTGACCGGGTGGCGGTGATCGCCGCCAGCGGCCCCGCCGAACAGGACAAGCTGGACCGCGGGCTGGCCGCCATCGAGGGCCTCGGGCTCAAACCCGACGTCTTCGGGTCCGCGCGGGACACCGGCAGCATGTACGACTACCTGGCGGGCGACGACGCGCTGCGTGGCGCCGAACTGACCAGGGCGCTCGCCGACCCGGCGTACGCGGCCGTGTTCTGCGCCGCCGGCGGCTACGGCATGCAGCGCACCCTGGAACGGGTCGACTGGGCCGCGATCGACGCCTCGTCGCCCAAGGTGGTGGTCGGCTACTCCGACGTCACCGCGCTGCTGGAGGCGATCGCGGTCAAGCTCGGCTGGGTCTCGCTGTTCGGCCCGATGCCCGCCTGCGACGGCTTCTACCAGGGCCCGGGGCAGTACGACTTCGACACCCTCGCCCGGCTGCTGTTCACCCCGGACACGGTGCGCGAGCTGACCTTCCCCGGCTTCCGGACGGTGGTGCCGGGCGTCGCCGAGGGGATGACCCTGGGCGGCACAGCGACCCTCCTGGCCGCATCCATCGGCACGGACACCAGCCTGCCCGCGCGCGGCGCCATCCTGTTCCTCGAGGACGTGGACGAGCTGCCGTTCCGGATGGACCGGATCATCACCCAGCTCCGCCGCTCCAGCTACAGCGACGGGGTCGCGGGCATCCTGCTGGGCACCTTCACCGATTGCGGCGACCCCGAGCACGTCCGGAGGATGCTCGACGAGCGGCTGGGCGACCTCGGCGTACCCGTGCTGGCAGGCGCCGACATCGGCCACGGGATCGACATGCAGACCTATCCGATCGGCCTCCGGGCCCGGCTGGACGCGACCGCCGGGACCCTGACCCTCCTGGACCCGGTCCTCACGTCGTGACACCGTACGGCCGGCCGGGGGTGGGACGGCTACGCGGGCCTGCCGAGCACCTTCTGGAAGAGCCGGTGGACGTTGCCACCGACGACCTTGAGGATGTCGTCCTCCGGGAGACCGCGCGCGACCAGCGCCTCGGTCACCAGCGGCATGCCGCGCGGGCCGTCGATGCCGGGGATGGCGGCCTTCACGTCGAACCCCGCCTGGGCTCCGATGTCCTCACAGCACGGCGGGGTGAGCTCCTCGGCCACCTCGCGCATGAAGTCAGGGCCGAACCCCACGTGGTCGATGCCCGCGACGGAGGCGACGTGCTCGATGTGGTCGACCAACCGCTCGACGGTGTACTGCGCGGAGTCCTCCGAGAGGAATCCCGGAAGGAAGTTCACGCAGACCACCCCGCCGGTCTCCGCGACGCCCCTGAGCTGGTCGTCGGTCAGGTTGCGGTGATGGTCGCGCAGTGCGCGGGCCGCCGAGTGGGTGGCGATCACCGGCCGGGTGGCCAGCTCCAGCACGTGGCCGACCCCCGACGCGCCGAGGTGGGATACGTCGAAGACGATGCCGAGCCGCTCGATCTCCCGGAACGCCGCCACGCCCGCGCCCGTGAGCCTGCTCCCGGTGGCGTCCTCGCCGCTCCCGTCGGCCAGCGGCGTCCGGCCCCAGTGAGCGATCGAGACCACCCGGACGCCCAGGCGGTGCAGGGTGGACAGCAGTTCGACGTTCGCGTCGATGCCCGGCGCGCTCTCCAGCGCGAGGACCAGGGCGATCTTCCCCTCGGCGAGGGCCTGGTCGATGTCGGTCCCGTCGAGGCAGAGCCGTACCTCGTCCGCGTTGCCCTCCGCCAGCACGTGGGCGGCCTCGATCATGCGCAGGGTCTCCCGGAGGGCGCCCTCGGGCCGGAACTGGTCGTCGATGAAGACGGGCAGCACCTGCAGGTCGACGCCGCCGTCGCGCAGTTGCGGCAGCCAGCGCTCGCGGAAGAACTCCGCCCAGCGCGCGGGCGGCCGGGCGGCGACGGCCATGAGCAGGTCGTTATGAGTATCGGCGACGACGGCTCGGTGGTGCAGCTCCATGGACACCTGGCGGTCCTTCTCGGTGAGAGGTCGGTACGACTGGGGCGTGTGGCCTTCGGGTCAGGGGTAGAGCCGCTGTTCGGTCTCTCTCCAGACCACGATTGTCGCCGCTCCCTCCCGTACGGCGACGACCGGGGGTGCGGCACATGGTGGTAATTGCAATGAGGAGGACACATGCGTGAGCGGCGGATGCCGTCGTGAGTTTCGATCTGGTGCTGCGCGGAGGCACCGTCGCGGACGGGACCGGCGCTCCGCTGCGTGCCGGGGACGTCGCCGTGGCCGGGGACTCTCTGACTCTGCTGACCCGGGGCGCCCCGGCGGAGGCGGCCGAGATGGCCGATGTGAGCGGCGCGGTCATCGCCCCGGGCTTCATCGACGTTCACACGCACTCCGACACCGCGACCATGCTGGGCGAGGGCACCGACGCGCTGGCGCACGCCGCCGTCCGGCAGGGGGTCACGGTCGAGATCTGCGGGAACTGCGGGTCCGCCATGTTCCCCGCCCTGCCACACCACATCCCAGCGCTGGACCGGGAGACCCGCGCCGCCTCCGGCGGCGGTGTCGGGATCTTTGCGGATTTCGGGGCGTTCGCCGTGGCGCACGAGGCCGTGCCGCGCGCCAACCATCTCGTCTCCCTCGCAGGGCACGGCACGCTCCGCGCGGCGGTGCTCGGCCACGCCGACCGGGCCGCCGCGCCCGACGAGCTGGCGGCCATGTGCGCGCTACTGGACGCCGACCTGCACGCGGGGGCGGCCGGGCTGTCCACGGGCCTCATCTACACCCCCGGCACCTACGCCGACACCGAGGAGGTCATCGCGCTCGCGGCGGTCGCCGCCCGGCACGGCAAGCCCTATGTCACGCACCTGCGCGACGAGATGTCGCGGGTCGAGGAGGCCCTGGAGGAGGCGGTGCAGATCGCCCGGCGCAGCGGCGCGGCTCTGCACGTCTCGCACCACAAGACCGCCGGGAAGCACGGCTGGGGCCGCACCGAACGGACGCTGCGCAGGCTCGCCGAACTGCGGGCCGCCGGCCTGGACGTCACCTGCGACGTCTACCCCTACACGGCGGGTAGCACGTCGCTGTCGGCACTGCTGCCGCCGTGGGCCAACGCGGACGGTTTGGATGCCCTCATGCGGCGGCTCGCGGACGCCGGGCAGCGCGAGAAGATGCGCCGTGCCATCGCCGAGGGCGTGCCCGGCTGGGAGAACACCGTCGGCAACGGCGGCTGGGACCGGATCGCGGTGGCGGGCGCCACCGCCCATCCTGAGCTGCAAGGCCGTGCGATCGCGGAGATCGCCGCCGGGCGCGGCCTGGATCCGGTCGATCTGGTCGCCGAGCTGCTGATCGCCGAGGCCGGCGAGGTCACGATCATCAGCCACTCCATGCGGGAGGACGACGTACGGCGCGTGCTGGCCAGCCCGTTCACCATGATCGGCTCGGACGGCGTGCCGAAGCCGGGCCTGCCGCACCCACGCTGGGCGGGCACCTTCCCAAGGGTTCTCGGGCACTATGCGAGGGACCTGGGGCTGATGAGCGTCGAGACGGCGGTGCACCGGATGACGGGACTGGCCGCCGCCCGGTTCGGGCTGGCCGGCCGGGGCGTGCTGTACGACGGCGCCCACGCAGACCTGGTGGTCTTCGACCCCGACACGGTCGGGGACCGCGCGACCTACACCGAGCCGCTGCTGCCGCCGAGCGGCATCCACCGGGTGCTGGTCGCCGG
>JAOPYK010000049.1 GCA_025964695.1 Streptosporangiaceae bacterium | reverse complement strand
AAATACCCCGCTTCTACGCCGGCCATGTGCTTGACCAGGCCCAGCAGGTTGGTGCCAGTCGGCACCATCGGGCGGCGAACGTCGTACTCCGCGAGCCCTTCGAGCTTCCACAGCAGGGCCTCGCGGGCCGTCTGGAGGTAGCGACGGAGGTCCGCCTTCGGATCGGATTCGGTCATGGTGCAGAGCATGGCAGCAACGCCCTCCCGGCGACAGCACGCGCCTCGCGGCATGACAGTGCGAGCACCGCCCAGCGGCCCGCCGCAGCAGCGCATTGATCGAGCCAGACCCGCGGGGTGTCGATGCCCACCGTATGGCTGCACGATGGCACGTCGATGCCGGGCAACATATGTCACGAACCGGGCGTCGGAGGTGATCCGCTCCGTTGTCTGTCGATTCGGGGACGTGCGGACGATGCCGACGATCCGGTGTAGCTGCCGCGATCAGGCCTCCAACAGCTTCCTCGCACGCTCCGCGAGCATTGGAATCAACCTCTCTCGCCAGGTGTCGAGACTGATCATCCCGCTGGACATGCCGCCGTAGGCGTGTTGCTCCCGGTACACAGACGACGCCGGGTCGCTGACGAGGTCATGACCCACGAGCTCACCGAACGCGGCGTACAGAAGGCCGACCACCTCGTCGACCGATGCCGGGACGTCCGTACCGGACAAGTGCTCGCGAAGGGCCCGCCATACGTAGGGGTCGCCACGCAGACCCCACGTTGTCGGCTCGGGGTCGAAGAGGTCGGCCACCTTCACAATCGCTGCGTCATCGTGCGCCATGGTGGCAGTCTCGCGCAGCTGCGCTCCTGAACGAAGCGGGGACAAGTTCACCAGCAGTCGGCCCGCGCACATCATCCGATCAGCGGCATGAGAGTTCGTCAGCAGACTGTCGGTCCCGTCTGCGATGGTGACCTCATGGTGGTCGTATTCGATGCCGAACTCTGGATCTGGGATGTCCGGCGCGCCGACAGCTGGACCTTCGTCAGCCTGCCCGTCGGGGCGTCCGAGGACATCCGTGACCTGGCCACCGGTTTCGCTCGCGGCTTCGGCTCCCTTCGGGCGCGGGTCACGGTCGGCGACAGCGTCTGGAAGACCTCGATCTTCCCCGACAGCGCACGGGGAAGCTACGTCCTGCCCATCAAGCGCGCCGTCCGTGCAGCCGAAGGCATCGCCGCAGGCGACAGCACCACCGTGACCGTTGAGCTCATCGACCTCTGACATCAGCGCCGCAAGAAGCGGCATGAGCGGTCGCGGCGCGGAGCGCCTCGTGGTCAGGATGCTTCATCAACCACATGAGTTGGGTGCGGCGTCGGATCCGGTCACTCGCCCGTTCAAGTACTTCTCCACGAGAGTCCCGTACGCAGAAGCGCGGAGTAGTCGTCTACTGACGGCGACGACCGCGACCTCGGAACCACTCCGAGACAAGTTCCAAGCCCTTGCCTGCGACTCTTCCGGCCTGCCGTTGAGCGTTCTTGAGTTTGTATGAGCGCTCATCTAGCTCTAGCGGGTTCTCCGACAGGTACTGGATTACGTCCTCGCCACCAGCGAAGCCGTCAGATCACCACTCCACCGTGTCTCTACAGGTGCGTCCACGCCCCACATGATGCCGGAGCAGCAGTGACCGAACTCCAACGGCCGCGGACCACGAGACCCGGACTCGAAGATCATCAACTAGTTCAGAGAAGATGCCCGAGGTGGACTCGCTCGCAGAGCTGAACGCGCGGATGCGCGAGTGGGACCACCGGGACGAGGAGCGTCATATCGGGATGCGGACAACGACCGTGGCCCAAGACTTCACCGCTGAGCGCGGCCGGCTGAATCCGCTGCCGCGGGATCGCTTCGATCCGGGGCTGGAGTTGTATCCCCGGGTGGATCGCTCGGGGCTGATCACGGTGCGAATGGCGCGCTACTCGGTGCCGGTGGCGTACATCAACCGGCGCCTGCGGGTGTCGTTGCGTGCTTCCGAACTTGTGGTCTTCGACGGACGGAAGATCATCGCCCGCCATGAACGTCGTGGCCCGCGGCGGCGAGGAAGCCCCAGGCTAGACCCCCGGTAGGCGGAGCACACGAGCCGACGCCGACGCGTTCAGGCTCTCTACTGCGTCAAAGCTGCGGACCAGGACCGTACCTGCTGGGCGAGAGCGGCCACATGCTCGGGGGGTGTGGTCTTGACGATTCCGTGTCCGAGATTGAACACGAACGGGCCACCACTAAGCGCGTTCAGGATGCGATCTGTTTCCGCGTGGAGTGCAGGCCCGCCCGCGACCAGGAGCTGGGGGTCGAGGTTGCCCTGCACGCACCGGCCGAGCTCGTGCTGCACCTTCTGCGCGGCCCACTCCACAGGTACTGTCGAGTCGAGCCCGACGCAGTCCACGCCGGTCGCCTCGGCGAAGCCGTTGTAGGCAAGCCCCGCGCCGCGCGGAAAGGCGATGATGGGAACACGCGGATGCTTCGCCTTCAGCGCCGCCACGATGGCGGCAACCGGCGTGACGCACCAACGCTGGAATAGCGGGTCGGGGAGTATTCCGGCCCAGCTCTCGAAGAGTTGGATCGCTTCGGCACCCGCCTGAATCTGACGGTCCAAGAACTCGATGATGGCCGCCGTGAGCAGGTCGATCAGGGGTTGGAACCCCTCCGGATCGCTCAGCGCCCACTGCTTGACGATGGAGTGCTCTGAGCCGCCGCCGCGCCCTTCGACCATGTAAGTCGCGACCGTCCACGGCGCACCGGCATAGCCGATCAACGTGACCTCGTCAGGCAATGCGCGAGTGAGTTGCCTGACGGTCTCATAGATCGGGGCCAGTTCTTCGTGCAAGCGGGACGCGCTCAAGAACCCGGTGATGTCCGAAGTCGAACGGATCGGGGGCGTGAGGACGGGGCCGTCACCGACCCGGTACTCCAAGGTCTGCCCCAACGCCGCCGCGATCTGGGGAAGATCCGCGAACAGGATCGCGGCGTCGAGGGTGAAGCGGCGGAGCGGTTGCAAGGTGACCTCGACCGCATGCTCGGGCGAATTGCACAGCCCCACCATCCCGCCCGCAGCCTCGCGGACGTCGTGGTACTCCGGCAGATAGCGTCCGGCCTGCCGCATGAGCCAGATCGGTGGTCGCTCGGTGCGCTCGCCCGCAAGCGCACGCAACAGCAGCTTCTTCGGCCGCGCCTCACCCGCCACGTGATCGACGTCTGACTCTTCCCGCATATCGACGCCCACGCTCTTCCGTCCTGCCCAGATACGCGAGCCCCCACCAGCCCGATCAGCACACGCACCCCTACAAGTGAAGGTGCGCTACCAGCCTACCTACGCCCACCACCTCGAGAACGGTCAGAGCACGGTCGACAGACCGGTGATCGACAACACAGCGACTTGACGCACACCGCCACCGTCACGACCACGCCAGCCCCAGCCGTTGGGCCAGTTCAGAGCGACAAACTGGGCCACAACAGCTTGACAAAATCAACCACCACGGCGGGCGGTGCTGCGCGCTGAGCTCGCCGTCGTCCGGGCTGAGTACAACGGGGTCAGGTTGCACGAGGGCCTGGGCTATGCGACCCCCAACGACGAACACGAAGGCCGTGGTGAGGCGATCCGCAAGGCTCGCGAAGCCGGTCTCGAAAGCTCCCGGAACCGCCGGATCGCGGTTCACCGGGCGAACCGGGACAACCCATCCACCCCGGAGCCCCGCGATGTCGGCTAATCAAACGCCGATCTGTATCGCGAAGTCAGATACGCCTCAATCATGTACGAATCCGCCAAGCATTCCCGGGGGCCGCCGCCAACTACAGGTGGGGAGTCGAGAAGAAGCCGCAGCTCAATCACCCGCTTAGCCGCCACTTATAGCTCACGTCATGGACCTGGAGGACATGGGCGGCAAGGCCAGGTTTCTGATCCGTGACCGCGACTCCAAGTTTCCCGCGACCTTCGACGCGGTGCTGGCCGATGCCGGGCTGAAGGCCGTCACGAGCGGTATCCGGATACCTCGCATGAACTCAATCATGGAGCGCTGGGTGCAGACCTGCCGGCATGAGCTGTTGGACCGCACTCTGATCTGGAACCGGTGCCATCTGCTCCACACCTTGCGCGAGTTCGAGTTGTTCTACAACGAGCATCGGCCGCACCGGGCCCTTGAGCAAGCAGCTCCGCTCCGTTCGCTACCTGAACCGATTGCTGAACCAGGGCAGATCAGGCATCTGGAGATCCGCCGACAAGATCGACTTGGTGGAACCCTTCACGAGTACCGACATGCCGCTTGAGCTGGGCGGATGATTATTCGGCACCCGCACGGTCGCGCGCAGGATCGCCAGCACCGTGTCGAGCATGGCGTATTCGTTGGGCCCCGGCACCGGCCGCGCCTGGGAGACCTGGAGCAGCCACGGGTGGCGCAGGTAGAACGCCCAGGTGTCGGCGCCCTCGGCGAGTTGGCGTCCGAGCGCGGGCCCAGAACTGGGCGGCCATTGCGGCGTCGTGGGTGTCGAAGCCGATGCCGAACATGGTGCTGCTGTTCATGATGAATTACCTGTCTGCGCGAGGGTCAGGAGTGTTGGGGTTAGACGGCGGTTCGGCCGCCGTCGACGGGGATGGTGGCGCCGGTGATGTAGGCGGCGCGGGGGGAGGCCAGGAAGGCGATCGTCTCGGCGATCTCTTCGGGTTGGGCGCCGCGGTTGAGCGGCGTTGTCTTGCCGAGGGCGATGGTATTTTTTGCGCCTTCGGTGAAGACCGGGCCGGGTGCGACGGCGTTGACCCGTACGCCGCTGGCGCCGTATTCGGCGGCCCAGGATCGGGTCATGGCCGCGAGCGCGGCTTTGGTCGCGCTGTAGGCGGCGGCACCGGGCAGACCTACGGTGGCGACCATGCTGGACAAGTTGATGATGACGCCGCCGCCGTTGCCGGCCATACCCGGTGCCAGCGCGGCGGTGAGCAAGTAGGCGGAGCGGACATTGCCGTCGAAGAGCCGGTCGTAGGTCGGGGTGTCGAGCTCGCTGCTGGGCCCGAACCAGGACGAGCCGGCGTTGTTGACCAGGATGTCGATCCGGCCGATCTCGGCGGCGAGCTGGGTGATGGCGGCGGGATCGCTCAGGTCGGCGGCAACGAATCGCGCGTGCCCACCGGCCTGTTGGATCTGGTCGACCACGCTGGCGCCGCGGCTGACGTCGCGGCCGTGCACCAGCACGGTGGCGCCGTGCTCGGCGAGTTTGAGCGCGGCAGCTTTGCCGATGCCCGAGGTGGCGCCGGTGACCAGCGCGTTTTGGCCGCTCAGGTCGGCGACGGTGGTGGTTTCGACGATGGAGCTCATGAGGTTCTCCTTCAGGCTCGTTGTTTAGACCGGGTCGTCCAACTACTGAAGACGACGCTAGACCGGCCTGTCTAAATAGGCAACGAGGTGTGAGTCACTTTATTTAGACAGATCCGTCGGTTACCGTGGTGGTGTGACCAGGCCCGAGCAGCGCCGCAGGACGGCCAAGCAGCGCCTTCTCGAGGCGGCGGACGACCTGTTCTATAGCGAGGGCATCCACACCGTCGGCATCGACCGCGTCATCGCCCACGCCGGGGTCGCCAAAGGTTCGCTGTACTACTCCTTCACCGGCAAAGACGAGCTCGTCCACGACTACCTCACTCATCGCCACGCCAGGTGGGCCGAGCGGGTCGCGGCAGGCATCGAAGCGCACACCGACCCACGCGCGCGGATCCTGGCTGTCTACGACGTCCTCGGCACCCTGTTCGCTCAGCCCGACTACCGCGGCTGCGCCTTCATGAACGCCACCGCCGAAGCTGCACCAGACAGCGTCGAAGCCCAAGCGGCGACGACCTTCCGCGCCTGGGTACGCAACCTGTTCCTTGACCTCGCAACCGACGTCGACGCCCGCGATCCAAAGCAAGTGGCCGAGACCCTGGTCCTGCTCTACGACGGTGCGGTGGCCACCGCACAGATGGACAAGGCTCCCGAGGCCGCCCGCACCGCACGACGAATCGCCGAACTCATCCTCGACAACGCCAGCATCCGTCATGTTGAGGCGGATGCCAAAGCGTTGTGACCGATTGTCTTGACCTCTAAACGTCGACATAGATCGCTCGACCGGCTCAACCCGTCACAGGTCTCCGCATCGACCAGGGTCCTGCTGCGCCGACACAGATCAGCGGGTGACGGCCCCGCGCACCGAGTGGAGCTATCGGGACTGGGGTTGCGGTGTCGTCTGTCGGTTCCCGGAGTCCTCTGCACTGATTCCCGAAGTCGTCTTCACTGACCGATCCGGCGGGGGCGCTACCCATGCGGCAAGCGGGTACATAGCGGCGGGATCACGTCGGTTTCCAGCGCCGCCGCCGTCACCATGGTCTCGAGTAGGCCGGTTGACACCGGGTGGCCGAGACGCTGCTTGACTCCGGTTTGGGGTTCAGTGATGTCCGTTGCCTCCGGCAGCACGTCGGCGATCGTGTTCACGATGAGGTCGTACCTGGTCATGATCAGATCGGCTTCCCGGGGGGCGGACCCGCCGGGTCCGCGGCAGGTACGGCGCGGGAGTGTCACACTCCCGCGAGGGACACTCCCCGCCGACAGGCGCCGGGCAGAAGACCGCACCGCCCACGTTCGAAGACCCGGATATCGCCAGCGCGAGCAGCGCCAGGGGCATGGGCCAGGAACCTTTCCTGACGTAAGTTCCTACGCGGAACAATCACGCCTGAGGTGCGTGCTCCCGGATCCCGGGGCGGGCTCCGGTTCCGGTGCGGCGCGGTGTTCACCAGCTGATTCTGGCCGCCACCGGTAGGTGGTCGCTGCCGGTGGCCGGCAGGACCCACGAGCTGTCCGGCTCCACGCCGCGGACCAGGATCTGGTCGAACCGCACCACCGGGAAGGACGCCGGCCAGCTGAAGCCGAAACCGTCACCGGCCGCGTTCTGGGCCGAGCGCATCTGTGAGGTGATGTCGTCGAACGCGCGGTCGTCCGTGGTGCCGTTCAGGTCGCCGAGCAACACCACCCGCTTGTTCTGCTCGGCGGCGATGGCCTTGCCGAGCGCCTGCACGCCTATGTCCCGCGAGGCCGTCCAAAAGCCCGCCTTGGGATTCACCCGTACGGACCCCAGGTGGGCCACATACACCGTCAGCGGCCCGTGGTCCGTGGCCACCGTGGTGCGCAGCGCCCGGTTCGGGGCCATCTTTTTGTCGGCCGGTATGGTGTCCGCCAGCGGCCCGTAGTTCATGATGTCGATCGGCTGGGTGTCGGACAGCGGCAGCTTGCTCCACAGGCCGACCGTGCCCTGCACCGTGTGGTACGGGTAGGTGTTCGCCAGCCCATTCTCGTACATCCCCGTGGCCTGCTGGGTCAGCTCCTCCAGCGCCAGCACGTCCGCCCCGGAGGCGGCCAGGTAGCGGGCTGTGCCGGCCGGGTCGGGGTTGCCGGCGCCGACATTGTGGCTGGCCACGGTGAGGTCGCCGCCCGGGTGGGACTTGTCGCTGAGCTGCCCGCCGAAGAGGTTCAGCCACATTATGACCGGCAGCAGCAGCGCGGCCACCGCGGAGGCGGAGCGGCGCCACAGTGCCCCGGCCAGCAGCACCGGGATCCCCAGGCCGAACCACGGCAGGAAGGTCTCCACCAGGCTGCCGAGGTTCCCGATTCGGTTCGGGATCTTCGCGTGCAGCAGCATGAACAGGCCCAGGAGCAGTGCCAGCGCCGCGAGCACCGGGCCGCGCTTCCAGGGCCCCGGCCGGGAGCCGATGCGGATCGCCCGGCGGATGCCCGCGCGCCAGGTACCGGACCCGGTATCCCGGCGGCCGTCGCCCTGCCCGGTCTCCGCCGGGTCCACCTGCGTCATCGCCTGTCCTCGCTCACTGCCGGTCACTGCTGCATCATCCTCGGGTCCTGGGTGGGGTCGGCGTACATTCGCGGGCAGCCGTGATCGATGGCTTCGGGGCGCAGTTCGTAGTGCCAGGGTTCGTTGCGGAAGATCTGGCACAGACCGTACTCGGCGCCGTGTTTCGACAGCCACGCCGTGGCATCGGAGTGCCCGAT
>JAOPYK010000288.1 GCA_025964695.1 Streptosporangiaceae bacterium | reverse complement strand
ACGCGCGTCGACCAGCTCGGCGAGGCCGGTTCGGCGAAATACCGGCGGGCCTCCATCGGCATGATCTTCCAGTTCTTCAACCTGCTGGACGATCTGACGGTGCTGGACAACGTCATGGTTCCGGCGCAGTTGGCCGGGATGGGCAAGGGCGAGGCGAAGCGGCGGGCGACCGAGTTGCTCACGTCGCTGGGCATCGACCGGCACGCCAAGGCCTACCCGCAACGCCTGTCCGGCGGTCAGCGGCAGCGGGTGGCGGTGGCCAGGGCCCTGATGAACAAGCCGGCGTTGCTGCTGGCCGACGAACCCACCGGCGCCCTGGACTCGCGCTCGGCCGAGGACGTGCGCCAGCTGCTGCTGGACCTGAACGCCGAGGGCCAGACCATCCTGCTGGTGACCCACGACATCCAACTGGCCGCGAACACCACGCAACGCATGATCGAGCTGGTGGACGGCGCCGTGGCACGAGACGTGGTCAACGGCGCCACCCTCGGCGGCCCGGCCGGAGCGGTCCGATGACGCTGCCCGACGCGCCGCTGTCCCGGCGGCTGTACGAGGTCTCCTTCCGGGCCGTGGCCCGCCTGCTGCTGGCGGTGAGCCGATGAGCGCCCTGGGCAAGGTCGTACGCTCCGGCGTGGGCCGGCGTCGGGTCCAGTCCCTCGTCATGGCCCTGACGACGTTCACCGCGGTGATGTCATCAGTACTCTCCCTCGGCCTGCTGACCGCCGTGCAGGCCCCGTTCGAGCACGCTTTCAACACCCGGAACGGAGCGCACCTGGCGGTCCAGTTCGACAGCTCGAAGGTCACGGCCGCCCAGACCACCGCCACCGCACACGCCGCCGGAGTCACCGAGGCGGCCGGGCCGTACCCGATCGCCGCCGCCCTGGACACGACCATCGGCACCGACTGCCCCAAGACCGATTGGGCCGGTCACGACAACCATCCGATCACCGTAACCACCCGGCCCGACCTGGGTAGCACCTCCGGGATGGACCAGCTGGTGCTGACCCAGGGGCGCTGGCCGACCAGCCCCGGCGAGATCGCCCTCCCGGCGAATAACTATGCCGACGCCTGCTTCGGTTCTTCGGTGGTGTTCTCCTCCCTGCCGGGCAAGCCGTCGTTCAAGGTCGTCGGCTTCGCCGACTCGGTGACCAACAGTGCGACCGGCTTCGCCACCGCCGACGGTTTCGCGCGGCTCACCGCCGCCGGTGCCAAAACCGACGTGCAGATGCTCTACCGGTTCGCCAAGGCCGACACCGACATCGCCACCGACAAGCAGGCGGTGGCCGCCGCCGCGCCGGCCGGCGCGGTCGAGGACGGACAGTCGTATCTGACCGCGGAGCAGCAGGCGACCGGCAACGCCAAGGCCTTCGTGCCGTTCCTGATCGCCTTCGGGATCCTCGGGCTGGTCCTGTCAGTGCTGATCATCGCGATCGTGGTCAGCGGGGCTGCGGCCTCGGGAATCCGGCGCATCGGGATTCTGAAGTCGTTGGGCTTCACCCCTTCGCAGGTGGCCCGCGCCTACACCGCGCAGGCCATGATCCCGGCGACACTCGGCGTGGTGCTCGGCACGATATTCGGCAATCTCGTGGCTGGGCCGATCCTGAACGGGGCCTCCAAGCAGCTCGGCGCGGCCAATGCCACGATTCCGTTGTGGGTCAGCGCCGTGGTGCCGCTGGGCACCCTGCTGATCGTCGCCGTCACGGCTTTGATCCCGGCATTGCGGGCCGGCCGGATGCCGGCGGTGCAGGCTCTGGTGGTCGGCCGCGCCCCGAAGGCCAGGCGCGGTCATGCGGCACATCGTCTGGCCTCGCGGCTGCCGCTGCCCCGGGCCATGTCGCTGGGACTGGCCCAGCCCTTCGCGAAGCCGGCCCGGGCCGTACTGGTCGGTGCGGCGGTGCTGCTCGGCACGGTCAGCGTCACCTTCGCGGTGGGGTTGGGGACCGCGTTCAGCAGGTACCAGGACACTACTATGAGCTCGGGCTTCAACGTCGCGTCGAAGCTCGTGATACCCACAGCCGACGTGGGCGCGCCGTGGGATCTCTACGGCCCCAACGACCCGCGCCACGCGTACCTGGATGCCGCCAAGGTGGCCGCCGCGCTCGCCGAGGTCCCGGGCACGAAGGCCGCGTTCGGCTGGGGTGATAGCGGCGCGACCATGGTCGGCGCGCCGATCGGCGGCGAACCGCCGGTCGTGTACACGGTCAGCGGCGACTTCTCCTGGACGAACATGGAGCTGCTGTCCGGCCGCTGGTACTCGGCGCCCGGCGAGGCCGTGGTCGGTGACAAGCTGGCCTCGGCGGTGGGGATCCACGTCGGTGACAACATCACCGTGGTGCGGCAGAGCAAGCAACTGTCACTGAAGGTCGTCGGCATCGACTTCGACACCCATGGAATCGACTATACGGCCATGACGGATGCGTCCACCTTCACCGCCGCGGGACTGACCCCGCACATCGACCAGTTCAACGTCGAGCTGGCCTCGAACGTCAACGGAACGGACTGGTCCACCTCAGCCGCCGCCGCGCTGACCCCGCAGAACGCCTCGGTCCAGCCGACCTCGTCCGACAAGAACCTCGTGGTGATCATCATGGGCGCCCTGGTGGCGCTATTCACGCTGATGTTGACCGCGGTCGCCGCGCTCGGGGTGCTGAGTATGGTTGTGCAGGACACCCGGGAGCGGGTCCACGACATGGGGATCTTCAAGGCCCTCGGGATGACACCCAAACAGACCATCGCGATGGTCCTGACCTCGGTGACACTCACCGGCCTGATCGCCGGACTCATCGGGGTCCCGATCGGGGTCGCGGTGGAGAAGGCGACACAGACCCCGATGAGCAACGCGATCGGCCGGCACCTGCCACCGAGCGTGACCCACGTCTACACCGCCGGGCTGCTCCTTCCGCTGCTGGCCGCCGGGGTCGTGATCGCCCTGCTCGGGGCACTGCTGCCGGCCAGCTGGGCGGCACGGACCCGGACCGCCACCGCGCTGCGAACCGAGTAGGACCGAGCAGAGCCGCCGGTCGCCGCAGCAAAAGCGGTGCTGGGCACTGCACGGCGCGGCAAGAACGCCAATGCCGACCTCCCCCGGTCGATACCCTCGGGAGGTCGGCATTCCGGCGTTTTCCCTCACCACAAAGGCGTGAGAGGCACCCAGCATGGCGGGCAGCGTTTTCGACCTGTTCTCGATCGGCATCGGCCCGTAGAGTTCACACACAGTCGGCCCGATGCGCGCGGCCCGGATGTTCGTCAAAACCTGGCGGATCCTCACCAAACTCCGCACCGATCCCGCCCGCGCCACCAACCTCCTGCGCGCCCTGCTCGTCCTGGCGAACCTCGTAGTCAACCGATCAAGGCCCGGGACAGCCGCCCACCAACTGCACGAACACCTACGAACCCTGCCACACCACCACGGCTGATCAGCCATTTTCAAGATGGTGGATCTTCATTGAAGCGCAGTTCACGGCGCTGCGCTACTTCACGCTGAACGGCACCGACCACCGCAGCCACAAAGAGCAGGCCAGCATGATTCGCCGCTACATCATCTGGCGCAACCAGCATGCCGCCGACGAGCACCTGCGCCGCATCGTCGCCAAGGCCAACGTCGCCTGAACCATAAGGCGGGGCGGGGCCCGGTGAAGTGGTCGCGCCCGGTCGGGCGCGCCTCAAGCATCCGGCAGTGGCCGCCTCGGGTTTCACCCGGGCGCGCGGTGGGACCCGGCGATGCGGTCGAGCCAGTCGCCGAGCAGGGCGCGCTCGGCAGGGGTGAGCGCCGTGAGGTCGGGGAGCGCGGCGCGCAAGGTCACTGCCGCGGCCGCCGGGCCCGGGATGGCGGCGGTGCTCGCGTCGGTGAGGATGGCCGCGCTGACCGATTCCCACGCCGTGTCCGCGAGCGTGTCGTCGCGCTCGTCCCCGGCCTGGTCGATGAGGGTGAACACGACGCCCGTGCCGGCCGAGCGGATGAGGTCGACGGCCCGTCGCTCGGTCACGCGCAGCCGTCCCGCCTCGGCGACCTGGTGTACCCGTGCCTGCAGGATCCCGGTGCCCGTCGCGGCGATCGCCTCGCCCTCTGGGGTGCGAAGCGCCGTGTGCATGAGCCGGAACAACCTGGGGTTCTCCAGCCCGAAGCCGATATGCAGCTCCCAGCCGGCACGCAGGCCCTCCACCGGGTCGGCGTCCGTGCCGACGGGGGGCTTTCGCGCCAGGTAGCTCGCGAACCCGTGCTCGACCACCGCGTCGAGCAGTCCGTTCTTGTCGCCGAACAGCCGGTAGATCGTGGGTGCCTGCACGCCGGCGGCGAGCGCGACCGAGCGGGTAGTCACCGCCTCCGGACCCTCAGTGGCGAGCACGCGCGCGGCGACTTCCACCAGCTGCGCGCGCGTCCGCTCGCGCGACGACACGGGATTCGGCCCATTCATGTTAACGATGATAACAGAAGCTTGCGAACACGTTGTTTCCTTTGATAGCGTAATCACCATATCGCCGATAACACGGGGACGGCAGCACATGATAGTCATCACCGGCGCCACGGGCGCCCTCAACGGCGCCACCGTCGAGCACCTTCTCAAGCGCATCCCCGCCGGGCAGATCGGCGTAAGCGTGCGCGACGCCGCGAAAGCACAGCACTTCGCCGACCGCGGCGTGCGCGTACGGCGCGGCTCCTATGAAGACCCGGCGGCGCTGCTCGACTCGCTCGAAGGCGCCGATCAGGTGCTTCTCGTCTCGTCGAACGACCCGGGCGCCGACGCGGTTAGCCTGCACCGCGTCGGCATCGAGACCGCCGTCGCGGCAGGTGCCCGCCGGATCCTCTACACCAGCCACCAGCACACGGGACTCTGCAGCCCGTTCATCCCCGCACGCCATCACGCCGCGACCGAGGCGCTCCTGGAGGGTTCCGGCGCAGCCTGGACCTCCCTCCGCAACGGCTACTACGCGCACAGCCTTGACTGGCTGCTCGGAACCTGGCACGAGGCCGGCGTCATCGCGACGCCGGCCGACGGGCCGGTGTCATGGACCGAGCGCGCTGACGAGGCGGAGGCAGCCGCGGTCATCCTCGCCGGCGAGCGGCACTTCGACGGCCCTGTCACGCTCACCGCGAGCGCCGCCGTGACGTTCGACGAGATCGCGGGGCTCGCCTCCAAGGTCACCGGCCGCGACATCCGGCGCGTCGTCGTAGACGACGATAAGTGGATGGCCGAGCAGGTCGCGCAGGGCACCCCGGAACTCATGGCCCGGTTCCAGCTCGGGTTCTTCCAGGCCGCCCGCGAGGGACACTTCGCGGGCACCGGCCCGCTTCTGGGCGACCTCCTCGGCCATCAGCCGCGCACGGTGCGCGACCTGCTCGCTGGGCGTACGACGGCCTGAGGCACCGCCGTCAAGCCCAGAGCCGGCGAGTCACGCCAACGACAGCAGGACTGCGAACCCGCGAAAGAGACCGTCCGGGGCCGGGAAGGACCCGGCCGGGTCACCGCGCACGTAAAGGCGTCGCCGGGTTCCGACGCTGGCACTGTGACGAACAACCATTCCAGCCAGACAATGAAGGTGGCACCACTCATGCGACAAGTGCGGTATGACCGTTTCGACGGTGTCGACCAGCTCTGGATCGACGAAGTGTCCAAGCCGGAAGATTCTCCGGGACAGGCAGTAGTGCGGGTTTACGCATCGTGCATCAACCCGGGTTCCGTGCCCGCAACGCTGCACGGAGCGTCGTACACGCCCATCCGCGACCTGGCCGGCGTGGTGGTGAGCGTCGGCGACGGCGTCCAGGACGTGAAGACCGGAGACGAAGTACTCGGCTGGTCACAAGAATGGACGGCACACGCAGAGTACGTTGCCGTACCGGCAACGCAACTGATCGCGAAGCCGGCCGGACTGTCATGGGACGTAGCCGGATCCCTCTTCATCACGCCCATGGCCGGTTTGGCCGGGGTCAAGGCCGTTGAGCCCTCCGAAGGGGAGGTCGTCGTCGTATCCGCTGCCACCGGAGGCGTCGGCTTCACCGCCGCGCAGCTCGCGCGACGCACTGGTGCGACCGTGATCGGTATCGGCAGCCCGTCAAAGGCAGATCATATGCGCGAGCGCGGCATCATCCCGGTCTCATTCGTCGACGATGTCGCCGAGAATGTCCAGAAAACAACTGGCGGTCGCAAGATCGACGCTTTCATCGATGCGTTCGGGTCGGGTTACGTCCAACTCGCACTGGACCTGGGGGTTCCCCCCGAGCGCATCAACACCGCCGTCGATTACAAGTCCGCCAAGGAGAAAGGTGTCACGGCGCGAGGCACCATGGACGCCGGAGGTCTCCCCGCCTACCGCATGCTGGCCGAGCTCGCCGCCTCGGGTGACCTGGCCATTCCCATCGCCGTGACCTACCCACTGGCCGAGGTGAAAGCCGCGTACACCACCCTCCTCGCCGAGCGTCGGCCGTTCGGGCGGGTGGTCCTGCACCCGCAGGAGTAATCGAGAACACAGGGCGGGGGATCCTGCCCCATCGCCTGCTGGGGTGGGCCAGGCGATGGGGCAGGATCCCGGTCCTTTCGTCATGAGCATGCAGCCACAGCCGTCGGGCTTCCGGCTCGTCTTCCGCACTAACTGGCAGAAGTCCGAGGGGTGCCGGAACCGCGCCCAACAGGCGGATCAGTCGTCGGCCCAGAGCCGTATCGGTCGCGGCGGAATAGGGCGAACGTTGCCGGTCGCGGCACTAGCACCAGGTGGCTGGGACCAGGCGCAAATACCAAGTGGCTAATACCAAGTGCCTAATACCAAGTGGCTCAGGATGATGGACGTCGGCGGGGGGCGGAGGCGAGGCCGGGAGGCGCCGAGGCCAGGGCCTTCTGGATGGCCTCGACCAGTGCCAGCGCCGATTCCTCGGTGAGCTCGACCGCCACCCGCGCTGAGGGACCCTCAGCCGGATTCGTGAAGTCGATGTTCACCGTGTGCTCGTGACAGGCGTGGTACGGGTGGTCGACATAGACGGCACCGTCGCTGAGCGTGAACCAGCCGGAGGCTCCCTTGCCCGCGCCGTCGAGCTCGAACTTCTCGGTGAGGTAGGTGCACATGCTGCGTCTCCCTTCAGGCGCCGAGGTGGCGGCCGTAGAACTCGAAGATCTTCTTCCAGCCCTCGACAGCGGCGGCCGGGCGGTAGGCGGGCCGGTCGACGGAGAAGAACGCGTGCCCGGCATCAGGGAAGGTGTGGAACTCGTGCTCCTTCCCCAGCTTCTGCAGCTCGGCGGAGAGCACCGCGACCTCATCCGGTTCCGGGTGCGAGTCCTCGGCGCCGAACAGCCCGAGCAGCGGGCACGACAGATCGGGAGCCTTGGAGATCAGTGGCTTGGCCTTGAGCGGGAATTGCGCGGGCGGCTCGTTCACCACGAAGGCGCCGTAGCAGTCCACCGCGGCGTCGATCTGGAGGGAGCAGGCAGCCAGGAAGGTCTGCCGGCCGCCCGAGCAGTACCCGATCACGCCGATCTTGCCGTTGGCGTGTTCGAGAGAGTTGAGATGTGCCGCGGCCCCGGCGACGTCGCCGACGAGCTGTTCGTCCGGGACACCGCCCTTCGCCCGTGCGGCGGCGGCTTGGTCGTCTGGGCTGACGTCGACGCCCTCCCGTGAGTAGAGGTTCGGGCAGATCGCCGCGTACCCGTGCGCGGCGAACCGGCGGACGATCTCCTTGGTGGGGTCGTCGTACCCGGGCAGGTGATGGATCACCACCACGCCGCCACGTGGGCTGTCACTCAGCGGCCGGGCCAGGTACGTCTCGAGCTCGGCCCCCTCATGTCCGGGAATGGTGACCGTACCGGCCCAGAGCGCGTCGTTCGTAACTGCGTCGTTCATATCTTTGCTTCCTTCTGCTCCACAGGAGTTTCTTCTACATGCGTGTAACGGCCGCCGCGCAAGGCGGAGGCCATGGCGGCGATGATCGCCATCACCGCGGCACTGGTGAACACAGCCACCAGTCCATGATGGAACGGAGCGGCGATCAGCTCGGGAAAGAACCGCTTGCCGGTCAGGACTGCCACGTCGTGGGCCGGCAACATGCCCAGCGCACCGGTCGTGGAGAGCAGGTGGCCGATCGGGTTGTCGCCGAGGAAGGCCGCGAACAATGTGCTCACCGGCGGCAGGTTGGCGACGTGTGCGGCGGCCGACGCGGGTACGCCATGGCTTTGCAGGCCCGAGGTGAGCGTCTTGGGCAGCGTCCCGGACAGGCCAGCGATCATAAGCGAGAAGAAGACGCCGATGGACAGTGCGCTGCCGGAGTTCTGGAAGGTCGCGCGCATGCCCGAGGCGACCCCGCGCTGGCCGGGTGGCACGCTGCTCATGATGGAGGAGGTGTTCGGCGCCGAGAACATCCCCATGCCGATTCCGCAGACCAGCAGCAACAGGGCGAACAGCGGGTAGCTGAAGTCCACCGGCAGCAGCATGAGTCCGACGAAGGACATCGCCGTGATCACCAATCCGCCGGTGGCGAAGGCACGAGAGCCGTACCTGTCGGACAGGTAACCGGAGGCCGGTCCGGCGATCAGGAAGCCGGCGGTGAGCGGGAGCATGTAGATCCCCGCCCAGAGCGGGGTGTCCTGGTATTCGTAGCCGTGCAGTGGAAGCCAGATTCCCTGCAGCCAGATGATCAACATGAACTGCAGGCCGCCCCGGGAGATCGCGGTGAGCAGCGTGGCCAGATTACCGGCCATGAAGGATCTGATCCGGAACAGCTTGAGGTCGAACATCGGCTCGGCGACCTTCGTCTCCACGACGCAAAAGATCACGAGCATCAGGATTCCGGCGGCGAGCCCGTCGAACACCCATGGGTTGCCCCAGCCCGTCGGGTTCCCTCCGTACGGCTGGATCCCGTACGTGATGGCAACGAGTATCCCGGTGGTGCCCGCCACGAACGTCAGGTTCCCGGCCCAGTCGACGCGGGCCTTCTTCGGGACACCGACCTCCCGCAGGCTGCGGTACGACCAGAGCGTGCCGAGGACGCCGAACGGCACGCTCACCCAGAACACCGCGCGCCAGTCGATCGCGGCCAGCAACCCGCCCGCGAGCAGCCCGAGGAACTGCCCGGCCAGCGCGATGACCTGGTTGACGCCCAAGGCCATGCCCCGCTGCGAGACCGGGAACGCGTCGGTCAGGATGGCCGCGGAGTTGGCGGTGAGCATCGCACCACCGAACGCCTGTACGAATCGCCAGCCGATCAGCCAGAACGCTCCGGCGCTCCTGGTGAAGGGGTCCAGCGACAACGCCAGCGAGGCGAAAGCGAAGATCGCGAAGCCGAGGTTGTACAACCGGACCCGGCCGAACATGTCGCCCAGCCGGCCGAGCGCCACCACCAGCACCGCCTGCACCAGCAGGTACCCCAGGATCATCCAGAGCAGGTAGCCGATGTTGCCGGGAGCGAGTGGGTCCAGGTGGATTCCCCGGAAGATGGCCGGCATCGAGATGATCACGATGGACGCGTCCATGGTGGCCATCAGCACGCCCAGCGAGGTGTTGGACAGTGCTATCCATTTGTAACGGTCGTCCCGCATCACAGATCGCCCACCAGTCGCCTCACGCCGGCAAACTCCGCTGCCGTCTGGTGACCCACCACGGTGGTGACGAGAAAGCCGGTGACGAGCAGGCCAGTGACGAGCAGGCCGGTGACGGCCACGCTGATGACGGCCATGCGGGTGACGAGCGTGTCACCCGGCTCGGCAAGTAGGTCCACGACGCCGCCGCGAGCCTGTTCTCCCAGGTACAAGGCACCGATGACCGGCGCCCGGCTGTGTTCTGCAGATTCATCACCAGGACCGCGGTGCCGGGATCGAGCCGAGATGGAGGTGGTCAAACGCCACGAGTTTCACTCCTGTCCATGATCCTGTTAAGCAACCTCGCGGCGTCCCCCAAACGAGTCGTCTCTTCGTCGGTGAGTTCCTGGTCGATGGCGGTGACCAGCCAACGAGCCCGCCGCTGCCGATCCTCGGCGAGGATGGCCCGGCCGCCTGGAGTAACGGACCACAGGATCTGCCGCCGGTCATTCGGGTCTGCGGCACGTTGCACGTAGTCCTGGCCATGCAGGGCGGTAAGGGTGACCGCCATCGACTGCGGCGTGATCCGCTCGGCGGCCGCGAGGCCGCTCATGGTCATCGGCCCGCCTCTTTCGAGCCACCGCAGTGCCGTGACGTGCTGGTTCGGCATGCCCGACTCACTTCGGAGACGACGCACCACTCGGCCGATCGCGGTCCGAAGCTCCTCGGCGACCGTCTCCGCACTCGGAAGATCTCCCACATTCGTAACACTACAGCCTGGCTGCACAGTTTGGCTGCAAAGGTTGCCTTAACAGTACAACTGAACATATTTCAGTCCCGGTAGCCGGCAGGCCGTATGCGTGCGGGGACCAGCGGCGAGCGGCGTCACGGACACGGCTGTGAGCTCGGGATTGCGAGAAATCACGCTGTGCGGCCAGCACGGCTGTGCGGCCAGCACCGTTCGGCCAGCACCGTTCGGCTAGCACCGTTCGGCTAGCAGAGTTCGGCCAGCACAGTTCTCGGCCAGCACGGCTTTCGGCCAACAGGCGGTTCGGTCCGGCCCGGGGTCAGGCGACGAAGGGGGGCCGCGCCGATCAGAATGGCGACCCCTGTCGGCCTAACCCGCGCGGACCCTCTCGCCCCTGGGATCGAACAGCGGGCCGCCGGCGATCCGGCCGGTGACCCACTCGCCGAAGAGCTCGATCTCCACCTTGGTATCGGGCCCGATCTGCTGTGCGGCCGAGTCGACGGGCAGGTAGGCGTAGGCGATAGAGAGGCCCGTCGTGTAGCCGAAGCCCCCGCTGGTCACCCGGCCGAGAACCTGCTCGTTCACTTTGACCGGCTCATTGCCCAGGCATACCGCCCGCGGGTCGTCCAGGACGATGCAGCGCAGCCGCCGCCTGAGACCGGCTGCGCGTGCCTTCACCAGGGCGTCTCTGCCGAGGAAGCCACCCGGCTTGTCGAGCTTCACGCAGAAGCCGAGCCCCGCCTCGTACGGATTGTCATCAGGGCTGAGATCGGCGCCCCAGACGCGGTAGCCCTTCTCCAGCCGGAGGCTGTCGATGGCGTGATAGCCGGCGGCGGTCAGCCCGTACGGCCGCCCGGCCTCCCAGAGGGTCCGCCAGAGTGCGGCGCCGTACTCGCTGGAGCAGTAGAGCTCCCAGCCCAGCTCGCCGGCGAAGGTGACCCGCAGCGCACGGACCGGCACGTCACCGACGGTCGTCTCCTGCGCGGTGAGGTACGGGAAGGCATCATTGTCCAGTGCGGCCGGGGTCAGCCCGGCCAGGATGTCGCGGCTGCGCGGCCCCCAGAGCGCGAAGCAGGCGTACTGACCGGTAACGTCCGAGACCCGTACGGATCCGTCGCGCTCGCTGTTGAAGGACCGCGCGTGTCTGCGGATCCAGCTCAGGTCATGCGTGCCGAACGCCGTGCCGGTGACGATCAGGAAGGCATCCTCAGCCGTTCTGGTCACGGTGAAGTCGCACTCGATGCCGCCGCGCGCGTTCAGCGCCTGGGTGTAGGTGACCGCGCCGATCTCCCGGGCGACCTCGTTGTCGCAGAGCCAGTCCAGCAACCGGGCGGCCCCCGGTCCGGTGACCTCGATCTTCGAGAATGAGGACTCGTCGAACAGCCCGGCGGTCTCCCGCGTGGCCGTGTGCTCCATGCCCACGGCAGGCGACCAGGAACGCCCCGCCCAGCCGCGCGGTCGAAGCCCCTCGTCCCCCTGGCCGCCGCATCCTTGGCCGCTCTCTCGTCGGCCGCCGTCGCCATGGCCGTCATTGCCTGGGCCGCCGTTCGAGGCGTAGAAGTTCACCCGTTCCCAGCCGGACTTCTCCCCGAAGACCGCTCCGTTGGCGGCATGCCAGGCGTACGCGGGCGACACTCGCAGCGGCCGGCCGGCTGTACGCTCTCGCCCCGGATAGGGGATGTCGTAGTAGGTCTCGTAGTTCTCCGTGGTCTTCTTCAGCGTGTAGGACGGCGACCGGTACTGCGCACCGAACCGGCGGATGTCCATGTGCCAGACGTCCAGGCCAGGATCGCCGTCCACGATCCACGACGCCATCACCTTCCCGATGCCGCCCGCGCCCGCGATACCGTGTGCGCAGAAACCGGCCGCGACGAAGAGGCCACCGATCTCGGTCTCGCCGAGGCAGAACTCGTTGTCAGGAGTGAACGCCTCCGGCCCGTTGATCAGCTTGCGGATGCCCACCTCGGCCATCGCGGGCACCCGCAGCTGCGAGTTCACAGTGATCTCTTCGAAGCGGGGCCAGTCCTCGGCCAGCAGCTTCCCGTTGAAGTCGGCCGGAATCGCGTCATATCCCTTCCCCTGCGGATTCGCGCCGAGGGGGCCGAGGGACCAGGCGGCAGAGTTCCGCTCATAACCGCCCATGAGCAGGCCGCCGACCTCCTCGCGGAAGTAGACGAGGTTGTCGGGATCCCGCAGAGTCGGCAGCCTGCGCCTTCCCGTGCGCGCACCGCTGGACTGAGAGAAGGACGGAGAGAGAGGCCGAGACAAGGACTCGGAGACGGGCGCAGAGATGGGCGCAGCGATGCGATCAGGCAGAGGCTCGGTGATGAGGTACTGGTGCGACATCGGCACCAGCGGGATGCGCACTCCGGCCATCCGCCCGATCTCCGCGGCGAACATCCCCCCGCAGTTGACCACGATCTCGGCCTCGATGTTCCCGCGGTCCGTTCGTACGCCGGTGACCCGGCCGTCCCGCTGCTCGATGCCGAGCACCCGGGTGTGGGTGACGATCCGTACGCCTGCGGCACGGGCTCCGGCGGCGAGCGCGTAGGTCAGCTGGGAGGGGTCGATGTAGCCGTCGGTCGGCAGATAGGCACCGCCCAGTACGCCCGCGGTGTCCATCGGCGGAAACAGCTCTTGTGCCTGGGCTGCTGAGATCTCCTCGAGTGGCAGGCCGAACGTACGGGCCCAGCCGATCTGCCGGCGGATCTCCTCCATCCGCTCGGGGGTGCAGGCCAGCCGGATTCCCCCGCACTCCACCCAGCCGGGGGCGTGCTCGCCCTGCTGCAACCTGCGGTAGAGCTCCACGGAGTGCATGTTCATCCGGGTGAGCGTCGGATCGGCCCGCAGCTGGCCCACCAGCCCGGCCGAGTGGAACGTCGAGCCGCTGGTGAGTTCGTCCCTGTCGAGCACCACCACATCACGCTCGCCGAGTTCGGCCAGGTGGAAGGCGATGCTGGTACCGCCGACTCCACCGCCGATGATGACGATGCGCGCCCTGTGGGGCAGGGTCTTAGCAGGCAGGGTCTCTTCAGCCACGGCCGGCCTCCTCGATCGATTCCCCGGGTCCGGTCCAGACGACGACCCGGGTACGGTCGCCGCGGAAGAGGTCGTAGGCGTACTCGATGGCCGCGCCTTCGCGCCCGTGGGTGATCCGTTCTACGGCGAGCAGCGGGGTGCCCGGGGGCACCCCCAGCAGCAGTGCGTCGGCGGGTTCGGCCGCGATGGGTTGCAGCCGTTCCACCGCCCGCGTCGGCCAGTCCTGGTAGACCTCGCGCAACAGGTCGTACAGCGAGCCGCCGAGCGGCTGCTCGGCGAGCCCGGGGAAGCGATCGGCGGAGAAGTACGAGCGCTCCAGTGCGATCGGCTCACCGTCCGCCAGCCGTACCCGGATGATCTCCACTACCGGGGCGTCGACACCGGCCCCGAGCGCGTCGGCCACCACCGAGTCGGCGGCGAGCAGCGCGACCGAGATCACCCGCGCCCCCGCGGTCAGCCCCTGGCGGCGGATGTACTCGGCCAGCCCCGCGAAGTGGCCGAGGTCCCGATCGACCTTGGGCGAACCGACGAAGGTGCCTCCACCCCGGCCGGGTCGCCGGACGATCACACCGGACCTGTCGAGATCGTGCAGCGCCAGCCGCAGGGTCGACCGGCTCACGCCCAGGGTCTCGGCGAACTCCCGCTCGGGCGGCAGCCGGTCGCCGGGCTCATATCCCCCCTTCTCGATGGCGTGCATGACCCCTTGCCAGGCCTGTTCCCGCAGGGAGTCCCCGGGGTCTCCATCGCCACCCCTCGGGGTGCTGTGCGTGATCACCGAACCTTGATATCACGCCAAAGGACATACCAAAAGGTTTAAGGACAGCCCAATACGATTAGATCACGGCATCGTCACACCATTGACGTTCTCCATGAGCAGGAGCACACTCCCCACCAGCAGGACCCTCCATACCGACGTTCACGACCACAGCTTCCAAAAGGGCATACCGTTCCTGCCCTTTGCTCAGACGGATTGCTCAGACGGAGTGGTTCATGCCTGTCCCGATCGAAGATGTCATCGCACGGATCCCCGGCTGGGACCCGCACATCGTCCGGCACACGCCCATCACCGGCGGTCTCAGCCATCAGGTCGCCCGGGTGGACACCGCGGACGCCCGCTACATCCTGCGGGTACTCGATCCGGAGGTGTCCCGTGTCGGTCTGGGCATCCCGCTGGACCAGGAGATCGAGAACACGCTGAGGGCGGCGGAGTCGGGCGTCGGCCCCCGGGTGTGCAGTGTGCTGAGCGATGTTCCGGCACTGATCCTGGAGTTCATCGACGGCCCCACACTGAGCGCGTCCGACGTACGGGAACCGGCGACCATCACGCGCATCGCGGCGGCCTGCCGCGGGCTGCACGGCATGGCCGGCCGGTTCGCCAACGACTTCGACATCTCGGCCAAGCTCGACGAACTGCTGACGTTGTGCCGTGCGCACGGGCTGCGCATCCCGGACGGGTACGAGGACCACCTGGCCACCGTCCGAGACGTGGGCGCGGCGCTCGCCGCCCGGCCGTTGCCCGTGGTGCCCTGCCACAACGACCTGCTCGCCGAGAACTTCATCGACGGCGGTACGGCCATCAGGATCGTCGACTACCAGCTCAGTGGGATGAACGACCCGGCCTTCGAGCTGGGCGACATCGCCGCCGAGGCGGACTTCGACCCGGACCTGACGTCCCGGCTGGCGACCGCCTACTTCGGAGCCGAGACGACTCCGGCCCTGGTCGCGCGGGTGCGGCTCAACCTGCTGCTCTCCAACTTCACCTGGACTCTCTGGTTCTCGGTCCACCACGGGATGCTCGACCGCCCGGACGCCGGATTCGACTACTGGCACGAAGCCGCCGACAAATGGCGCCAGGCCGTCCGGGACCTGAGCGATCCCGGGCTCGGCCGGCTGCTCGACACGGTGCGGGGACGCCTATGAGCTCCGCACCCCACGATCCGGCGTCCGCGAACGGGGTCTCGGACGTACCCGCCCCACTGGAACCCTGACCCGCTCGTACACCTCGTACGAGTTCGTACAAGGAGGCCCGATGGCCCAGACCATCCCGGACGTCCCCGAAGTCGACGCGGATTCGCAGAGACTCGCCGCGCTCGGTTACAAACAGGAACTGTCACGCACCTGGAGCGGTTTCTCCAACTTCGCGATCTCATTCTCGATCATCTCGATCCTGGCCGGGTGCTTCACCACTTTCGGTCAGGCATGGAACAACGGCGGGCCCATCGCCATCGCCTGGGGCTGGCCGCTGATCTCGATCTTCATCCTGATCATCGGCTTCTGCATGTCGGAGCTGGTCTCGGCCTATCCGACCGCCGGCGGCATCTACTGGTGGGCGGCGACGCTGGGCAAGCCGGTCCACGGGTGGTTCACCGGCTGGCTCAACCTCATCGGCCTTATCGCCGTCACGGCCTCCGTCGACTACGGCTGCGCGACGTTCATCAATCTGCTGCTCGGGATGTTCGACTCGACCTGGGCCTTCGGGCTCACCGGCGTCTTCGTCATCTTCGCGGTGGTCCTGGTGCTGCACGCGCTGATCAACATCTATGGCCACCATCTGGTCGCCGTGCTACAGAATGTGTCGGTGTGGTGGCACGTTTTCGGCGCGGCCGCGGTCATCCTGATCCTGGTCATCGCGCCGGAGCACCACCAGACCGCGAAGTTCGTCTTCACCGACCGCATCAACAACTCCGGCTTCGGGAACGGGACGTACTGGTTCTTCGTGCTGCCGCTCGGCTTCCTGCTGACGCAGTACACCATCACCGGTTTCGACGCCTGCGCACACGTGTCGGAGGAGACCAAGGGCGCCGCTCGCAGCGCCGCGCAGGGCCTGTGGAAATCGATCTTCTACTCGGCCATCGGTGGCTGGATCCTGCTGCTGGCGTTCCTGTTCGCCGCCACCGACCTGAAGGCGATCAATGATCCGGCCGCGCCGGGATTCATCGGCAACCTGATCAACAGTGCTCTCACCCCGGGCTGGGCGAAGGCCGTCATCGCGATCTCGGTCATTGGCCAGTTCTACTGCGGGATGAGCTGTGTGACCTCGATGTCCCGGATGACATACGCGTTCTCCCGCGATGGCGCGGTCCCCGGCTCCCGGCTCTGGTCCAAGGTCGACAAGAACCGGACTCCCGTCAACGCGATCATCGGTGGCGTTCTCGCCTGCCTGGCGCTGACCCTGCCCGCTCTCTACAAGGCGCCGAACGGGGTGCCGGTCGCCTTCTACGCCGTGGTCTCGGTCGCGGTGATCGGGCTCTATCTGGCCTTCCTGATCCCGATCTACCTGCGCCTGCGGGCGGGCTCGTCGTTCAAGCCCGGCCCCTGGACGCTCGGCGGTAAGTACAAGTGGATGGGCTGGACGGCAGTGATCGAGATCGCCGTGATCTCGGTGTACTTCATCATGCCGACCTCTCCGGCGGGCATCCCCTGGAACAACGCGTTCGACTGGAAACTCGTCAACTACGCGCCCCTGGTCGTGGGCGGCATCCTCATCGCGCTCACCCTCTGGTGGGTCCTATCGGCCCGCAACTGGTTCGCCGGCCCCCGCCGCACCGTCGATGACGAGGTGTTCTCCCCCGCTGAGTGACCCGCCAGCCGTCCTTCATGCGCTAGGCGTGGTGGTCATGCAATCGACCGGCGAACGATTGCATGACCACCACATTTCCCTGTCCGGACATTTTTCTGACCGATGGGCACGGATGATCACGCACAGCGATGGGCAGTGGTCCCTGCGTGATGGACGCTTCCACGCTGTTTCTGGCCGGGGCCGGTACCGGCCTTCTCGCGGGTGGCACGTCCTGTGCGGCCGTGCAACTGGGGCTGCTGGCCGGAGCGGTACGGGGCGTGTCCCGGCCTGCGGCGCCGGTCGGAGTCTTCCTCGCCGCGAAACTGACCGCGCACGCCGCCCTGGGCGCCGTTCTCGGCCTGGCCGGATCCGTGGTGCAGCCCGGCCCCCGGATCCGGGCGGTGCTGCTGGCCGGAGCGGCCGTGCTGCTGGCGCTGTTCGCCCTCGACCTGCTCGGTTTCCGGCCGGCCCACCGGCTCCTGCGCCGCCGCGGGAACCACTGCGGCGACCCCCACGGCGACCCCAGCGGTGAAGACTGCGGCAAACACCGTGATCACGGCGGCGACCGTGAGCGCTGCCACGACCACTGCGACGAGCACCGCAACGAGGACCGCAACGAGCACAGCGACGCTCAATGCCAGGAGCACCGCGAGGGCCACTGCCCGGCCCCGGCCCCGGCCCCGGACACAGCCACGGCTACGGGCCGCCGGACCCCTGCGCTGCTGGGGGCGTCCACGGTGCTGGTGCCCTGCGGGCTGACCCTGTCGGCCGAGTTGATGGCGGTCACCTCCCGCTCCGCTCTTGCCGGGACAGCCGTCATGACCGGGTTCGTCCTTGGCACGGTTCCGTTGTTCGGGCTGATCGGCGTCACCCTGGGCCGAGGTATGGCGTTGCTGCGCGGCCGGCTGACCGTGCTGGTGGGCGTCGGACTGATGATGCTGGCGGGCTGGACCCTGCTGTCCGGCCTGCGGCTGGGCGGCTGGCTGCCGGCCCCCGCCGCCACCGCCGCGATGGACGCGCGCTTCGTGCGGACCGATTCGGCCGGTACCCAGATGATCACTATCTGGGCGCTCGACCGAGGTTACCGTCCCGCGAACCTCGCCGCGCGGGCCGGTGTCCCGACGGTCCTGGTCGTACGAACCCTCAGGACGACGGGCTGCACCCGGGTCTTCGAGGTCCCGGCCCGCGGGGTGGAACGAGTGCTACCCGTCAACGGCGCGGCCACCATCGATCTCGGGATGCCGCGGCCAGGACGGCTGCGCTTCACCTGCGCTGTGGGCCACTACCCCGGAGCGATCACCTTCCGCTGAGCGGGCAGGGGCTTAGGAAAAGGGGCTGAGCGGGCACGGGCTCAGGTGGCCGGGTGGGCGTCGGGTCAGGCCTGATCCGCGAGACGGGCACGAGCGGCGGCGATCCGGCCGAGGCTCTTCTCCCGGCCGAGCACCTCGAGTGACTCGAACAGCGGAAGCCCGACCGTCCGGCCGGTGACCGCCACTCGCACCGGGGCCTGCGTCTTTCCGAGCTTCAGCCCGTACGCCGCGCCGGCCTGCTCCAGCCGGGATTTGAGCTCCTCGGTCTCCCAGGGCGCGTCCCGGTAGACCTCTTCGGCGGCGGCCAGGATCTCCGCAGCCGGTCCTTTCATGCCCTTGTTCCAGGAGGCTTCGTCAAACACCTGCTCGTCCAGGAAGAGGAAGTCCACGTTCGCCGTGATCTCCGACAGCACGGCGATGCGGGTCTGCGCGAGCTCGGCCACCTGCGCGAAGACCTTCGGGTCGTACCCGGGGATCTGCGCCACCCAGGGCTCGCACCGGGTGATGAAGTCCTCCAGCGGCAGCGCCCGGATGTACTCGCCGTTGAAGGCCCGCAGTTTCTTCTCGTCGAAGAAGGCGGGAGCGGAGTTGACGTCCTCCAGCGCGAACAGCGGCACCATCTCGGCCCAGGGCATGATCTCCCGGTCGTTGCCGGGCCCCCAGCCGAGCAGCATCAGGTAGTTGACCATCGCCTCGGCGAGATAGCCCTCGTCCCGGTAGGACTCCAAAGCGACCTTGTCCCGGCGCTTGGACAGCTTCTGGCGCTTCTCATTGACGATCACGGGCACGTGCGCCCACACCGGTGGTGAGCCGTCTTGCCGGCCGGGCTCCGGCGTGCCCAGCGCCTCCCACAGCAGTTGCTGTTTCGGCGTGTTGGACAGATGCTCCTCGGCCCGGACCACATGCGTGATCCCCATCTCCAGGTCATCGACCACGTTGGCCAGGATGAACAGCGGAGAGCCGTCACCTCGGACGATGACGAAGTCCTCCATCGCGTTGTTGGGGAACTCGACCGTGCCGCGGACGGTGTCCTCGACGACGGTCACCCCTTCGTCCGGCGTGCGGAACCTGACCGCTCCCTCGGTCAGCCCGCGGTCCCGGCAGTATCCGTCGTAGCCCTGGTGCTCGGATCCGGTCCGGGCCTTCACGTCATCCCGGGTACAGGTGCAGTAGTAGGCCCGGCCGTCGGCGACCAGCCTGGCCGCCGCGGCCCGGTGCTGCTCGTCGTAGGCCGACTGGAAGTACGGGCCCTCGAAGATCGGCGCGTCGCTGTGGATGCCGATCCAGGCGAGCGCGGAGATGATCCCCTCGGTCCACTCTGGCCGGTTGCGCGCCGCGTCGGTGTCCTCGATCCGCAGTACGAACGTTCCGCCCGCCTTCTCGGCGAGCGCCCAGTTAAACAGCGCGGACCGGGCGCCGCCGACATGGAACATGCCGGTCGGGGAGGGTGCGAAACGTACTCGGATCGAAGAGGAAGACATGGCCCCAAGCCTACGGGGTCAGGGGGTCCATTCTGGATCGCGCCCGGCCAGACCGAGAGCCCGCTCGAACGGGGACGTACCGGGATTTCGGCGCCGAATACCTTGTACTGGAAGCCGCCAGGCCACCGCGGTGGCCGGTCCAAAGGATCAGTTGGTCGAGCAGGCCGCGCACGTCCCACTCAGGGCAGGGGCGTGGGGCCGTCCAGCCGTCCGGGCTCGATTCCGCGGACGATCTCGATGGCCGTGCCGGACGCCTTCGTCATCAGTAGCCGCTGCACGAGGCCGCCGAACGGGCTGCCGAGGCCGCGGCCGAGGGCGCCTGCATCGACTGGGCCGGGCTCGCCGCCGACCTCGAGTACGCCGACCAGGCCCACTTCACTCGCGACTTCACCGCCACCGTTGGCCGGTCACCCGCCCAGTACACGCGTATCGTCACCGGATGACGTTTTTTTACACGAGTCTCCCCATGGACTCGCCCGCATGAACCTGCAGGAGTTCCAGGACGTGGCCGTCCAGCGGCTGCGCGACTTTCCGTACACCACCGTGGACGACGCTCCCGGCATGCGGCGCGCGGGGGTCGTGCTGTGCGTGGTGGAACACGGCGGAGTCCCCTGCGTGATCGTGATCAAGCGGGCCTACCGCGGCCGCAACGCGGGCCAGTGGGGACTGCCCGGCGGCCGACTGGACGACGGGGAGACCCCGGAGCAGACGGCGTTGCGGGAGTTGCATGAGGAGATCGGGCTGCGGGTGGATCCGGCGGACGTCCTCGGCCGCCTGGACGACTTCCCGGCCGCCTCCGGGTTCGCGATCACGCCGATCGTGGTGGCGCCGGAGGATCCGGGACCGATCAGCGCCAATCATGAGGTCCACTCGGTGCATCAGGTGCCGCTGAGCAGGCTCGCCGCCGACGACGCCCCCCGCTGGGTCCCCCAGCCGGACGGCACCCGGCTGCTCCAGCTACGGCTCCGCGACGACATGGTCATCCACGCCCCTACCGGCGCGATGCTCTGGCAGTTCCGCGAGGTCGTCCTGCTCGGCCGGCACGCCCGCGTCGCGGAGTTCCTGCAGCCCGACTGGACCCACAGATAGCGGTCACCACGCCGGCTCGGAGCCATCCTCGGCCACCCGGCAGGCCTGCCCGGCGCAGTCTCGCAGTTGCCGCAGCCGGGCCGACAGACCGGTCAGCAACGGGTTGCCCGCCGCAATGTCGTGCAGCTCGTACGGGTCCGCCACGACGTCGTACAGTTCGCGTTCTCCCGTGTCGTACTCGACGTAGAGGTAGCGCTTGGTGCGCAATGCGACGAAGGGTGCCAGGTACGTCTTGGTGCGTACCTCTGCCCGGACCAGCTCCGGCGGCTCGAGGGTGCCGTCCCCCGCCGTCTGCGGTCCGTGCGGGTGGGTGCCGCGGGCTTTGGCGTGTTCGAGGAGGAGCACCTGCCGCCAGTTCTTCGGCGGTGGAGCGCTGCCGAGTATGGGTCGCAGTGAGCGTCCGTCGGCGAACGCGGGCGTCTTCGCACCGGCGAGATCGGCCAGCATCGGCCCGATGTCGATGTTGGCGGCGAGCGCGTCGACCGTCCGCCCGGCCGCGATCCCGGGCCCCCGGATGACGAAGGGAACGTGGACGTCCTCCTCGTAGGCGGTGTTCTTGCCCGGGGCCAGACGATGCTGGCCGATGTGGAAGCCGTTGTCGGAGGTGAAGATGAAGTGGGTGTCGGCGAGCCTGCCCGAGTCCTTCAAAGTCTTCACGAGGTCGCCGATCATGTCGTCGACCGACTGCATCGATTGCAGCCGTTTGCGGTAGAGCGCGTCCCATGCCCGCGCCTCCTTGGCCGTGACCGGGGGCAGGCGCTGGAGTTCGGCCGGCTTTCCGGTCATGTCAGGCTCGCTATAGGAGGGCGTTCTCGGTGCCCGGACACCGGCGAACAGCTTCCGGTGCCGGGGCGCGGGGACGGCCGGGATGTGCGGGTTGTACGGGGCGATGTAGGCCA
>JAOPYK010000284.1 GCA_025964695.1 Streptosporangiaceae bacterium | reverse complement strand
CGACCTCACTGGACGCCATCGGCTACGGCCTTGAGCACATCAGCGACTTCCTCGTCACACACGTTCACCGCGACCACTACACCCAGGCGGTAGCGATCCGGCGGACGCACGGGACGCGGATAAGCCTGGGCGTCGGCGAGCGGCCGACCGTGGCGCTGCTCGCACCCGAGCGGCGCGACGGGCCCAGTGAGATTTTCGTGCGCCTGCGCCGCCATGGCGCCGGCGAGCTCGTCGACTCAATGTCCCGCGGCGGTCCGGGTGGCGATCCGAACGCGGACCTGTGGCAGCCTCCTGATCGCTGGATCGAAAACGAAACCACGATCAACATCGGCGCGCGATCGCTGCGCGCGATCGCCACACCCGGCCATACCCAGGGGCACATGGTGTTCCTCGACGCGGCCGGGGAGTTCCTTTTCGCCGGCGACCATGTGCTGCCGCAGATCACGCCGTCCGTCGGCTTCGAGACACAGCATGCGCGCAACCCGCTCGGTGACTATCTCACCTCGTTGCGGCTGCTCAAGACGATGCCGGACGCATTGCTGCTCCCGGCGCACGGCCCGGTCACCCCCAGCGTGCACAGCCGCGTCGACGAGCTCCTGGCCCATCATGTCGAGCGCCTGGACAAGACCCTGTCGGCGGTCGACATGGGCGCCGACACCGCCGCGCTCGTCGCGGCGCGGCTGGCTTGGACGCGTCGTGGCCGTGCCTTCGCCGAGCTCGACCCTTACAACCAGATGCTCGCGGTGCTGGAGACCGCCGCGCACCTGGAGGTGCTGGCCGAGCGGGGGATGCTCACCGCCACCGAATCGGACGGCCGGCGCAGGTACGAGCTGGCCACGGGCTGAGCCGAGGAAACCCCGGGCCGCCCCCGGTCTCATCCCGTTCACCGGCGCCCGAAGCCCACTCACCAAGAGGATGAAATGATCGAAGTGGATCTCGCCGCGCTGCTGCTTCGTGCGACAGTCGGCGGAACGATGATCGCGCACGGCTGGAATCACGTCTTCGGGGGCGGCAGGCTCCCCGGCACCGCCCGCTGGTTCGAGTCCATCGGCATCCGTCCCGGTCGGCTGCACGCGGCGGCGGCCACGGTCACCGAGTTGGGCTCGGGCGTCCTGCTCTTGGCCGGCCTCGCCAACACCGTGGCGGCGGCGGCCGTCGTTGGCACGATGCTGGTCGCTCTTGTGGCCAACCACCTCAAGAACGGCTATTTCATCTTCCGTCCGGGGGAGGGCTACGAGTACGTCCTGATGATCACGGTGGTCGCGTGCGCCCTGGCGGCTCTCGGTCCCGGCGGCATCTCCCTGGACCATCTGCTCGGCCTAGGCGACCTCGCCGGGCACACCACGGCGAGCTGGACCGGTCTCCTGGTGGCGTTGGTCGGTGGAGGCGGCGGAGCCGCCCTGCTCCTGGCCGCCTACTGGCGTCCTAGCCCGCAGCTTGCGGCTTCCGGGAAGTCCGAACTCCCAGATCCATCCTGAGGCTAGATCCAGATTCTGAACCCGAAACGAGAAGGCGCTTGCGGCGGCCTGCGGACTGGAGCCATCACATGACGGCGTACTCGCTCGACCACATCGCCCTCGCTGTGCCTTCCTGGAACCTGGCAGGCCCGGTCCTTTCCGGCGCTCTCGGCGGACGCTGGCGGCACGGCTTTCGTCTGCCGCACATGAATGTGTGCCAGTTGTCCTACGCGAACGATATGCGTGTCGAACTGCTCGAACCCGGTGCGGCGCCGGACTCGTTCGTCCGGCGGTTCCTGACCCAATCAGGCGACATGAGCAGACCCCACCATCTGACGTTCAAAGTGGCCGACATAGAGCACAGCATCGCGACGGCTTCCCGGTGCGGGATCGAACCGATCCTGGTGAACCTCAGCCATGACAGCTGGAAAGAGATGTTCCTCCATCCGCGCGCGAACGGGTTGGGCTTCCTGGTCCAACTCGTGCAGTCGTCCATGGAACCGGCCTCCTCCAACCCGGAGGGACTGCTGCCCGCACCGTGGACCGAGCCGGTCGGCATGCCACCGGCCACCATCTCATTCGTCGTCGTGCACGTTCCGGCACCGGATATGCCACGGCGGGTGCTCGCCGAGATCCTCGGCGGCCGCGAGGAGAAACTCGACGCACCAGAGGGATGGCAGATCCGCCGCTTCTCATGGTCGGCGGGAGCCGATGTCATCCTGGCCAGCTCGGCCGAACTGCCGGGCCGGCCTGGCATCCAGGCGATCGGCATCGAACCCAGCGTGCCGCTGGACCTGCCCACCACGCCGGTGATTGATGGGTTTGCCCGAACCGTACCGATCCTCGAGTTGGGAGTGTCCCTGCTGGTGCGTACGCCCAAATCGGCCGGATGAGCCAAGGGGAGTGATGCAGGTGCCATCGACAACATGCTCTCGTCGGCGACGCTGGCACCGCCGATGGTCTTGCCGCGGCGCCGGGCGGACTCATGGCCTTCCAGGGTGCGGTCGCGGATGTACTCGCGTTCCATACCGGACCACCTATGAAACACGGCCCGGCGAGGCGCCTTCCCGCGAAACGGCTCCACCGGCTCCCTGTGGCGGGTAGAGGGTGAGCGTTGGCCTCAGGCTTTCACGAGGGCGCTGTCCGGTAGGTGATCGAGAAAGCAGAAGGTGCCTCTGAGCTGCAACGATAGGACCTGCTGAGGGTCCTGAACGTGGTAGCGGAAGAGGCACTTCCCAGGTGAAGAACAGTAACGGGTCGTATCCGCGTGTGCGCGTTGCGGGCGGCGGTCGTGGGGTGGTCATCAACTGCTTGGCGTTGTTTTAGTCGGAAGCTGCGGATGGGCCTTCTCGGTGTGGTCGGTCAAGGCAGGATCTCGACGTACCCGTCGGTTCCGTGCACGCGGATCCGCTGCCCGTCCCGGATCAGCCGGGTGGCCTGCTCCACGCCCACGACGGCCGGCA
>JAOPYK010000271.1 GCA_025964695.1 Streptosporangiaceae bacterium | reverse complement strand
CGCCCTCGGCGCGGGCGCCGCGGCCGCCGCGGCCGCCGCCGTGATGGCAGTGCCCGCCTAGCCACCTGCTGTCTGGTGTCTGGCATCAGGTTGTCATGCGCCCCCTCGCCCCAGGTCCGGGTGTGCGGTGCTGAGTGCGCTTGTCGTTAGGGGCGGCCGTGCGGCCGTCCCCCCAGGAATGTTCGACGCCTTCAGGTATCGAGCAGTGGGCCCGCCGGGTGGGCGGCCGAGCCTTTGTTTTGGTGCTGGGCGGTCAGGGCGTCGACACGCTCGCCGGGCATGCCCAGCGCTGTGAGTACCGCGCGGAGTTCGTCGCGTTCGCCGGCCGTGACCGGCGCAGACCCGAAGCGCAACGCGGTGATCAGCTGATCGACGGCCCGCTCCCACTGTCCGGCCGCCGCGGCGACGGTGATCCGCCGCAGGGCGCGCGGGGCGAGCCGGTCGGCGTAGTGGCCCGGTAGCCGCCGCATCGCCTCGGCCAGTTTCTGGCTCTCTGTTCGCGTTGGCCTCACGCTGTTGATCTTGTACTGCCGGTGGAGCATGGCCTTCCCGCCGAGCATGCGCACCAGCCGCAGCGCTTCCCCCCGCACAGCCATCGCGTTCCCCCCGAACTGTCAGGCGCCTGCGGGGCGAGACCCCCTCCCCGGAGTCCACCCCAAATCCCCCCAGACGACTAGTCACAGATCGTAACTGACGGCTACTTGGAGGTGTCCTAAGGGGTCGGGTTCACTTGATGCGATCCCGTCGCCAGGGGTGGCCGGCGCGTACGCGTGCCGAGGCGAGGGCGGAGCTGAGGGCGAGGTCGAGCATTCGATGCCTCGACGCTGAAACTGTCCCTTGAACTCATCGGCTGAACTCATCGGCCGATCGCCAGGTAGGTTTCGACGGCCGTCATGGACCGCAACGTCGCATCAGGTGTGTGCAGCGGGTGACCGTACTAGTGGTCTTCTTTGGTCTTCTTCGCGGAGTGGAACCGGTGGTTCTCTGCGAACATCACCAGGACGTGGCGGTCTCCGTGGCTGGGCGTTGAAGTAGCTGCGGTTCAGCCCCGAGTTCCAGATGCCGACGCCCGCGCTCTCGAGTTTCTCGGCGAACTGGGTGCCCGTGACGACGTTCATCGGTGATCCGCCCAAGGCGACGGCGGTCCCGCTTGGGCGCAGAGAGCATGCGTGCTCGCGCATCCTCAGCCGCTTGCGAGCGAGAGGCACAGCACGAGTGCTGGCCACCATCAGGCGGGATTTGGGGAAGGGCATGAGCTTGCTCCGCCCGCGAGTCACCGAGTGTCCACCGACCCGATGACGTGACCTGAGTTCCGGAGCGATCGCGTCCAGCGCACGGGCGAGCCGGTCATCACCCAGCACATCGGCGGGGCAGGCCGAAGACCTCCTCCACCGCCCACTCGGCCGCCCACCGCGACACGTGCAGCAGCGGAGCAGGGCTGCTCAGCCGGTTGGCGACCAGCACCTCGATGATTTGACCGTGCGTGGCATACGCCACCTGGCGCACCGGGCAGGCCGATGATCCCCGCCAGATCCAGCCGGAGCATGAACCCCGCCACCACCGGCTGGGTCTTGCTCGCCGCCGAGGCCTGGGCCTTGCCGTGATGTCCGGGAGCGCCGGTGACGGCGAGGAAACGATATAGCGAGCGATCAGCGGCTCGTGGTCCCCGGTCGGCGCGAACACCAAGGAGCGGGCCTTGTCCCTCCAACCGCAGCGAATCCCCCCGGTGAGGCGGTGCAGGCCGATGGCGGGGCGGAGTCCGGTTTCGATGATGAGCGCGACGCGAGGGTCGTGGAAGGTCTTGGCCGGCAGAGCCGCCGGTGCCTTGGGGGCGCCATGGCGACCTGCCCCGGCGGGGAGGCCGGTGCTCCGTCGCGGGCTGGAAGATTCAGGCCAAAGGAATGGTGCGGCGCGGTTACGCCGGGTGGGCCCCTGGGCAGGGAGAGAAGGCATGATCCTATGATCCGAGATCATTTGGAGGCCGGCGCACGCGGTCGCGTTGACGCGGATTGTTCTGCAACGCCGGGACGGCTGTGAGCAGGGCCGCCTGAAAGTAGATCGTGCGGGAGGCGCCCTATGGAGGGTAGGGCCGCTGAGGCTCCTTGAGCGTCGCCGTGTTCCTGTAGGGCGCCGTGTGAGGGAAGGGCGGTGGGAAAGAGCCGGTGCGCACGGCGGTGCAGGGGCATTCAGGCTGTATCTCTGTGATGGGCAGCGGGAGGGATGCCAAAGATCTGGCTGCCAAGCCGCCCTCCAGGAAGCGGTCCGTCGCCAGAAGGCCATACGAGGTTTCGCGTCGCGATGGTGGCCGGAAAGAGCGCACCGCCGGTTTACCCGGTCGGTGCCGTCTCGGGCAGTCGCCGCCGCCGGTCACGGCGGCGCGGTCGCGGGCAAGGGGGAGGAAACATGGTGGTGAAGCTGAGCGAGCGGTCCTTTGACTTTGCGAAGAAGCTGGTCGGCGAGGGGCGTGCCGTACTGGACCAAATGGGTGAGTGGAGCGAGCACCAGCCGTCGGCTCAACAGGAGAACGAGTTCATTGAAAAGCATGGATTCGGCGAGTACGGCAGGTGGTATCTGGGCGTCGATGACGAGTACGCGGAGGAGAACAAGTCCCGGTACAAGTTTCCCTACGGTGACTTCGAGAACGTCCATCGGTGCGGTGTCATCGCCGCGGAGGTGCGGGCAGCGCAGCGGAAGTACACCGACATCGAGGTCGCGGCGGCGCACCTGCACGGCATGCTCGACGAAGGGATGTGACCCCACTCTGGGCGCCGAACCTGGACCGCTGAGCTACGCAGACGTAGCCACGCACCTCTTGGTGATCGGCGGGAGGACATGAGCGAAGGAGCTGACGGTACGTGCCTACCGACAACGGTCACGGTCCGCCTAAGGTCGTGCTCGGCACCAACAGCCATGCCGCGGCCGGGAACATCATGAGCACCTTGGCCGAGCACACCTTCCCGGTCCGACGCCTCACCATGGTGAGTACCGGCCTGAAAGCGCAACAAGTTGTGGGCGGCCGCTCGAGATCAGGCCGGGGCCTGATCGCCGGGGTGGTCACCGGCGGCTGGCCGCTGCTGGTCAGGCTGGTGCTCGTGGCCCTCAGCCTGCGGGCGGCCGGGCCCGTGATCTGTTCGATCGTGCTGGCATCGTGTTCGGTGCCGTGTGGGATGCGGCCGCGGAAGGCCCGGCGGGTGTTCATCGCCGCTCGGGCGGGCCCCGCCGGCAGATCGAGCCAGCCCAATGCGCTCACCCCCGGCGCCGAGGAGACGCCGCGGGGCAAGGCGCAGGTCCACAGCAACAGCAGGTCGCGGGGTCCGACGACGCGACCATGAAGGAGACGAGCATGCCTACTGGCACCGTGAAGTGGTTCAACAGCGAAAAGGGATTCGGCTTCATCGAGCAGGACGGGGGCGGCCCGGACGTGTTCGCCCATTACTCGGCCATCGCCAGCAGCGGATTTCGTGAGCTCACCGAGGGCCAGAAGGTCGAGTTCGACATCGCCCAAGGCCCCAAGGGCCTGCAGGCCGAGAACATCCGCCCCATCTGAACCAGACGCCCACCTGATTTCCCCTGGGCGGCTGGCCGCGCGCCCTGCAGCCAGAACCTGCATCACCTGCGCCGCCGCAGGACGAGCGCCCCCTTACCTCCCGCGGCAGCGGTCTTGTTGTCTGCCCCGTTCGCAGGTGATGTGTCGGGGTACTCCTGGTCGGGGGGGGCGCCCAGCCCGACAAGTCGTGCAAGATGCTCGGACGCGCGTCAACCGGCCCCCTCACTTACACGATGCGCTACGGGCCGTAGATGGCGGATGAACCAGTCTCTGGCCAGGTGCGCCACCTGCTCCAGCGTGCCCGGCTCCTCGAACAGGTGGGACGCACCCGGCACGATCTCCAGGCGTGTCTGGCCGGCCAGGCGTGCCATCGCCTCGCGGTTGAGTTCGATGACGGTCGTGTCCTGGCCCCCGACGATCAGCAATGTAGGCTGGCGCACCCTGCTGAGGTGTTCCCCGGCCAGGTCCGGCCGTCCCCCGCGGGAGACGACCGCCTGGACGACGTCGGGCCGTTCCGCGGCGGCGACCAGTGCAGCGGCGGCCCCCGTACTCGCGCCGAAGAGCCCGACACCCAGGCCCGCGGTGCGCTCATCGGTGACGGCCCAGTCGGTCAGTGCCGCCATCCGTGTGGCGAGCAGGCCGATGTTGAATCTGAGCTCACCGGTCCAGGCGTCTTGCGCCTCCTCGGGCGGCGTCAGCAGATCCGCCAGCACGGTGGCCAGGCCGGCGGCCTGTAGCTCAGCGGCGACATAACGGTTGCGTGGACTGTGGCGGCTGCTGCCACTGCCGTGGGCGAACAGCACCACTCCCCGCGCCTGCTCGGGCACCACGACGTCGGCGTCCAGGACGACGCCGGGAATGGAAATCTGCAGGCTCTCCTCAACGATGTTCATCTGCCCTCCTGTCAGCCATCACAGAACTAGACAGCGAAGGGGTAGGTCTCCGGTGCCTCGCCGCGCTCCCATCGGGCGGTCCGCTCGAGCGGTTCCACGGCGCGGGTTTCGTCGATGTGGATGACGGCGTCGAACTGGTCGGCCACGCGGGCGTGGAAGTAGTGGCTCGGCCGCTCGGTCTCGGGCCGGTAGATGACGCCGATGGCCCGCTCCAGCCGGGCCGCGCGCAACGTCTCGGCGGCGGGCGGGGCCACCTCGAACCACAGCAGGAACTCCTTGCTGCCCACCTCGTGGAACAGTTCCTCCACGCTGTCGGGCAGCCCCGGCCGCACCAGCTTGCGGTCGGCCGGGGCACCCCAGTCATCGGCCGCTGTGACCGTGCCGGTGTAGGTGGTGAATCCGATCAGCCGGCAGTCCCCAGGGTGGCGTTCACGGACCAGCTGGCCGACGTTCAGCTCGCCTCGAGAGCCCATCTCGGTGGCCCGCGCATCGCCGAGGTGGGAGTTGTGCGCCCACACCACGATCTTCGCGGGTTCGCCCCGTACCCGGCCCAGGTGGTCGGCGAGCGCTTCCAGCGTGTCGACCATGTGCTGGTCCCGCAGGTTCCAGGAGGCCACCTGCCCGCCGAACATCTCCCGGTAGTACCGTTCCGCGTTCTGCACCGTGACAGCGTTGCGCTCGGCGTAGAACAGCTCGTCCTCGGCGAGCAGCCCGTCCTGTTTCGCATACTCGTAGGCGTGCCGCTGCAGGTCGACTAGTTGTTCGACCACTTGCTCTTCACATGATTCACCGGCCCCGAAGGCCGCCGCGAATCCGTAGGACTGACCGTCATCGCCGCTGGCATGGTCGAAACACGAGTAACGCTCTCGGGCCCGTGCCGCGGCCTGCGGGTCGACCCCCTCCAGGTAGGAGATCACCTCCTCCATGGACCGGCGCAGGCTGTACAGGTCCAGCCCGTAGAAACCCGCCTTCCGCGGCTCCTCGCCGACACGGTCATTGTGCTCGCGCAGCCATCCGGCGAAGTCCAGCACGACCGTGTTCCGCCACATCCAGGTCGGGAAGCGCTGGAAGCCGCGTAGTGCCTCCTCAGCGGTCGCGTCGTCGCTTCGGCCGCGCACGAACCGGTTCACCCGGTAGGCGCCCGGCCAGTCCGCCTCGACCGCCACCCCGCAGAAACCCTTCTGCTCGATCAGCCGTCGCGTCATCTGAGCGCGCGCCGCGTAGAAATCAGCACAGCCGTGCGATGCCTCACCGATCAGCACCAGCCGCGCATCGCCGATCATGCCGAACAGGGCCTCGTCCGGGGGCACCCCGTCCTCCACGGTCCCGGCCGACATCCGGACCACCGCCACCTGCGAAGGGGGACCGCCGCTGCCGCGTCCGCCGACCGTCACTCTGGCCGCCGCACGCAGCAGATCACGGACTTCCTCATCAGTGGTCTGGTCGAAAGCCCAGTACCACCGGCCGACGGCGAAGAAAGGCGACGGCGTCGTCGCGCACACCACCTCATCGACCTCGAGCCGGAGCTGCTCACACGTCGAACTCGGCGCGGCCGGCACGGCCACCACGATGCGGCCCGGCTCCAGCCGCCGCAACGCCAGAATCGCGGCGTGCATGCTCGATCCCGTCGCCAGACCGTCATCAACCAAGATCACGATCTTGCCGGACACGTCCGGCATGGGCCGGCCCTCGCGGTAGGCCTGCTCCCGGCGCGCCAGCTCGCGGCCCTCCCGCTCGGCGACCCTGCGGATGACGTCGGAACCGATGCCGAACCCGGTCACGACGTCCTCATTCAGCACGACCACCCCGCCACTGGCGATCGCCCCCATCGCAAGCTCCTCCTGCTCAGGAACCCCCAGCTTGCGCACCACGAACACGTCCAGTGGCGCGTCCAGCGCGGTGGCCACCTCATAGGCCACCGGCACCCCGCCCCGCGGCAAGCCCAGCACCACGACGTCGTCACGGCCGCGGTAATGCTCCAAAAGACCGGCCAGCACTCGGCCAGCGTCCCGCCGATCACGAAAAACACGCTCGGACATGGTCGTCACCGCCGACCCCACCGTGTGAGTCCACGTCGCGGGGTCCCGCTGCAGCGTTGCCGTCGGCGGACCCGCGACCTGCTGTATTCCAACCCTACGCCCTGCTTCCCTGGGAGGCCTGCACCGGCGCATGAACCCCTGCTCGGTGAGGCCAGCGGCTTGGCAACGGTCGCTGGGCTCACCGCGTGGCACGCCACGGGGGTGCTGACCCGTTCGGGGCGGCCTGGAGACTGCTGACAGCTACCCGGCTGACCCGGGGCGAGGAAGAGGCCGGCGCGCAGGGAGTACGGCGCGACGGTGGTCTTGTGCCGGTGGTTCTGGCTCCAGTCGACGAAGACCGGCCAGTGTCGTCGACCCGCACCTTCGTCTTGGCGCGGTCCCCCTCACCGGCCCTCACCGGCGCTCGCCGCCCGCCGGCGTCGCCGCGTGATCAGTTGCTTTGCTCTCTTACTGCCCAAGTCCCCGGCCTCGCCGGTTTCAATCGGTCAGGGTTCGCCGTATCGATCTGCCACCGCTAGTCGGGCGGGTCCATCCGGTGCATGAGCCACTGGTTGTCGCGCATATGGATCAGCACATAGCGTCCTGAGACGCGTGATCCGTGGAGGACGACTTTGATCTCCTCGTCGGTCCACTTCTGGGTCTCATACGTTCCGCGATCCCAGATCTTGACCGTGCCCGCCCCGTACTGGCCCGGCGGGATCTCGCCTTCGAACGAGGCGTACTCAAGCGGGTGATCCTCGGTCTGGATCGCCAGCCGGTTGGTGTTCGGGTCCGGTGGCAGGCCCTTGGGGAGCGCCCAGGACACCAGCACGCCGTCTCGTTCCAGCCGGAAGTCCCAGTGCAGGCGCCGCGCGTGGTGTTCCTGGATCACGAACGTGTCATCGTGGCCCCGCGGCAACGGGCCCTGCTCCGAAACGGGCTCTGGTGTGCGGCCGCGGTCACGCTTTTCCCGGTACGCCGACAGCCGGTCCGTGGACATGCGGACCTACCTCGAGTGTGCGGTGGTGCGGCGAACGGGACCGGTGCACCACATCAGTCGCCCTCCCGCTCGGGGCGTGTTCGGTGGAGGTCTCCAAAGGCCACGTCGCGTTCGGACAACGTCGCAGAGCAGTGATCAAGTCGTGGTTGCTGTGCGGCTCGGCTTGCGGCAGATTTGGGTACCCCCGTTGGTTCCTGATCGGCCCCTCGACAGAGCTGATGCCCGGCAGATCCCCCACATAACCGCAGGTCTGTGACGGCTTCGCCAGGCGCACATCCAGCGCTTACCTGTGCATGGCCCCAGCAGCAGCCCGGGCACATGGGGTAGCTGCAGCTTCGGTGTTGTCGCCGCCTCGGAGGGACCGGCTGGATTCGGGGTAGGAGACCGTTGGTAAGGGCGAGGGTACTGATCGCCCTATGCGGGCGCCGCGCCCAGGGGCGGGACACCAAGGACCACCCAGCGATAAACAACTTCGGATGGCCAAGCACACCATCGGCGAGCAGTTCATTGCAACACTCGCCCGTGCGGCTAGTGGACCCCTCGGCCACCTGCGGGACCAGGTACTGCGGAAGAGCCCCCGGTCGGAAGGCTGAGCGTTCTGAGGTGCCCTGCCGGCTGCCCCACACCCGCCGCTATCTGCCCGACACCCAGGGCTTCGGCGTAGTGGTGCGGTGTCCGCTTCATGCCAGGCGTTCGCGGGCAGACAGGCCAGCCCCCCGGCGACGGTCGTGGTAACCCGACGAGACGGCGCGCGCCATAAGGGGTGCTCGCAACGCCCCCCATGACGCTACGAACACCCCACCTCGGCTGGGCCTGGCGCTGTGGCAGGCCTTCAGCGTGGTGACCATCGGCATCCCTGGATGGCCACCCACCGTCACCACCTACCCCCAAGACGCACAGCAACGCACGTCATGGAGCGGACCCACACAAGTCTTTGGAATTAGGTGGAATCATCTGGAAATCCGGTGGCGGCGGCATCGTGGGTGGGCGCTGGTCATGACCACGCGGTGGCGGCCCCAAAGCATTGACCTGGGCGTCGCTCGCGACGTGGATCAATACGCTGCCATTGGGCGAAAGCCCTGTTGGGAGGGCTCACCTGCGACTGTCCGGGGGGCGCTCAGGCTGCTGGAGCATGGGCCGGCGCAGGCGGGTCGTCGGCCCGCCGGGTCCGCCTGCTGAGGGCCAGAGCAGCGACGAGGACGAAGACGACCCCCGCGTAAACCCCGAGTTCAATGAGCTGGTCGCGGCTCTCAGCCGGCTGTCCCCCGGGCAGGGTGAGTCTCACCACGATCGAGAGAATATGCCGGATAACGGCGATCACACCCACGATGAGGAACGGCTCGAGCATGAGCCGCCCTCCCTCGAGATGGGTCAGTACCGTCACGAATATCTCCAGCACGATCAGTATGAGCAGCAGCCCTTCGAGGGTTATCACGAACCTCTCGGCCCAGGACTGGTGGCTGCGGGCCACCGTCAGCCCGGTGACGACCAGGATTCCGCCGCCCGCGATCAGCAAAATGATCGAGACCAGATACAAAAGTGCGTGCTCGCCCCAGACGAGCACGCGCAACGCAAGGGCATCTGCCCGGTTCCGCGGGTCACTGTCGGCGGCAGGGTCGGTTCTCCGTGACATCACCCGTCATATTTTCGGCGCGTCCCGTCGTGCCCGACATCCTCTGTTCTGTTAGAAAGACCGACCGCGGCCGAGCACGGCAGCAAGCCACCCGTCTTCCCGCCGGATCCTCAAGGCCGACGGCACCTATAACACGGTCACCGCCACCCACACCTGCGAAGAAGGCCCCGAGAGACGAACAGCCGTAACATCAGCAGGCTGGCCTTGGCCTCGCCGAGGTGGGTCAGAGAGGAGTGCCGCCACTCCGTGAAGGTCCCCACCCGTACCCAGTCCGCGCACCGCGGTGTGCTCGTCCAGAAGTGCCCGGGCTGCCCGTACGACAGCCGGGCGAAGCCGGTGTCCGGGCACACGTCCCGCGGGTTGAAGACCATCGGATCGCGGGCCAGGTCCGCCGGGGCGGAATCGCGTAGGTCGCCGGAACGTTTCAGATGGTGATGGTTGAACGATTTCCCCGACCGGCCTCGCTGGTGGAGGCGCTGACCGCGGAACGCGCCAGGACGCTGGATCGCATCGCGGCGCTGACGCGTGACCGGGACGGGATCTTGGAGTCCTCTGCCTTGAAAGGTGTCGAGGACCAGCGCGACACCGTGGGCGCGACGGCAGACTTTGAACGATCACAGATCGAGGCCCTGCTGGACCAGGCGCGCCGGGACCTTTCCGATGTCGATCGGGCGCTGCGGCGGTTCGAGGACGGCGGCTACGGCACCTGTGAAGGCTGCGGCCGCCCGATCTCCCCTGAGCGGCTGGCCGCGCGCCCCGCAGCCAGAACCTGCATCACCTGCGCCGCCGCCGAATGATCGGCCCCCTTACCTGCTGCGGCAAACGGTTTTGTTGTCCGCCCCGCCCCGTTCACCCGTGATGTGCCGGGGGTACCGGATTTCGGGCTGCTGCAGTCACGGATGCACGTCCAGCGGCCGACGAAACGGCTCCTTGCAGCCATACCGGTGCAGTACTTCGTGTTCGACGTGCTGCATGTGGACGACCCTTCACTGCTCGGGCACCCTACCTCGCACGCCGTGCCGTGCTGGAGGACTTGGCGCTCACCGGGCACCACGTCCGGACCCCCAGTGGTTTCGTGGCGGCGGTCGGCAGGCGCTGGCGGCGAGCCTTGAACGCGGCCTGGAAGGCGTGCTGGCCAAACGGCTGGAATCGCGGTATCACCCGGGTAAACGCAGCCGCGACTGGCTGAAGGTCAAGAACGTTCGCCATCAGGAGGTCCTGGTGGGCGGCTGGAGGCCCGGCAAAGGCCGCAGGGAGATGATCGGCTCTCTGCTGGCCGGTGTTCCCGGAGATCGGGGCCTGGAGTACACCGGCAATGTCGGCACCGGTTTCACTGAGGCGATGTTGGATGACCTGGCGGCCAGGCTCCGGCCGCTGGAGCGCGAATCCAGTCCGTTCGACACCGAGGTTCCACCTATCCACGCCCGGGACGCCCATTGGGTGCGACCCGAACTGGTCGGCGAGGTCGCCTACAGCGAACGCACCGCCGACGGGATGCTCCGCCACCCGAGCCGGCGCGGCCCGCGGACCGACAAGCGGCCCGAAGAGGTACGCCGCGAAGACTGATCCGACGGCTCGCAGACAACGACCCGCCCGCCAGTTGCACACGGGGCCTGGCGGCCGGGCGAGGTTTTGGACGGCTTGATCAAACGAGTACGAGCCGAACCGGGATGGAGGCGGTGAACGCGCAGGTCAACGCCTCGCACCGAGGATCGCCTACGCGCGGACGGTGTCGTCGCTCGGGCCGGTCGCGGCGTGTTTTCCTTGATCAGGTCCCGGGTAGGCCCGGGTCACGGCCGTCTCAGTACCAGTGAGGTAAGCGCGAGAGGCGTCGTTTCTGGGCGATGCGCGTCGCATGCCTGATCGATCAGTGATTGACAAACGCACGAGGAATGAGAACCAGATGACCGCCATCGGGTACACGATGATGTGTGAGCAGGCGCCTGCGGATCAGTTGGTGCGTGATGTGCAGGCCGCCGAGCGCGCCGGCTTTGACTTCTCGGTCATCAGCGACCACTACCAGCCCTGGCTTAACTCGCAGGGGCATTCCGGATACGCATGGTCGATCCTGGGCGCCGCGGCCCAGGCAACGCAACAGATCCCGTTGATGACGTTCGTGACATGCCCGATCATGCGCTACCACCCGGCGATCGTGGCGCAGAAGGCGGCGACGGTGCAGATCCTGTCCGAGGGGCGCTTCCGGCTCGGGCTGGGTGCCGGTGAGAACCTCAACGAGCACGTCGTCGGAGAGCGATGGCCGATGGCGGGCGTCCGCCACGAGATGCTCAGCGAGGCCGTCGATGTGATCTGCGCGCTGTTCGACGGCGGGACGGTGACCTACCGGGGCGAGCACTTCGACGTCGAGCAGGCCAAGCTGTGGGACCTGCCCGCGACGCGGGTGCCGATCGGCCTGGCGGTCTCGGGCCCGCGGTCATGCGGGCTCGCCGGCGAGAAGGCCGACATCATGATCTCTACAGAACCCAAGCGAAAGCTCGGGGAGATGTTCGAGGCCGCAGGCGGAACCGGCAAGCCGCGTATCGGGCAGATCGCGATCGCCTACGACCCCGACCGGGAAGCGGCGGTGAAACGGGCGCATGAGCAGTTCCGGTGGTTCGGTCTGGGCTGGCCGGCCAACGCGGATCTACCCGGCCCCTCCGCGTTCGAGTCCGCCACGCGTTTCGTGACTCCCGAGCAGGTCGCCGAGCAGTTGCCGTGCGGACCGGACGTCGATGAACACGTGGACAAGATCAAGGCGTTCATCGATGCCGGTTTCAACGAGATCGCGCTCGTCCAGATCGGCGCCGAACACCAGGACACCTTCATCGGCTGGGCGGAGCGCGAACTGCTCCCCGCCCTGCGCTCCCTCTGAACAGGATTCCCTGAGTTTCCGTACGCCTCTTCAGTCAGATTGCCCTGCGCCAGGACCAGGGCGTTGTCGAGCACACCGGCCTGGCGATGGAAGAAGTCTCGGGATCGGTGAAGCTTCTCCCCCTCTGCTGAGGTCTTTGTAGCGGCGGTGAAGACGAGGAGAGTATGCGGGGCCCGCCGCATATTTCCTGTTGATCCATCGAACAGGCGCGGTGGAAGGGTGTGCCGCTGTCTGGTAGAGCGGGGGCACACTCTCCGTACGCACCCGCCACCTCGACGTGCTAGCCGCCCAACGCAGAGAGCGAGCCTGCCTTCCCACGGTCCAGCAGTTGGGCGAGCATGTTGCGGACGAGTCACCGCCCAACCCGCGATGACCGGCGGGCGCCTCGGCGCCGCTGAGTCCCGCGATCACCGTCTGCTCTTCGCCGCGCGGGCGGCGATGACCTGGCGGTAGACGTCGGTCACCTGGCCGGCCAGGGCGGGCCAGGTGTAGTCCTGGGCGGTCGTACGGGCCGCCGCGCCCAGACGTGCGGCGGTGTCCGGCTCGGTGAGCAGGCGGCTGATCGCCCGCGCGAACGCCTCTGGGTGCCCAGGCTCGGCCAGCAACCCGTTCTGCCCATCGCGGACAAGGTCCGGGATGCCACCCACCCTGCTCGCGACCACCGGCAGCCCCGCGGCCATGGCCTCGACCAGCACCGAGCCCAGCTCCTCATAGAAGCTGGGAAGAACCAGCACATCGACATGCCGCAGCGCCGCCGGAATACGCGCGTGCGGCCAGAAACCGGTGAAACGCACCTCGCCTGGCAGCGTCCGCGCCCGCCGCTCCAGTTCGGCGCGCTGCGGGCCATCACCGATCACCAGCAGGCTCGCCGCACCGTGGCAGCGGGCAAAGGCCTCGAGTAGCACGCCGACGCCCTTGTGGGGTGCCAGCCGGCCGACGTAGGCGATACGAGGATGCGCGACGCCTGGGAACGGGTCAGGCTCACACGCTTCGAACAGGCCAGGGTCGAAGCCGGAGGGGATGACGTGCACGCGGTCGGCGCACACCCGATCCCGGCGCAACGAGCCCGCGGCGGAAGGGGTCAAGGTGATGACCGCATCGGCGGCGGCCACCACGCGGCGTTCCGCGGCGCCGCCGGCCAGGCACAGGACGGCGTGCCGCACAGACGCGGCCAGGACGGTGAATCTCAGGCTGCAGTGCACGGTGACGACCAAAGGACAGTGGTGGCGGGCGGCGGCGATCCACGCTGCCGGGAGCACGGCGAGGTCCTCCCCCGCGTGTGCGTGTACGACATCGATCCGTCCTGGCATGTGCAACGAGCCGAGCAAAGCGGGCGGCGCCCAAAGCTGCCGCAGCATGGGCAGCCGCAACCCTGTACGCACCACAACGGCATGTTTGCCATATCGGGTGAATCCGGCGGGGCCGGCCAGCCGGGATGTGAACACCGTCTGGCGCAGGCCCCTGCGATCCAGGCACCGGGTGAGTTCGGCGGTGTGGGTCTGCATGCCGCCGATCGGATCATAGGCCACCCACTCAGGCGCCAGATCGGCGGGCTCGAACACCGAGGTGAACCGCAACACATTGATCGACGTGACGCCGGCGCCGACGTCCGCCGCCACGGGAAGGCCGGTGGGAAGCATTTTCTCTTCCGGATAGTGAATGAACCGGTCGGCGGGATCACCGAACGGGATCGCTCACCACACCTGCATCAGATCTTCCTTGCGTTCCCGCGGGCATCACCGGCTAATCGTGGCTGAAGCCGCCCAAGTTCCGTAGCGGCCCTGATAGCGGATGGTCTTCCTGTTGAAGGCAATCCGATCAACGACGGCTGCACCACGTGTTCACAAGGAGGCCCTGCGCACGCTGGGTCGGGCTCGGGAGAGCGTCAAAGACCCATCGTGCTTGGATCGGTGGACGCTGGACCTCTCATACAGGCGCTTGCCATTCCCCGATATCCCCAGCAGCACGGCCAGAGTGAGTCCCCAGCGCAGGACGCTCCCGTCCTATGAGGGAGTGTTGCGGCGGAGCAGGGACGTGCTCTGCCCGGGTTGCACATACCGGACCCGTTCGCTGAGTCCGCGGCGGTCGACCTCGCGCTGGAAATCCGACAGCGGCGACTTGAAGGCGGTGTAGTCGTCGTAATGGACCGGGATCACCCAGGTGCACGGGACCGTCTGCAGCCAGTCGCAACCCTGCCTGCCGTCCATCGTGACCATCAACAAGCCGAGCAGCATCGTGCCGCCCAGGTGCACGACGCCGACGTCGATGTCGGGATACCGCCGTGCGATCTCGCGGACCTCCTCCCCCATCAGGGTGTCCCCGCTGATGTACAACCGCAGGTCTACCTCACCACCGGTGGTGCCGAACTCCAGCAGACTGCCCATCACCGGCGGCAGCAGACGCCGGAGCCGACCCGGGGCGTGCCTGCCGGGCAACGAGGTGATGCGCACCATACGGTCATCCTTGACCAGCATGCGTCTCTCCCACGTCCGCAACCCCTGTGCCCGGCGGAAACCCCTGACATGCAACCGGCGAGCCGCGTGAGGCGTGGTGATCACCGGGAGCCTGCGGTCCAGACCCCGCTGTGCCACCCGATCCCAGTGGTCACCATGCATATGCGACAGCACGATCGCGTCGAGTTCGGGAAGCTGCGCGGTGGAGAGGGCCGGGTCACGACGCCGCACGGTTGTCAGCCCATAGCCGAGGTACGCCCGTTGCCCCCGGTGCAGGAAGTTCGGGTCGGTCAGCAACGTGAACCCGCCATGACAGATCACGGTCGTCGCGTTACCGACGAAGAACAACCCCTCCTGCCACGGCACTACGGCCGAAGTTCCGCGATCCGACATCATGCCCCCTCCTCTCGACGTCATCGACCCCGACGGCCTGCACGTCCAGTTAAACACCCGCGAACTTGTGAGCGCGGACGACATCTGAGTCGGCCAGGCTCTCGACCACGCGGCAACGCACCGCTGACGCCGAAGCACACAAGCGCTCGATCACTGTTCGATCATGACGCGGACGCTGTTGAGCTGCGGGTCCGCGGCGTCGGGAATGACCATGCCCGCTCGAACGCCCGTGCACAGATAGTCCAGCACCGGCTGGGACAGGCGTTCTCCCGGCAGGGCCACAGGGATGCCGGGCGGATAGGGCGTCAGCATCTCCGCCACGACACGGCCGGTCGCGCGGACGCGGCCTACCGCCACGCCGACGTGATGAAGCTGAAGGCCATACATGGCCAGGAGCATGCTGAAGACCACGACGAGCGAGCTTGGTGGTCCAGTTGCATGCCTGCCCGGAGACGTTCGCCCAAATCCTGATCAGCCGGCCGTGAGTTCGGCTGATCGCGAGTGTGGTCACGATGACTGCCGGGTATCAGTGCCTGCGCAAGCAGCAATCTGCTGGTGGCCGCGCACGCCCGTGCTCTGTCGCAGCCCCCCTGGCGGCATGGACGCTGCTCCAGGCTCTTTCCGGTACGAGAAACAGGGGGACGTTATGACAATGTCGATGAGGACCGCCAGAGGTGGCCGTCTGCACCGAGCAGAACCTTCCGCGATGCTGCGGCGCGATCCCTTCGCGGACGTGCAGGAACTGGTCAACCGGATCGGAGGGCTGGTCCAGCAGCCAGCAGAAACTGAGGCGGAACGCCCCTGGCTGCCGGTGGCGGAGGTCGACGAAAGGGATGATGCCTACGTCGTCAGACTTGAGCTGCCTGGCATCGCACCCTCAGACATCGACGTCGCGATCCGTGACCGCGAACTCTGCGTCAACGGTGAGGTCCGGGAACAAGAAGAAGGTTCCAACGCGCTGCGACTGCGGGTCGGCCAGTTTCACTACCACACCTCACTGCCCTCAGACGTAGACCCAGACAACGTCGAGGCGTCCATGGACGAGGGGATCTTGACCCTGCGGATCCCCAAGGCCCACCAGGGCCAGGCCCGCCACATCAACATCACCAACGGGCAGTCTGCAGGCACACACCCGCGGACCTGACACACAACGGTGAGCCACAGCTGCGGCCACGACCAGGATGCGGGGCACTGCAACGCCGCCGCGCGTGACGACCAGCGCGTCGATCATGGTCCTAACGCGCTGTCGTCTTGACGTCGTAACCTCAGCGGTACGGGCCGCGTACGCCGATATCGAGGTCGCGGCGGCTCACCTGCACGGCATTCTCGACGAGTTGATGTGACGCACTCTGGTCGCCGAACCCGGCACCCGCCGAGCTGCGGAAACGCTCCCACACCTTCGGCATGGACACAGCGCCTCAAAGGAGAATGACGACACATGCCTGCCGACAACATCCGCGGTCCGCACAAGGTCGTGCTGGGCAGTTACAACAGCTACGCGGCGGCCCAGCACGCCGTCGAGGTCTTGGCCGAGCACAAGTTCCCGGTCGAACACCTCACCATCGTGGGCACCGGCCTCAGATACCGAGAACTTGTACTCGGCCGCTGGACCTGGGGCCGGGCCCTGGTCGCCGGAGCGGTCACCGGAGGGTGGCTCGGCCTGCTGATCGGGCTGGTGTTCCTGATCGTCAGCCCGTGGGCGGCCACGTCGATGATCTCTGCGATCGTGCTGGGCATCGTGTTCGGCGTCACTTTGGCTGCGGTCGCCCATGCGACGCACCGGCGGTCCTTCGCCGCCGTGCCCGCGATCACTGCCGACCGCTATGAAGTGCTGGTCGACGCCGAGTTCGCCGAAGTGGCTCGGCGGGTGCTCACCGACGCCTTGGCCTCCCCTCCCGGCAGGACGAGCTAGGCCACACATCCAGCGCAGGCCGGTGCCCCGATGCGGTCGCCTCTTCGAGCTGCGCAGGCGATCCCAAGATGAACGCGGTCATCTTCACCAGCCGGCTGTGCAAGGTCAAAGAGGCCGGGAGCGTTGACGACGATCGCCCGACGATCGCCACCGCCACAGCCGGTCGGCGCCGCAGCGTGGCCACGTATGGTCGCGGGTCTCGCTGTTCAGACCGGGGCCGCGGGCAGGTGTGCAGTGAGGCGTCTGTCGGGTGCGGACGCAAGCAGTGCCGGTGGAAGGCAGGCGTGTCACCGAAGGTCCTGACGGACCTCAGGGTTCTCAGTCTGGACGTCGTGCAGGAGC
>JAOPYK010000259.1 GCA_025964695.1 Streptosporangiaceae bacterium | reverse complement strand
AGGAAGATGTCCCGCAGCTCCGCCCGGATCTGCGACAGCGTCAGCGGCTGCGCGGCGCGCGCCGCCTCGAGCTCGCCGCGCACCGCCGTAGTGTCGGCGCCGGACCCGAGTGGCCCGACCACGCGGGCGCCGCTCGCGGCCTGCTCAAGCCCCTGCGTCGCGGACGCGGTGACGAACACGGCGTTGTCACGGTAGAGCGCGGGCAGCGACCGCCACGACCTGGCGCCCGCCAGCCGCACCACCGCGCCGGAGCCGGCCGGGCCGGTCAGCGCGTCGAGCAGCACGCGCACCGCCGGCGCCTCCCGCGGGTCGCGCGCCCCGGCGTAGACCGGCGCGGTCGGCCGGGCCGGGTTCACGCCGAGGGGGTTGAACCTGGCGAGCTGCACGCCGAGCCCGCCGTCGAGTACCGCGTCGCAGCTCGCGGCGAGCCAGCCGATGCCGGGCATCAGCGAGTGCGGGACATCCCGGATGAGGACCACGGGCTTGCCGAGCGCCCGGGCCATGACGATCATCCTCGCGAGCCTGCGGCCGCGGTCGGCGCCCGCCGGGTCGGTGGCGTGCGCCCACGGCTCACCGGGGAGCAGCGCCGACGCCTGGACAATGACGAGGTCCGCGCCGGTCGCCTCCACGACGATGTCCGCGTCGTGCGGCAGCAGCGGGTGGACGATCGCGTCCGGCGCGAGGGTGGCGCAGCCGAGCGCGCTGATCGCGCCGGTGATCACCAGCCCCGAGGTGCTCACCGCGACGCCGGCCAGCGCGAGCGCCGGGTCGGCGAGCGACAGCGCGCCCGGCGGGGTGAGCGCGGACAGGAACCGCCCGCCGTTCCCCTTCAGGTCGGCGAGCTGCGCCTGCGCGAGGGCGTTGGCGGCGTTCTGCGCGCCGCTCTTGGGCGTCCCCCGGTCCCGCCACAGCTTGTACAGGTCCCTGGGCAGCAGCGCACCGCGCGGCCACGGCTTCTTGGCGGCGTTCGCGATCGTGCGGCCGAACTTCATCGTCGACGACTGTTCCAGTGCCGACAGCCGCGTCTGCGTCATGGCCAGCTGCACGCGCGTGTCGCGCAGCTGCCGCGACAGCCGCTCGCGCTCCGCGGCGAGCCCGGCGTCCTCGGCGAGGTCCCCGCCCCCGCTCCCGTCGGCGGCGGAAAGCCCAGTTATCCCGAACGGTGGCGTGGGCCTGTCCGCCGCGGACATTTCCTCGTCGTGCTTGGCCGGCGTGTCGCTCATCGCTGCGCCAGCCAGGAGGTGACGATCCGGGCGATGCGCGGTCCCGCCTGGCCGTCCCACAGCGGGGGCAACTCGCCGGCGTACGGGCCGTCGTCGCAGGCCTTCAGCACCGCCCCCGCCAGCTCATCGCGGGTGACGAGCCGGTTGGAGCCGCTGGTGATCGTGATGGGCCGCTCGGTGTTCGGCCGCAGTGTGAGGCAGGGCACGCGAAGCAGCGTAGTCTCCTCCTGCACGCCGCCGGAATCGGTCACGATCGCCGCCGCCCCGCGCACCAGCGACATGAACTCGACGTAGCCGAGGGGATCCACCACGTGTATTCGCTTCGCGTCGAGTAGGCCGGCGGCGGTAAGTGTCGCCCGGCCGCGCGGGTGCAGCGGGATGATCAGGTCGAGCTCGGCCGCGACCGCGTGCAGCGCCTTTACGAGTTCGGCGGCCTGCCCGGGCGAGTCCACGTTGGCGGGCCGGTGCAGGGTGGCGACCACGTACCTGCGGTTCCCGAGGCCGTAGGCGGCGCGGGCCGCGCCGGCGTCGAACTTGTCCAGGTTGGCGACCAGCGTGTCGATCATCGGGTTACCGACCAGGTGCATGGCAGCGTCCGGGCGGCCCTCCCGCGCCAGGTGCCCGAGGGCCTCAGGCGACGTGCAGAAGAGCAGGTCGCAGAGCTGGTCGGTGAGCCGCCGGTTGATCTCCTCCGGCATCGTGTTGTCGAACGAGCGCAGCCCGGCCTCGACGTGCGCCAGGGGCACGCCGAGCTTCGCCCCGGCGAGCGCGGCCCCCACCGTCGAGTTGACGTCCCCGTACAGGACCGCGAGCGACGGTGAGTTCTCAAGGAACTCACGTTCCATGCCGACAAGCACGTCCGCCGTCTGCGTGGCCTGCGTCCCGGACCCGACTCCCAGGTTGAGGTCGGGCTTGGGCAGTCCGAGCTGGACGAAGAACACGTCGGACATCCGCTCGTCGTAGTGCTGCCCGGTGTGCACGACGCGCTGACCGTGGCCGAGCGCGGCGAGCGCCCGGATCACCGGCGCGGCCTTGACGAAGTTCGGCCTTGCCCCGAGTACATGCGTGATCGTCGTGCTCATTCGCCTTCGGAGTCTCCTTGCGTGCCGTTGCCTCCGGGGAGGGCCCAGTATCCCGGTTCCGTGCTTACCTGAAAGCTACATTTACGGGGTTGAGACTACGGTCAGCCGCGCTCCGCCGCTAATTGCCACTAATATCTGCCCGCGTGACTGTAACGCCGACTCCGCGAGCGGTCGTGCTCGCCGCATCCGTGATGCTGCGACACGTGACCGATGACCCAGTGCGCGCGGTGACGCTCGCCTGGCGGGCGCTGCCCGCACCGCTGCGCGGCCTGGTCGGGCTCGCGGGCCCTTACGGCAGGGCCGCCGCGCTGTGGGGCACGGGAGACCGCCGTGGCGCGCTCACCGCGCTGGAAGGGTCGCCGGCCCGGCTTGCCGCGTTCAGCCTCGCCGTGGACCAGCCTACTGTGGCACGCTCTGCCGTCGCGCGGTTGTCTGAGCGCAACGGCGCCCGTCCCAGGCTGGCCGCCCGGCTCGCCTACCGCGAGGGACGCCTCACCGACGCGGTCAAGGAACTCGAAGGCGCGGGCGGCTGGCGCGCCGCCCGCCTCCGCAAGTCCTTGCTCGCAGAACTCGCGATGCTCGAGCCGGGAAGCCTCAGGCCCGGCACGTCGGCCCGTCCGGCCCTGTCCGCAACCAAGAGCCCCGGGCCACGCACCGCCACCAGGATTCTTCATGTCGTGACTGACGCGTTGCCGTCGACCAGCGCCGGGTACACGATCCGCACCCAGGAGATCGCGCTCGCCCAGCGGCTCGCGGGCATGGACCCGCACGTCAGCACCCGGATCGGCTTCCCGGTCACCGCTGGCGCCATCGACGGGCGCGAGACCGTCACGGTGGACGGGGTCCCGTACCACCGGCTGCTCCCGTGGGTCATGCCCGGCCGGATGGACCGGATCTACCAGACGCACCTGCGGCACGCCGCCCGGCTGACCGAGCGCCTTCAGCCCGCCGTGCTGCACGCCGCGTCCAACTACGCCAACGCGGTCATCGCCCTGGCGCTCCGGGAGGCGACGGGCCTGCCGGTCGTCTACGAGGTGCGCGGCTTCTGGGAGGACACCTGGCTGTCGCGGCACGCCGCGAACGCCGACCTGAAGCTGTCCGACCGCTACGTCCGCACCCGCGCACTGGAAACGCACTGCATGACCGACGCCGACCTGGTCGTGACCCTCGGCGAGGCGATGCGCGAGGAGATCATCGCGCGCGGCGTGCCCGCGGACAACGTCATCATCGTCCCCAACGGGGTCAGCGAGGGCTTTCTCCGCCCGCTGCCCGACGGCACCGCGCTCAGGGCCAGCCTCGGCATCCAGCCGGACGAGCACGTCGTCGGCCTGGTCTCCAGCCTGGTCGCGCACGAGGGCATCGGCACCCTCCTTGAGGCCGTCAAGATCCTCAACGACCGGGGCGTCAAGGCGCGGGCCCTGATCGTCGGCGACGGCCCGGAACGGACCGCGCTACAGCGCCAGGCCGCCGCCCTGGGCCTGAACGCCATCTTCACCGGCCGGGTCCCGTCGTCCAGGGTCCGCGACTACCACGCGGTCCTCGACGTCTTCGTGGTCCCGCGCACCCCGGACCGGGTCTGCCAGCTGGTCACGCCGCTCAAGCCGGTCGAGGCGATGGCCAGCGGCCTGCCCGTCGTGCTCAGCTCGGTCAGGGCGCTGAGCGAGATCGTGCACGACCGGGAGACCGGCCTGCTGTCGCCGCCGCTCGACGCGGGCGAGCTCGCCGACCGGCTCCAGCAGCTCCTCGCTAGCCCGGACCTGCGGGCCAAGCTGGGCGCGAGCGCCCGCGACTGGGTCGCCCGCGACCGCACCTGGGCGCACAACGCGGCCCGCTACCGTGAGGCCTACCAGCGTCTCGGCGCGCTCTAGTGGTGTGAACGCGCCGCGTCGCCATGAGCGGCAGCGATCGGGCCTTGCCCCGGCTACGATGGGTGGTCATCGCAGCGAGGAGGCTTTTGAGTGAACGTGGTGATCATAGGCCTTGGCTATGTCGGCCTGCCGCTAGCCCAGGAGGCTGTCCGCGTCGGCCTGAACGTCACCGGCCTCGACATCAGGGAGTCGACGGTGGACGGCCTCAACGCCGGCCGGTCCCACGTCGATGATCTGTCCGACGCCGACATCTCCGCGATGGTCGCCGGCGGCTTCCGCGCCGCGACGGACGTCGCGAGCGTCGCGCCGCTGCCGGACGTCACCGTCATCTGCGTCCCCACGCCGCTGTCCGAGTCCGACGGCCCCGACCTCACCGCGGTCAGGGCCGCCACCGAGACCGCCGCGAAGCTACTCAAGCCGGGCGCGCTGATCGTTCTCGAGTCGACGACCTACCCGGGCACCACCGACGAGGTCGTCCGCCCGATGCTGGAAAAGGCGAGCGGCCTCGCGGTCGGCATCGACTTCCACCTGGCATTCTCCCCGGAGCGCATCGACCCGGGCAACGAGCGCTACGGCATCCGCAACACGCCGAAGGTCGTCGGCGGCATCACCCCGGCCTGCACCGACGTCGCCGCGGCGTTTTACGGCCAGGTCTGTGACACCGTCGTGGCGGCGAAGTCCGCCCGCGAAGCCGAGATGGCCAAGCTCCTCGAGAACACCTACAGGCACGTCAACATCGCGCTCGTCAACGAGATGGCGATCTTCTGCCACGAGCTCGGCGTCGACCTGTGGGACTCGATCCGCTGCGCCGCGACGAAGCCGTTCGGCTTCCAGGCGTTCTACCCGGGCCCGGGCGTCGGCGGCCACTGCATCCCGATCGACCCGAACTACCTGTCGTACAAGGTGCGTTCACTGGGCTACCCGTTCCGGTTCGTGGAGCTGGCACAGGAGATCAACGACCGGATGCCGCGGTACGTGGTGGAGCGCGCCCAGCAGCTCCTCAACCGCGAGGGCCGCGCGGTCAAGGGAGCCAAGGTGCTCGTCCTCGGCGTGACCTACAAGGCCGACATCGCCGACCAGCGCGAGTCGCCGGCGCGGCCGGTGGCGCGGCGGCTGCTCGGGATGGGCGCCGAGCTGAGCTTCCACGATCCGTACGTGCACTCCTGGCAGGTGGACGGCGTGAACGTGCCGGACGCCGGAGACGATCTGGCGGCCGCGCTCGCCGCCGCGGACCTGGCGATCGTGCTGGCCGACCACAGTGCGTACGACCCCGAAACGCTCACCGGGCACGCGCGGCTGCTCTTCGACACCCGTGGCCGCACCCGGGATCACGCCGGCGCGCGCTCCGGCCTGGCCGTCGAACTGTTGTGAGATGGCCATCTTGAATTCACCTGCAATTTCCATGACGCCACCAGAGTCACCAGCGGTGGCATTTCAAGGAGAGCGGCCAATGCGGGTTTGCGTGTGCACAGTGGTGCACCATCCCGAGGATGCTCGAATTTTGCATCGGCAGATTCGCGCTCTTCTTGATGCCGGTCATGAGGTCACCTATATCGCGCCTTTCCGGGCCTGCAATGTGACGCCCTGGCCGGATGTCGCTCCGGTGGACGTTCCCCGGGCCGTCGGCCGTAACCGGCTGGCCGCGCTGCGTGCCGCGCACAGGGTGCTCGCCCGGCACGCCCAGTACGCAGACCTGGTGCTGCTGCACGATCCGGAGTTGCTGCTCGCGGTGCCACGCCGGATCAAGACGAAGGTGGTGTGGGACGTCCACGAGGACACCGTCGCGGCGCTGTCGGCGAAGGGCTGGGTCCCGCGCCCGCTGCTCCCGGTGGCCCGCCCGTTCGTGCGCCTGCTGGAGTCCCGGGCCGAACGGCGGCACCGGCTGCTGCTGGCCGAGGAGGGTTACCGGCCCCGGTTCCGCCGCGAGCACCCGGTGGTGCCCAACACGACCTATGTCGCGGACGCCCCTCCCGGCCCGCCGGGAGATCGGCGCGTCGTCTACGTCGGCCACCTGTCGGCCGCCCGTGGCGCCTTGGACATGATCGAGGTCGCCCGGTTGGTGCGCCCGTACGGCGTCGAAGTGGAGTTGATCGGTGCCGCCGACGCCGACATCCGGCCGACGCTGCGGGAGGCCCAGCGAGAGGGCATCCTGCGGTGGTACGGCTTCGTGCCCAACGACCGGGCCCTGCGGATCGCCGAGGGCGCCATGGCAGGACTGGCTCTGCTGCACGATGAGCCGAACTACCGGCACTCGATGCCAACCAAGATCATCGAGTACATGGCGCACGGCATCCCTGTCATCACCACTCCCAACCCTCCCGCGGCCGACATCGTCGAACCGGCCGGCAGTGGTCTGGTCGTGCCGTTCGCGGACCCCGCCGCGGCCGCGGAGGCCATCCGGCGACTGCACGATGATGCCGGGCTCCGCGCCGACATGGCCAAGCGCGGGTACGAAACGGCCAGAGCCCGGTTCCACTGGCCGGTGCAGGCCGAGCTCTTCGTCAACCAGCTGGAATCCTGGGCCGGCTTGCACGCCGAAGCCCGCCTGCTCTCCTGACCCGTCCCCTCCTGACCCGTTCCCTCCTGGCCCGTCCCCTCCTGGCCTGACTCTCCTGATCTGACTCTCCCGACCCGGCTCTCCCGACCCGGCTCTCTGGCGTGCCCGGTCCCGTGATCCGGCCCTTCGTCCACCGTCATCGGCCCGCGGTGGCGACGGCGACGGCGACGGCGACGGCGACGGCGACGGCGACGGCGACGGCGAGGTCAGGATGATCTGGAATGCAGGGCGAGGGCGGCGGCACGGGCCAGCCGGGTGGCGAGCCCGGGAGTCTGGAAGGCGCTGACCCCGACGAGATAGCGGCCGACCCGTACCGCGATCATGCCCGAGGACGGGTTGAGCTCGTACGCCTCGTCTCCGATCTCCGCCGAACGCGCCTGCGGCTCGGAGGCCCGCAGGGCGGCGAGGAGCCCGGAGGCCGAGGCGGCGGTGTCGGCCACCCATTCGACCGTGACCGTCGGGGCCCCGGCGCTCTGCTCCTGGCCCGACCGCCTGCGCCGATCTCCGTCCGGTTCGTAGGTACAGCTCACCGGGCGCGGCAGCCGTACCGCACCGACCGTGACGTACACCGGGCGGGAGTGATGCCCGCCGGGCAGATCACGGCGGTTCAGCAGGCCGCAGGCGTCCGGCCAGTCGGCGGCGGGGACGCCACCGAGTTCCGCGGGGCCGGGACCGCCGGCGGCCGCGCGCAGCGCCAGCAGCCGGACCGCTCCCGAGGGGCTCGGCAATGCCTCCGGCACGGACACGTACAGCAGCCCGCCACCGGCCGCCAGCCAGGGCCGGGCCCGGGTCAGCCCCGGTGGTACCACCAGGGGCGCCGGTACCGTGGTCGTCCAGCCGTCGCCGGCGGCGATGACGTCGATGCCGGCCGGCCGCAGGTCGGGGGCGAGATTGGGTCGCAGAGCGTAGACCCGGTCGCCCTTGGCGACGAGCGCCGGATAGGCGGGCGCGGCGCGGCGCCACACACTGCGGTGGGAGGAGATCTGAATCGCCTCCAGCTGCCGGCCCGCGTCTCCCGGACCCGACCGGTAGACCACGATGAGATCCCCGCCGGAGATCACTGCCGGGCACATGGTGGCACCGCAGACGTCATCGCCGGGCCGGGTGAGGAACTCCTTGCCCGCCTGGTCGTAGGCGCGCAGGGCCGTGCCGTCGGAGACCAGGACCACCTCGCCGCGTACCGCGACCTCGGGCGGATCCGGCGCGGCGAACTCCCGAACCCACCGCGTCTGGCCGGTGCGCGGGTCGATGGCCAGCACCTTACTGCTGTCCCCGCAGTCCAGGGCGATCGCGGCCAAGGCGTCGTCGGCGTCGGAGGCGTAGGTCCCCGCCTCGGGGAGCGTGCAGCCACGCGGCAGCGCGTGCGTCCAGACCTGTTCTCCGGTGATCACGGAGCGGCCTCGCAGCATGCCCCGGTCGTCCGCGGAAGTGGTCAGCACCACACCCGAGCCGGCCGGCCAGCGCAGCGTCGAGCGTTCGGTCGCGGCGGGGACCTCGTCCCGCTGCCGCCACAGAAGCCGCCCGCCGGCCGCGTCGAAGCCGAGGATCATCCGGTTGTCACGGTGACCCGCCCGCTCCACATAGGCCACCAGATTGTTCCGGGTGGCGGCCCAGCCGAGCAGTACCCAGTCCTCGCGGTGGTAGTGCCACCTCCGTTTGCCGGTGCGCGCGTCGCGGACGTCGAGTCCTCTGGTGGTGACGACCACCAGCTGGCCGTCGACGAGTGCGTGCGCCACCTGGTCGTAGGGGGACAGACCGCTCCGCCGCACCACGGTGTTCAGCTGCCAGCCCAGCGCCACCGGCCCGGGCGGTGGCCCCACGTCCAGCAGCGGCGGCGCGGGCTCGGCGGTCGTCCGGTGGTCCTCCTGCCACCATTCGGCCTGCAGCACGAACTTGTCGATCACCACGCCGAGGGTGGCGACGGCGAGCATGGCGGCCAGGAGGCCCAGCACGGCGCGCTGCCGGCTCCCCGCCACGTCGTTCCGCCTCTCACCGGTTCTGTGCGGCGACGTCGTGACGCCACCGGCCGTCCCCGCACAGCTTGCCGTGCATGGGCGGGCTACGCGAGGTGACCGCGCTTGCGGTGCCCCGGGTAATTGAGGACCCTTGCGGTGTGGAGACCTTCACCAGCTGGCGTACCTGGGACGGTGCCCGCCCCACGCTGGCCGCGCGACTGTCCGCGCCGACGATGGACGTGCTGGACCGGGCGGCGGCCGCGGCGATCGGCTGGCACGGTCGGCAACGACGCCCGACCGGGGTGCCCTACATGGAACATCTGCTGGAGGCGCTCGAGATTCTGGTCCGCGGTGCGAGGGTGACGGACCCCGACGTGCTCGCCGCGGTGCTCCTGCACGACGTGGTGGAGGACACCGATGCCACCCTCGGCGATATCGAGGACCGGTTCGGGCCGGCCGTCGCCGAGCTGGTCGATTGGGTCACCAAGCCGCCGGCCATTGCTCAGGGACGTACGGCGAAGCGGACCGCCACGACCACCTATCTGCGCCGGCTCCGGCAGGCGCCGCGTCCGGCGATCCAGGTGAAGCTGGCCGACCGGGCCAGTAATGTGCAGCGGCTGTTCCAGATGTCGGCCGACTTCCAGCGCCGCTACTACGCCGAGACCGTGACCTATCTTCTGCCGCTCGCGGCGGAGGAGCCGTTCTTCGGTCCCTGGTACGAGTCGTGGCGCCGCGACTTCGCCTACCTCGCCTGACTGCGCGCCGGTCAGCTCTCCAGGACCGCCTTGATGCGGGCCAGGGTGGACCGCATGCCCTGGCGGTTCAGGGCGGCCCGGTCGGCCGCGGACACCCCGGTGAAGACATGGCCCAGCACAGAGATGAAACCGGCGCCACGGGCGTCCCTGCGCAGATCCTGCCAGTACTCCGTCAGCCGGGTCCCGTCCGGGCCGCCCTCCATGCGGTAGCCCCACAGGGCGACCTCCACGCCGAAGCTGGAGACCCGGAAGGCGAAGACCTTGCCCGGCTCGGCGGCCGTCACCCGGCCGTTGGTGAACCAGACCCGCCAGCCCAGCCGGTTGAAGCCGATGAACGTGGTGTCCGGTCCCACCGTGCGACCCCGGATCCGGACGGCGAAACACTCCGGGCTCCATTCGCCCATCCGCCGCAGATCCGCCACGGCCGCGTACACCTGCTCCGGCGGCGCCGCGATCATGACGCTCTCCTCGGCCACCCATTCCCGCTCCATGAGCCGATCCTCCCCTACACGCTGATGACAGGAAAACAAGAACCTGTTCGACTTAACCAGTTACTGGCCCCAGGAGCACCGAGGCGGCGGAGTGAAGATCCGTTGCGTCTGCCCGAGCCAGGTGGACACCCCGCAGTTCCGGCGGATCGCGGCGGAGGATCCGTCCGTCGTGGCCCATCGCAGCGGCATGCCCGCCGGGCTCGTGCTCGATGAGATCGAGCGCTCACTGGCCCGCGACGAGCTGTTCGTCTTCCCGGGGGCGACTGCCCGGCCGGCCATACGGGCCAAGCGGTTCGTGCCCCGTCTGCTCCAGCGCACGCTCTCCCACATGACGAGCGGCTGATCTACGCATAAGCTCTCTCTTTCGGCCTGTTCACTGCACGTCTCGAGGGAGTCTCCGCATGTCGTCCCCGGTCAAGGACCAGGAGATCGCCGCCGAACAAGAGCGCGTCGATATCGCGTACGCACGCCTGGAGGAGATGCGCCAGGACGCCCAACGGATGATCAAGGAAGGGTTCAGGCAGTCCCTGGCCGGTACCAAGGCCTCGCTCGTCGACCGGGACGCCATGGTCTACCAGGGGTCACTGCGCGCCCAAGCGCTCGACGTCGCCGACGACGGCCTGGTGTTCGGCCGGCTCGACATGAAGCTCAGCGAGATCAGGTACGTCGGCCGGATCGGCGTACGCACCCGTGAGCACGACTCGCTGGTGATCGACTGGAGGGCTCCCGCCGCCGAGGCGTTCTACCGCGCGACCCCCGAGGACCCGCAGGACGTGATCCGCCGGCGGGTGCTGCACTCGCGCGGGCACGCGGTGATCGACATCGAGGACGACCTGCTGGACCCGGGCGCGGCCGGTGATCTGACGATCGTGGGCGACGGCGCCTTCCTGGCCTCGCTGGCACGCACCCGGGACGGCTCGATGCGCGACATCGTGGCGACGATCCAGCGGGAACAGGACGAAGTGATCCGGGCACCGGCCGACGGCACGGTGATCGTGCGCGGCGGGCCGGGCACCGGCAAGACCGCGGTGGCCCTGCACCGGGTGGCCTATCTGCTGTTCCGGCACCGGCGGCGGTTCGGCACCCGGGGCGTGCTCATCGTGGGCCCGAACCGTCGGTTCACCTCCTACATCGAACGGGTACTGCCGTCGCTGGGCGAGGGATCCGCCGCCTTGCGCTCGCTGGGCGAGCTGGTCGACGGGGCTTCGGCCTCGGTCCACGACTCGCCCGACCTGCTGCGGATCAAGGGTGCCGGGGTGATGGCCCGGGTGCTGCGGCGGGCGGTCACCGACCACGCGCCGGGCGCTCCCGACCAGTTGACCGTCGTCCACGCCGGCGTGGTCGTACGGCTGGACCGGACCCGGCTGGACAAGGTCCGGCGCAACGTCCACCAGCGCAGCCGCAACTCCGTCAACCGGGCCCGGTCACGCGCCGCGGAGATGCTGCTCGACGCCCTGTGGGACCGATTCCTCGAGATCGGCGGGCTCATCGACGCACCCGGGATCAAGAAGCGGGAGTTCGTGGCGAACGTCCGGGACCAGCGGACCTTCAGCGACTTCCTGGTCGCCTGGTGGCCGATCCGCCGTCCGGTGGACGTGCTGCGGGCGCTGGGCGACGTGACCCGGCTGCGCGACGCCGCCGGCCGCGACCTCAGCCACGCCCAGACGGAACTGCTGGCCGCGTCATTTCGCGGCGACGCCGTCTCCTACCAGGACGTCGCGCTGCTGGACGAGATCGACAACCTGCTCGGCCCGCTGCCCCGCCAGACCCGTGCCGCGACCGACGACGACGACCCGTTCACCGTGGACGGCATCAACATCATCACCGGGGAGGACGCCGGTGACTGGGAACCCGCCATGCGTGAGCTGACGACCTCCGCGGAGCGCATGGAACGCTCACGCCGGGTCGACGACGAGACCGGCGACGACCCCACGGAGTACGGCCACATCGTGGTGGACGAGGCCCAGGACCTGTCCCCGATGCAGTGGCGGATGCTCGGCAGGCGTGGGCGGCAGGCGACCTGGACGATCGTGGAGGACCCGGCCCAGAGCGCTTGGGAGGACCTGGACGGCTCCCGGCAGGCCATGGCCACCGCGCTCGGGACGGTGGCGTACGGCGAGGGCACGGAAGGACGCTCCGAGCGGTCGGCGGAGCGCTCCCGGCGCACCCAGCACAACTTCGAGCTGACCACGAACTACCGCAACTCCGAGGAGATCGCCGCGGTCGCCACCCGGGTGCTGTCGGTGGCCGTGCCGTCGGCCCGCCCCGCCAGGGCCGTACGGGCATCCGGCCACGACCCGGTCATCGGCCTGGTACCCGCCGGTGGCCCGGGCTCGGCGGCCCTGCTCGCGGCGGCCCGCGAACAGATCAGCACCCTCCTCGGCCAGGTCGACGGAACCATCGGGGTCATCGTGCCCCTCTCCGACCTCGCCCCCCCGGTCAGCGGCTCCGGCGCCGACTCCCACAACGGTCAGACGGCCCTGTCGTTCGACGACCTCGACGCTCTCAATCCCGTCAACGCCGTCGACACCCTGTCCTCCCCGGCAGGCAGTTCCCCGGCAGGCGGTTCCCCGGCGACCTGGACCGCCGAGGACCGGCGTGAGCTGGAGTCGGGCCTTCCGGACCGGGTCCAGGTCCTGGACGTGCTGGAGGCCAAGGGCCTGGAGTTCGACGCAGGACTGATCGTGGCTCCCGAGCAGATCGCCGCCCAGTCCCCGACCGGCCTGCGGACCCTGTACGTCGCCGTCTCCAGGGCCACGCAACGCCTCATCGTCCTCACCACCGCCCCAGAGTGGCGCAACCTCCTCCTAGCCTGACCCGCACCCGCGCTGGCCGGCACCCAGGCTGCCCACCACCCGGGTCGCGGGACGAGGGGGGTCAGATGATGGGGGGGCGGCCTATGCGGGTCATGCGCCAGGCGGTGCGCCACTTGATGGGGCGGCGTTTCCCGGCCGGGTTCCGCCAGCCCTCGGCGAAGCCCCTGAGCCACGGCTTGAGCGCGGCGGGCTTGCGCTCCCGCAGGACGGTCAGCGTCAGCCAGACCCCGACATAGGTGAAGGCCAGCGCCCAGGGCAGATTGCGCTTGGCCAGCCAGACCCGGTTGCGGGCGTTGTAACGGTAGAACATCTCGTGCCGGGTCGGCAGGACGGCCGGATGGTACATCACGGCCGAGGCGTCGTACTCGATCCGGTATCCAGCGTTGAGGGCCTGCCAGGCCAGATCGGTCTCCTCGTGCGCGTAGAAGAAGCGCTCCGGTAGCCCGCCGGCGGCGTCGAAGGCGGAACGTCGCATGGCGCAGGCGCCGCCCAGGAAGGTCGTCACCTCGGAGGAACGCTCGGGGTCGCCGGCGCGGAGCCGGGGCACATGCCGGCGCTCCCCCGCGCCGCCCTCGGGGTCCCGGACCCGGAAGGAGATGATCCCCAGCGAGGGGTCGGCCTCGAACCGGTCCCGCAGGTAGGCGCCGAGCCGGGCCGAACGGTACCACCCGTCGTCGTCGAGGAAGAGCACCAGCTCACCGGTGGAGGCCTCCACCCCCCGGTTGCGCCCGGCGGGGATGCCGACGTTGCCGGGCAGCTGTACGAGCCGTACGCGTTTGTCGGCGAGCGGCGAGGAGTCGGGCAGGCCGACGGGCAGCGGGTCGGCACCGTTGCCGACCAGGACCACCTCGACCTCGACGTTCTCCTGTGCCAGCGCGGAGGCGACCGACCGCTCCAGTTCCATCGGCCGGTTGCCCATGGTCAGCACGACCACCGAGACCTTCACCGACGCACCGCCCTCTCAACCGTGATCTTGCAGAAGTCTGTCATCTCGATGACACCTTCGTGCAAGGACCCGGTCAGCGGGATGTGATCTCCCAGTTGTTTACATCGGGATGTCACTTGAGCCTCCGCGAGGCGACGATGCTGACGAAGTGCAGCACCGTCTGCACCGCGGCCACGACGGCCACCGCCACGGCGAGCACCCGGGTGGCGGTCAGTCCTCCGGCGAGTGTGTCGATGACCGCGGCGAGCACGATCAGCAGCGACAGTTCGACCGCGCCGATGATCCGGTGAAAGCGCAGGGCGGCGGTCGCCTGGCGGGCCAGCGCCAGCCCGGTCGACCGGGGCCGTGCCGCCCGGTCTCCGGACGCCGGATCGGCCGGCAGCCCCGACTTGGCCCGTGCCACCACCACGTTGTCGGTCTCCGCCTTGATCAGCGCCGCGCCGAGGGCCCCGATCAGGCCGAGCTCCACCCAGCCGCCGTTGGTAAGGGCGCCCTGCGCCCGGAACCCGAGCCCGATGAGCAACGAGACCTCGGAGAAGTAGTGCCCGAGCCGGTCCAGGTAGATGCCCGCCACCGAGGTCTGGCCGGTGAACCTGGCCGCCTCCCCGTCGGAGCAGTCCAGCAGCAGGTACAGCTGCACCAGCACAGCGGTCGCGATGGCGCCGGCCAGGCCCGACCACAGTCCGGCGACCACACCCGCCCCGATGCCGCACGCGATCATCAGATACGTGAGCTGGTTGGGCGAGAAGCCGAGACGCAGGAACACCCAGGTGAAGTAGGGCGAAAGGGAGCGCATGTAGAGGCGGCCCGCCCAGTGCTCCTCGTTGCGCCGTTGCTTCAGCCCCGGCGGCTGGCCGCCCGCCCGGACATCGGCGACCGACGCGGACCGCCGGGAGGGGTGCCCTGCTGCGGCGGGACCGGGGGCGGGTGTCCCCGGCCGGCCAGGGGAGTCAGCGTCCGTAGGCGTCGACATAGTCTCCTACCGCCTTCAGGGCCGCGCTGTCGTCGAGGCCCAAGTGCTCGAGGATGGTGTATCGGCCGGGACGCGTTTCCGGGGCGTGCAGCACGGCCCGGGCGAACTGCTCCTCGGTGAGGCCGATGTGGGAGGGCACCAGCGGGAGCTTGTGCCGGGCCAGGCACTCGGCGACCGTACGGGCCCGCTCGGGGTCCTCGCCGAGGTACTGGTGACGCAGGAAGAAGCAGAACAGCGCGCCGATGCCCGCCAGCTCACCATGGTTGGCGGTACCGGGAAACAGCGCGTCGACGGCGTGCAGGATCTCGTGGTCGCCGCCGCTGGACGGCCGGGACGATCCGGCGCACGACATCGACATCCCCGACAGCACCAGCCCCTCGGCCAGCACGGTCAGGAACTCGTCGGACTCGATCGACTTCGGCTGGTAGATCAGGGCCTCGGCCGCGGTGCGGGCCAGGGTGAGCGCCAGCCGGTCGATCGGATCGCCCTGCTCGCTGTGCGAGAGCTCCCAGTCCGCGACCGCGGACAGGTTGCTGATCACGTCGCCGACCCCGGAGCGCACCAGCCGCTCGGGCGCCGCGCGGACGTAGTCGAGGTCGACGACCATGGCGATCGGCAGCGCGACACCGAACGAGCCCTTGCCCTTGTCGTGCTCCAGCGACGCCACCGGCGAGCAGATGCCGTCGTGCGAGAGGTTGGTCGCCACCGAGACCATCGGGATGCCGGCCAGCGTGGCCGCGTACTTCGCCACGTCGATCGTCTTGCCACCGCCGATGCCGACCAGTGCCTCGTAGGAGCCGCCGCGCAGCTTGGACGAGAGCGCGACCGCCTCTTCGACGGTGCCGCCGTCGACCTTGAAGACCTCGGCGGAACCCAACGTGGGCGCGATGTCCGCGGCGATGGCGTCACCCTGGCCGGGTCCGACGGCGACCGCCACCCGTCCCTCCGTGGCGATCCGCCGATCGGCGAGCAGCTTGCCCAGGCCCTGGATCGCCCCGCGCCGTACGTCGATGGACAGCGGGGCGTTGAGCATCCTGGTCAGCAGCGGCATCAGCGCACCCCTGCGCGGTACCCCTTGGCAATGACGCGGGCCTTGGCCAGGTCGTCGTGGTTGTCGACCTCGACCCAGTCGACCGCGCCGATCGGGGCGACGGCGATCGTCCCGCCCCGGTTCACCAGCTCCTGGTAGCCGTCCTCGTAGTAGAGGTCGGGATCGCCCTTCCAGGTGGCCTCCAGCGCGTCGGCCAGGGCCGCCGCGGCGGCGGGCTCGATCAGCGTGGCTCCGATGTACTCGCCGTACGCCTGCGCGGGGTCCATCAGCTTGGTGATCCGCAGCAGGTTGCCGGCGGCGTCGAGGGTGGTCTTCATCTCCTCGTCGGCCAGCGTTTTCACATTGTCCACGGCCAGGAGGACATCCGGTCCCCGCTGGGCCAATAGGGTCTTCTCGATGCTCACCGGATGCACCGTGTCCCCGTTGACCATGAGGACGCCCTTGGCGAAATACTCCCTGGCCAGCCACATGGAGTAGGCGTTGTTCCACTCCTCGGCCTTGTCGTTGTGGACAAGGGTGATCGTGACGCCGTACTTCGCCTCGAGTTCGGCCTGCCGCTCTTCCACGGCGTTCGCGCAGTAGCCGACGACGATGACGACGTCGGTCAGCCCGACCTCGGCCAGGTTGCTCAGCGCGATGTCGAGAATCGTGATCTCACCGTCGGCGTCTGAAGCCACGGGGACCAGCGCCTTGGGCAGCGTGTCGGTGTACGGGCGCAACCTGCGTCCGGCCCCCGCTGCGAGCACCATGCCGATCATTGGGCTTCCTCCTCCTCTTCGAGATTGACCATCACGCCGCTACCACGATCGGTCCGCGTCCAGGTGAGAACGCTCTCGACAACGAACAACACGCCAAGGTAGGTGGCGAGTGCCGCATACGCGAACGGCAGTACACCGACGAAGCCGGCGGCCGCCACGATGAGCATGCGCCCCTCCCAGCCCAAGCCGGCCTGGAAGACCCATTCCTGTGGCCAGAGCTTCTGCCGGGTGCGGTACACAGTGTCGTAGTGGTGGTAAGCCAGCACCGCGATCAGCACATAGATCAGTGGTTCCGACACACCGTGTGCGAATCCCAGGACGGCCAGGTAACCATACTCGATCGCCCGGATCATAGGGGGTACGAGCCAGTCGAGGCGCCCGTCGTGCGGATGGGTGGAGGCCGGGCCGGTGAGCAGCAGCGCCACCACCGGGGCGAACAGCGCCAGGCCGCCCTCGCCGCCGACCCCGGCGAACAGCAGCACCAGGGTGATGACCGCCGCGACCAGCGCGGGGAGCAGCGGCGGCAGGTTACCCTGCGCCAGCCGGCCCAGCAGGCCACAGATCGGGCCGTCGTCCCGGTAGACCGCCAGCTGGTTGGTCCGGCCGGCGGACGCGGGGAGGGAGAGCACGCTCATATGGCGAGAGACCTCAGAACTCGTCCGGTCAGGGTGTACGCCGCGGCCAGGGAACCCCATACCAGCAGCGCGATGAATGTCACCTGCGCGTTGAAGAGCGCGGCGGTGATCGAGATGAGCGCGAACCGCTCCCCGATGGGCAGGACCACGATCTTCTTGGCCCAGCGCAGGCCGGGGATCTTCTCCGTGCGGTGCGAGAGGCGGACCACCAGCCGGCCGAGACCGGCGCCACGTCCGGCCGATCGCGGCCCGAATCCGGTCGCGGGCTCGCTCACCGGCTGAGCGGCCACCTGTGCGCCGTCTCCCGGTTCCGCCAGCGCGCGGGTCGGGCGCGGCTCTGGCACGGCCCGCGTCTTGCCCGCGGCGAAGGAGAAGTCCACCATGTGCCGGAGCGTCTGCAGGATCAGCGTGGCGACGGCCAGTCCCCAGACGTCTCCTCCGGACACCCCGCTGCCGGCCGCCGCGGCGGTCGAGCCGACCGCGAGGCCCGCGTAGACGACGTACTCCTTGGCCCGGTCGAAGGTGGCGTCCAGCCAGGCCCCGAGGGTGCTGTACTGCCGGGTGTAGCGGGCGAGTTGCCCGTCCACGCAGTCGAAGACGAACGAGAAGTAGAACAGCACCGCACCGACGACCATGCCGAGGCGGGTGCCCGCCGCGAACCAGACCGCGGCGACGATCGCTATCCACATGGAGAAGGACGTCACCATGTTGGGCGTGAGCCGCCGCTTGGCGGCCCAGCGCGCGATGTACCGCGAGTACGTGCTGACCGCGTACGTGGTGAAGAACCCATCGTTGCTCTTCACCGCGGCGTCGAGGCGGATCTTCTCCTCGTCGACCGCCTCCACGGTGGTTCGGGCCGCGGCGGCCTCCTCGACGGTCAGCGCCCGGTCGCAGGCCAGGCCTCCGGCGCTCCGGGCGGTCACCCGGACTCCGGAACGGACCAGGCCGACCAGCAGCAGGGCGGGCACGTCATCGCCCTTGGGGGCGATCGTGGCCAGCGTGCCGGGCACCCCGCCCGTGGTTTCGGCCAGGTCGCCGTCCACGTCGTTGTCGACGAAGACCTCGAGGTGCTCGGCGATCTCGCCGCTCGTCGTGCGGACCGGGTCGGGCCGGCCGAGCGCGTCCGAGGTCTCCACCAGCGCGGCGAGCTCCTCGGCGGCGTCCGCGAGCACCCCGGTGGCGGGCGGCGCGATCCGCAGCACTCCGCGGAAGACACCATCGGGGTTGGTGACCTGGTGATGGCGGGACCCAGCCGAGTCGATCAGATGCCGCCTCACCCGGATGGGCGGGCGGGTGGTGGTGAACGGGCCGGTCACAGCGGCCGCGGGGCCTTTGGCCCCGCGCTCGAACCGGTTCAGCAGCTCATCGCTCGCCACGATGTCCCCGTGCAGGACGAGCACCGGCTCCGTCGCGGCCCGGGCCAGCCGGGAGATCTCCCGCAGGTCCTGCGCCAGGTCATCGGACTCGATGACCTTGAGGCAAGGCTCCTGCGCGGACTCCGGGCTCAGCGTGCGGAGAACCGGCGCCATGTCCCGCCTGGCGATGAGATGGATCTCCGGTACGTTGAGCGAGGCCAGCTGGTCGAGCAGACGTCCCAGGAGCGACCTCTCGGCGTCGTACGCGAGCCCGGCGGCGGCCCCCAGGTCGATCGGTTCGGTGGCGACCACTACGGCCAACGTCATCGACGCCCTCCACGGCAGGACAAGGTTATGCACCGCAAAGATCGGGATCATGGAAGCGGGCGCCCCCACAGCGTAGCGGCTCACATGAGAACGCTCGCCGTGATTCTGGCCGGTGGCACCGGACAGCGTGTCGGGTCTGCGATCCCCAAGCAGTTGATCGAGGTGGCCGGACGGCCGATCCTGTCGTACGCCATCGAAGCGTTCGACACGTTCCCCCAAGACCCACCGGGCATCGACGAAATCATCGTGGTGATGGCACCGGGATGGGCCGACGCCGCCAGGACCATCGCCGCGCCGTACGGCCGGGTCTCCGCGGTGATCGAGGGCGGCGCGAGCCGTACCGAGTCGACCGTACGGGCGCTGACGGCACTGGCCGCGGAGCCCGACGACGCCCGGGTGCTCTTCCACGACGCGGCCCGTCCCTTCGTCGGCCACGACGTGATCGGCCGGTGCCTGACGGCCCTCGAATCGCACGAGGCGGTGGCCGTCGGGATGCCCGTCGCCGACACGATCGTCGGGGTCTCCGACGACCTGGTGACCGCGATGCCGGCCCGCTCCGGGCTGCGCCGGTTCCAGACTCCGCAGGGCTTCCGTCTCGGCACGATCCGCAAGGCGTACGAGCTCGCCCTTGCCGACGACGCAGGCCCCCTGCACCGGAGTTCCGCCACCGACGACTGCGGGATCGTGCACCGCTACCTGCCCGATGTGCCCATCCCCGTCGTGGAGGGCAGCGAACGCAACCTCAAGGTCACTCATCCGATGGACGTGGCCATCGCCGAACATCTGGCCGGGCACCCGCCGCTCTGACCCTCGCGCGCCACCATGACGTACCGCCTTTCACATCCCGACGGGAGAACCTCATGATCTTCACCTCCAGGCCGACCATCATCGGGCACCGCGGCTCGGGCTCCGGCTCGGTGCCCGTCAGCGGCGTTCCGGCGACCGGCCGGCTGGCCGGAGCCGCGCTGCGGACCGGCAGCGTCACGGACGGCATGACGGACGCCGGGCTCGCGGCGGCCGGCAACGGCGCGATGAACGGGCCGGTGAAAGGGGCGGTTGACGGCCAGGTGGTGGTGGAGAACACCGTCGACTCGATGCTCACCGCGGTCCGGGCCGGGATCTCCTGGGTGGAGATCGACGTGCAGCGCACGGCGGACGACGAGCTCGTGCTGCGGCACGACCCCGTCACGGCCGGCGGTGACTTCGTGGTCGAACAGACCGCCGACGCCTGCGGGCTGCCCCGGCTGCGGGACGTGTTCGAGGCCCTGCCGACCACGGTCGCCGTGGATGTGGACATCAAGACCATCCTCGAGGACGCCGTCGACGCACCGGCCCGGCGTACCGGCGCGCTGCTGCTGCCGGTGCTGGCGGCCGAGGCGCGGCGCCGGCCGTTGCTGCTGACCTCGTTCGACCCGGCGGTCCTGCTGCATCTGAAGGAGAACCTGCCGGGGGTGCCGCTCGGCCTGCTCACCTGGCTCGGTTTCCCGATGTGGCATGGCTTGGCCGCCGCGGCCGGGCTCGGCCTGCAGGCGGTGGGTCTGCACACCGGCTCGTTCCGGTTCACGCAGGCCGGCACGGAGTCCGGGACGGACCCGGCCACGACCGCGCGACCCCGGAGGCATCGGCCGGTGGAGCACTCGGTCGAGGTCGCGCATCGGGCGGGCCTGGAGGTGCTGGCCTGGTGCCCGAAGCCCGAAGACGCCCCGGCCTATGCCCGGGCCGGGGTCGACGCCCTGGTCATCGACGACGTACCCGGCACGCTCGCAGTTCTCTGACGGGTCCGTACGGGTTCGCGGCGGCGGCCGGGCAGGCCCCGGCCGGGTCGGCTAGGGCCTGAAGGGCGGCGGACCAGGCGGCGGGGCGGCCCAGTCCGGGGGGTCCGGGTTCTCACGGGAGCGATATCCGGGTGCGGGACCCGGCCGTCCGGATGCCGAGCCCGGGGCCGTCCCAGAGCCGGGTACGCCACGCGGACCAGGGTCGTTGGCCGCAGGCCGCGAGCCGGGACCCTGGCCTTGGACCGGGCCCGGATCCGCGAAGGCGGGGCCCTGATCACGGTAGGTGGGCGGCTGCCCTTCCTGCGGGTTCTGCCCGTACTGCAGCGCCGGCGGGATATAGGCGCCCTGCTCCGCGCCACGGTCGAGGCGGGCGTCGGGGGTTCCGTACTCATAGGTGTGCCGGGCCGCGATCCGCGGCTCGCGTGCCCGCCATCGGGACGGCGGCAGCGAGGCGACGAACAGCACCAGCCCGAGCACCAGCAGCAGTCCGTACGGGCCGACGATCTGATAGCCGCGTTCGAGGCTGTCCGGGAGCTTGCGGGCGCTGTTGCGCGCCATCCATGTCGGGGCGACGACCCAGAGCCCGCCGACGCCGGTGAAGAGCAGGCCGGGTACCAGCGAGCCGAGCGGCGAGATCCGGGAACCGGCCAGCACTCCCAGGGTCACGCCGACCGCGGTCAGGACGGCGAGGGGGACCCACTGGGCGCCGCTGTGCAAGAGGTAGATCTGGAAGAATCGCGCCATCCGCTCGGTGCCGTAGAACAGCCCCGCCGCGACCGCCGGAGCCAGGATCACGCCGGCGACCAGACCGAGCACATGCCGTACACCGTTGGGCATCGCTACCTCCTCGGCCCGGAACAGGGCCCGATGTGGCGCGCCGCGCGCCGGTCAGGCAGCAGCGTAGCCCGCATTATGAGGGCTTCAGCTATTTACAGAGAACGTTCTGGGTGGCGGTCCGCGCCGCGGGCTGCGGGGCTTCTCCGCCGGCCGGGGCCACCTTCACCTTCTTCACCCCGGTCCAGTTCGCCCCGACGAGCACTTGGACGGTGCCACCGAGGGAGGGCACCTTCTTGATCCTGGCCCCCGGGATCGCCGCGGCGAGAGTCTTGGCGGAGTCCTCCCGCGCCGGGCCGTACTGGATCAGTGTGGTCTTCATGCCGATCGTACTGGCCGTGCCGGAGACCACCACGGGCACGAAGCCCGCCTTCCTCAGGTCGCCCGCCGACTGACGCGCCACCCCTCGGGTGCCGACGCCGTTGAGCACCCGGACGGTGATCTGGCCGGGCGGCACGGTCAGCTGGTCCTTGGGCTTGGCCTGGGTCGGCGTCTGGGCCGGCGCCTGTGCGACGGCGGCCGTCGGCGTGGGCTTGATGAGCGGCTGGTCCTTGCGGAAGTGCGCGAAGAGGTCGGCCGCCGCCTGGCCGTCCCACAGCACTGTGGACTGCGGCAGCCTGGCATTCCACATCACCACGTTGTAGCCCGGATTGGACAGCGGCACTTTGGCGAAGACGATGCTGTCGGTGGACATGCTCTTCATCTGGTCGGCCAGTGCGGGCAGGTTCTTGGCCAGGCCCTTGTCGACGCGTACGGCCTTGAGCGCGGCGCTCAGGAACTTCGCGGACTTGATGGGGTCACTGAGCGTGTTGGAGCTGAGCGCCTTCTTCATCATGGTCGACACGAACTGCTGCTGGCGGTCGATCCGGCCCAGGTCGGTGCCGTCCCCCAGGGTGTAGCGGGCCCGTGCGAAGCCGAGCGCCTTGACGCCCCCCACGTCGGGGTGCTTCCCGGCCGTCAGTTGCAGCCCGCTCTTCGGGTCGTTGATCGGCTGTTCGGTGCAGATGTCCACCCCGCCCAGAGCGTCGACCATCTTCACGAAGCCGAAGAAGTTGACCTCGATGTAGTGGTCGATGGCCACTCCGGTGGCGTTCTTGATGGTGGCCACCGTGAGGTCCGGGCCGCCGAACTGGTAAGCCCACGTGAGCTTGCCGAAGCGGGCCGGCACCAAGCTGTTCTTGGCGCCTTCCGAGCCGTTCGACCTGTGCGCGGGAATCGTGACGTAGGAGTCGCGGGGCAGGCTGACGACGGAAATCTTGTCGTGATCGGCCGACACGTGCACCAGCATCATCGTGTCGGAACGCTCGCCGGGCACGTTGCCGAGATGCAGCTCCTGCTGCTGGGCCTTGGTCAGGCCGTCCCGCCGGTCGACTCCGGCGATCAAGATGTTCATCGCGCCCTTGGGCCCGTCGCCCTTGCCCTTGCCGAGCCCGCCGACCCCGACCTTGTCGATGCTGCCGGTGACATAGCTCTGGAACGCCCACGCCCCGCCGGAGGAGAGCAGCACGAAGCCGGATATCACCGAGGACACCATCAGGAACCTGCGCTGCCGCCGGGCGCTCGCCATGCCGCGGCGGGGAGATCTGCTCTCGGCTCCCGGGCCGTCGGGCCTGCGGTGACCGCGCGGCGCGGGGACGCCGACGGAGACGCGGGGTGCCCGCGTGTCATCGATGGCGACGCCCGCGGGGGCGCCGTCGTCGGACGAGCTGAAATCACCGGCATCGCCGGCACCGTCCCCGCCCGGTGTGCCCGGTCGCGGCCGGAAGTAGCGCTCGAACGGTTCTCCGTCGTTGTCATCCGCCATGCTCGACACCGCCTTCCAGCGCCTGGTCAGGCGCCCCGTGGTCCGGTTTCTCGCCGCGTCCCCTGATAATCCGCCGATAAAGGACACTGGAAACCGTACGTTCGTTGCCTGCAACCCGGGATTCGTACAGTAGCGTGGCGGCGTCATGAAACCGTCTCCCAACGCGCAGAGCAGCAGCGAAGTGAGTGTCGACCAGCGCACCTGGCCGGCCGTATCGGTGATCATGCCGGTCCTCAACGAGGAACGGCATCTGGCCGACGCGGTCGGGCACATCATGCAGCAGAACTATCCGGGTGAGCTGGAGCTCGTGCTCGCCGTCGGCCCGTCCAGGGACCGCACCCAGCAGATCGCCAACCGGCTCGCCGCCGAGAACCCGCGGGTCATCGTGGTGTCCAACCCCACCGGGCGTACGCCGCAGGGATTGAACATCGCGATCAAGGCCTCGCAGTACTCGATCCTGGTACGGGTCGACGGGCACTCACTGTTGCCGTCCGACTATGTACGCGCCGCGGTCGAGACCATGGAGGAGACCGGGGCCGACAACGTCGGCGGCATCATGGCCGCCGAAGGCGTCACGCCGTTCGAGAAGGCCGTGGCCCGCGCGATGACCTCCAAGATCGGTGTCGGGAACGCACGGTTCCACACCGGTGGCGAGGCGGGCGAGGTCGAGACCGTCTACCTCGGCACCTTCCGGCGCACCGCCCTGGAGCGGGTCGGTGGCTACGACGAGACGTTCGTACGGGCACAGGACTGGGAGATGAACCACCGCATCCGGCAGAGCGGCGGCCGGGTCTGGTTCACGCCCCGGATGAAGGTCACCTACCGGCCCCGGCCCAACCTGCGGGCGCTGGCCAGGCAGTACTTCCATACCGGCCGCTGGCGCCGGGTCGTCGGCCGCGAGCACCAGGGCACCCTCAGCCTGCGCTATCTCGCGCCGCCGATCGCGGTGATCGCCATGGCGGGCGGCGCGGTCGCCGGGGCTTTCGGGTTCTGGCCCGGCTGGATCATCCCGGGCGGTTACTTCGCCGCGGTGATCGCCGGTTCGGTGCCGACCGGCCGCGGGCTGCCGTCGGCGGCGTGGGTACGGCTCCCGCTGGTGTACGCCACGATGCACATCTCGTGGGGGCTGGGTTTCCTCACCAGTCCTCCCCGGCTCGGCCAGCCCAAAGTTTGATCTGAATTCGTCACGGCTCCCGCCGGGACGGCGAGCCCGGTGCCAGACTGGCGATCAACGGGCCTACCGCGAACGGGAGCATGACGATGACGCTGCGCAAGGGGCACCGGCACGAACGGCCGCTGGCGGTGAACCCGCTGATCGGGGAGGCCGATCCGATCGCGGGTGTGAAGACGCCGCTGCCCCGGCACCGGCTGCCGGACGGCCCGATGGCGCCGACCATCGCCTACCGGCTCGTCCACGACGAGCTGATGCTCGACGGCAACGCTCGGCTCAACCTGGCCACCTTCGTCACCACATGGATGGAGCCGCAGGCCACCCAGCTGCTGGCCGAGACCGCCGACAAGAACGTCATCGACAAGGACGAATATCCGCAGACCGCCGAACTGGAGCAGCGCTGCATCTCCATCCTGGCCAACCTGTGGAATGCTCCTATCGCCGATCCCGACGAGGCGGTCGGCTGCTCCACCACCGGCTCCAGTGAGGCGTGCATGCTGGCCGGGATGGCGCTCAAGCGGCGATGGATGCACCGGAACGCCGACCGCTATCCCGGCGCCCGGCCGAATCTGGTGATGGGCGCCAACGTGCAGGTGTGCTGGGAGAAGTTCTGCAACTTCTGGGAGGTCGAGGCGCGGCTCGCGCCCATGCGGGGTGACACCTACCATCTGACCGCCGAGCAGGCAGTCGAGCTGTGCGACGAGAACACCATCGGTGTCGTCAGCATCCTCGGCTCTACGATGGACGGCAGCTACGAGCCGGTCGAGGAGATCTGCGCGGCCCTGGACGCCCTGCAGGAACGTACCGGGCTGAATGTGCCCGTCCACGTGGACGGCGCCTCCGGCGCGATGATCGCACCGTTCCTCGACCCGGATCTGCTGTGGGACTTCCGCCTCCCGCGAGTGCAGTCGATCAATACCTCCGGCCACAAGTACGGGCTGGTCTACCCCGGGGTGGGATGGGCATTGTGGCGCGACCGGGAGGCGCTGCCCGAGGAGCTGGTGGAGCGCGTCAACTATCTCGGCGGGGACATGCCGACCTTCGGGCTCAACTTCTCCCGGCCCGGTTCCCAGGTCATCGCGCAGTACTACAACTTCCTGCGGCTCGGCTTCGATGGTTTCCGCGCTGTGCAGCAGGCCTGCCGTGACGTCGCCATGCATCTGGCCCGCGAGATCGAGGAGCTGGGCTGCTTCCGGTTGCTCACCCGCGGCGACCAGCTTCCCGTCTTCGCGTTCACCACCACCGAGGACGTCAAGGAGTTCGACGTCTTCGACGTGTCCCGGCGGCTGCGCGAACACGGCTGGCTGGTGCCCGCCTACACCTTCCCGCCGGACCGCCAGGATCTGGCCGTGCTAAGGGTGGTGTGCCGCAACGGCTTCTCCCTCGATCTGGCCGACAACCTGATGGAGGACCTGCGGACGGTGCTGCCGTGGCTGCGGCGCCAGCGTGAACCGATGACGGGGCCCGAGGACGGAACCAGCTTCCACCACTGAGACCGGCCCTCGTCCCCAACAGTACGCACGGGGCGAGGACGAGGGCGGCGGTGGCTATTTGAGGAGTTGGCGGGCCATGACGACGCGCTGGATCTGGTTGGTGCCCTCATAAATCTGGGTGATCTTCGCGTCCCGCATCATCCGCTCCACCGGGAAATCACGCGTATACCCATACCCGCCC
>JAOPYK010000255.1 GCA_025964695.1 Streptosporangiaceae bacterium | reverse complement strand
CCGCCGACATCCCGCAGCTCAACAAGTCCTTCACCATCGACGAGTTGCGGCCCGAGCTTCGACTCCACCGGATCGAAGCCACCATCGTCGTGCAGACGGGCCCTGTTGCGGCCGAGACTCCGGAGCTGATCGGCCTGGCAGCCACCGACTCCGCCATCGCGGGGGTGGTCGGATGGGTCGACCTGACCGTCGCGGACGTCAGCGACCGGCTCGCCCTACTCCAGGAACTGCCCGCCGGCCGCACGCTGGTCGGCATCCGGCACGGCGTCCAGGACGAAGACGATCCGAACTGGCTCGAGCGCACCATCGTCCGCCGCGGCATCACCGCAGTCGGCGCAGCAGGCTTGGTCTATGAACTTCTGGTTCGCCCGGACCAGTTGGCATCCGCCGTGCGCACCGTCAGGGAGCTTCCCCACGTGAACTTCGTCTTGGACCACGCGGGCAACCCCGAGATAGGACCCGGCGGATTGCCCGCCTGGGCCGCGCAGATGGCGCAGTTGGCCGCCTACCCCAACGTCACAGTGAAACTGTCCGGTCTGGTGACCCGCACCACGAAGTGGACGACCACCTTGTTGCGTCCGTTCACCGACGTCCTGCTGGAGCACCTCGGTGCGCATCGGCTGATGTTCGGCTCGGATTGGCCGGTCTGCCTGCTCGCTGCGAGCTACGGCGAGGTGATCGGGGCCGCAGGCGCACTGACGGCGGCGCTCAGTCCCTCGGAGCATGCCGCGCTGTTCGGCGGCACCGCAGCACGCTGGTACGGGATCCCAGCATGCTGACCCGTCGACTGGGCCGAACCGAGGTCTCCGTCACCGCGCTCGGCTTCGGAGCAGCACCGATCGGCAACCTCTACAGCCCCCTGACCGACGAGGACGCCTACGCCGCCATCGAGACTGCGTGGAACGGCGGCGTGCGCTACTTCGACACGGCTCCTCACTACGGACTCGGCCTTTCCGAGGAACGACTAGGAGCGGCCCTGGCAGGCCGTCCGCGGGCACAGTTCGCCGTATCGACCAAAGTGGGTCGCCTCCTGCGACGCAACCCGGTCCCGACCGGATCCGACCTCGCGGCCGGTGGCTTCGCTGTCCCCGACACGCTGATCCGCACACCGGACTACACCCGCGACGGGGTACTGCGCAGCCTGGAGGCCAGCTTGAAGCGGCTCCGGCTCGACCGAGTGGACGTCGTCTACGTCCATGACCCCGACGACCACATGGACCAGGCAATCCACGAAGCACTTCCCGCTCTGGCCGGCCTTCGGGAGCAAGGGGTGGTGGGTGCCATCGGCGCCGCCATGAACGCCGTCGCCCCTCTCACCCGCATCGTGGCCGAGGCAGACGTCGACGTCCTCATGGTGGCCGGCCGCTGGACACTCCTCGACCGCACTGCGGAGCCCCTGCTGGACGCCTGCGTGGCGCGTGAGGTGTCCGTGGTCGCTGCCGCACCGTTCAACTCGGGCCTGCTCGCCCACCGCTGGCCCCCGGACGACGCGCACTTCGACTACGGTCCCGCCCCGACGCCAATCCTCGAACACGCACGAGACCTTGCCCGCGCCTGCGCCCTGCACGGAACGACACTGCCGCATGCGGCGATCCAGTTCCCGCTCCGCCACCCGGCGGTTGCCTCCGTCGTCACCGGGGTCCGCACCTGTGCTCACGCGCAATCCGCCCTCGACTGGAGCGCGGCAGACATTCCAGAGCACCTGTGGACAGAAGTCGAACTGGGTCGGCTTGGGTAGCGCCGATACACGTCAGTGTCAGGGGTGGATGCCGGGTAGGGGTGCGGCCGAGGGAGGCTCCGGTCGCGTCACCGGTAGAGGCCGATCCCCGGCCGGCATGCTCCCGGGGAAGGCGCAAGGTGCCTGCCGGCGGGAAGGGTGCCGACCGACGCGAGATCATCCGCGTCGACCGGCGCATTCCCGTGCACTCTGGCTGCCGGTGTTAACCGGCCGTCTGGTGGTAGTGCGCGCAGGGCCCGACGTGGTCGTCCTGGGGCTGGCCGCCGGAGGGGACGCCGCCTGCGCGGTTGGGGCCGATGGTTTCCGCGCAGGCGGCGTCCACGCAGCGATTATGCAGGTGATGGGAGTGCCGTGGCGGGACCTGTTCCATCAGAGTCTCCGATCGGTGTGGGTGGGGCTTTTGTGAATGCGGGGATTGTGCGCGTGGCGGGCCACGGGCCGGTGCGGGGTTCGGTGAGGTGCCTGGGCGGCACCGGCCGCGGGAGCGCACCGGCGGCCGAGGAGGGGACCACCCGCCGGAAGGGGCGCGGCCCTGCCGGCGGTCATGCCGTGAAGCTGTCTGCTACAGGGATGCCCGGCGCAGGTAGTAGGTCGCGGCCCAGCCGGTCTTTCCGTTGGAGGCCCTCACCTTCGTCCAGCCCCGGTCCGACCGGCAGGCCCCGGCGAAGGGTGAGCCGCCCGGGGTCCGAGCAGCATGCCGAACCGGCCGACCCAGGCGCGTCCATCCCGGCCGTCACCGGCCTCCGCGATGGTTTCGAAGCCGCGATGGTCGTCGATGATCCGGCGGTGGACACGCTCCGGGGATACCAGATGCATGGGCCCTTCCTGTCAAGCCGGTGACGGAAGGCTGCCATATCTACACCCGAGGAGATTTGAAGGTATGGAGTACCTACCCGTACGGTAAACGGGCCGTGGTGTTCGGGAAGCCGGTGTAAGCGCTGCTTGTTCGCTCGCAAGCTCGCTAATCCGGCGCGGCCCTCGCCACTGTGATCGGGAAGCTCTGCCCCACCCCTTGACCGGGGAGCCACTGGATGCCTGCATCCGGGAAGGCGGGGCGGAGCGTCAACCCGTCAGCCAGGAGACCGGCCACGGCACCGAAAGGAACCATTCCACGAGGTGCTGGAAGGCGGTCTTACGAACGTGCATACACAAGCACGCCAAGCCCTGACGCGGGCGGACTGGATACGCGTCGCCATCCTCTTCGGCGCGATCACCCTGCTGCACGTCGTTGCCTGGGGTGTACTCACCCTGCTGGTCGTGCCCGAGCATTACACAATCGGCACGAAGGTCTTCGGTCTCGGCCTGGGCGTCACGGCCTACACCCTGGGCATGCGCCACGCCTTCGACGCCGATCACATCGCGGCCATCGACAACACGACCCGCAAGTTCATGGCCGAGGGCAGGCGCCCGGTGTCGACCGGGTTCTGGTTCGCCCTCGGCCACTCCGGCATGGTGGTCCTGATGGCCGCCCTGGTGACCGTGGGCGCTCACCTGGCCACCGTGCTGTCGGACCAGCACTCCGCGACGCACCAGACCATGGGGCTGATCGGGACCGGCGTCTCCGGCGGCTTCCTGTATCTCATCGCCTTCGTCAATCTCATCGCGATGGTCGGGATCGCCAAGGTCTGGCGGGCGATGCGCCGCGGCGAGTTCGACGAGACGGTCCTGGCGGCCAAGCTCGACCAGCGCGGCCTCATCAACAGGATCCTCCGCGGACTGCTGCGCTCGATCTCCCACCCTTGGCACATGTTCCCGATCGGCATGCTGTTCGGGCTCGGCTTCGACACCGCCACCGAGGTCACCGTACTGGCACTGGCCGGATCCGGAGCGGCCGGCGGGCTGCCCTGGTACGCGATCATCGTTCTGCCCTTGCTGTTCGCCGCCGGGATGAGCCTGTTCGACACTCTCGACGGCACCTTCATGAACTTCGCCTACCACTGGGCGTTCGCCAACCCGGTACGGAAGATCTACTACAACCTCACCATCACCGGGCTCTCGGTGGCGGTCGCCTTCGTCATCGGCACCATCGAGATCGTCGCCCTGCTGCACGACGACGCGGGCATCGAGAACCCGGTCACCGACTGGATCGCCGGCCTCGACCTCAACAACGTCGGCTTCATCATCGTGGGCCTGTTCGTCGCCGTCTGGGCCGTGGCCATCGCCTACTGGCGATTCGCCCAGGTCGAGCACCGCTGGACTCCCTGACCCTGCGCTTGCCGAAAATCCCATCCGGCCTGTGGGGGCGGGTACCCGGGCCAGGTGTTGCACGGCTGAGGGTCTGATGCCGCACGGAGCCGACCACACCGAGTTCTACGGGCTCCGGCGCACGCGGGAGACCCGCGAAGTCTTCGGGGTTGGGATGTCGGCCAGACGACCCCAGGGAACTCACGAACCCGGCGACTGTTGCCGGCAGCTTGCGGCGGAGGGCGTTGACCGCCTCTTTGGCGTGGGCGGATTACCACCGCCACGCGGTGGGTGAGGCCGAACAAGAGGTGAGCGTCTGGTTCACATCGGTCATCGGCTTCACGTGATCTCCTTGCGGGAAGTCCCGATGGGGTGCGGTCGCACGGTGCCCATCGTTGACTCAAGTCGTCCAATGCGTATCAAGTATTCGCATGGTCAACACCTATGCCATGCCCGATACCGCGGCCTCCGCTTGGTGCTCGGGTGCGGTGACCGGAATGGCGCGCGGCGCCTCGAGGTGCCGGTTCGTCCCGCCGTCGGTGGATGGTGCCCTCGCGGCCTGGTCGCCCGCTCCCCGGGCTCGCTCAGCGCAGCCGCCACTGCGGGCGCCGGCCGCTGGCGAAGACTCGCTGGCCGGCGGCGAGGGAGTCCTGATCGGTACCGAGGTGGATCAGGGTCTTGGCTACGTCCAGGGCTTGACGATGGCCCAGTTCCTGCGCGTACCAGACGGCGCGGACCGTCGTCTGGACCGCCAGCGGTGGCTGAGAGGCGATGGTCTCCGCCACATGCCGGGCGGCCTCGATCAGCTCAGTGCCGGGCACGACCTCCTGGACCAGACCGATCTCGTGTGCCCGTCGCGCGCTCATCCGCTCGTAGGCTCCCATGAGCGACATCCGCAGTACTTCGCCGATGGGCATCCGCTGGAGCATCGCCATCGGTTCGAACACCGCCGCCATGCCGTAGGTGGTGTGCGGATCGAAGAACGTGGCGTGCTCGGCGGCGATGATGATGTCAGCCTGACCCAGCAGGTAGAACGCGCCGCCGCATGCCATGCCGTTGACCGCGGCGATGACCGGCTTCCAGAGCTCACCGGCGGTCTTGGGCGGCAGCCAGTCTCCGGGGTCGTTCTGATGCAGCGGTGTACCGCCGCGCTGCCCGATGTCGTTGGCCCGGCCAGGATCGCCCACGCCCATCGCGTCACGGTCCGCGCCGGTGCAGAACGCCTTGTCCTCCGCACCGGTCAGGACGATCGCATTCACCTCGTCGTTGTCCCGCAGATCACGCCAGCACGCATGCAACTCGTGCATCATGACCACGTCGAAGGCGTTGAGCACTTCCGGGCGGTTCAGGGTCACCCAGGCGACGCCGTTGCGTTCCTCGTACCGCAGGGTCTTGTAGTGGGGAATGACTGCCTCCGATGTCGTGAAAATCCTAGGGGACGCCGAGGGCCCACTCAGGACGCGGGGGCCTCAGGGGCGGGTCAGACGGCCGCGGGCCGCTCCACGAGCAGCGGCAGGCTGGCCAGGCCGCGGACGTTACTCGAGAAGTGCCGTTCGACGCCCGTCTCGTCGAAGGTGAAGTCGGGGAAGCGCTTGAGCAGTTCCTCGAAGGCCACCTTGGTCTCCAGCCGCGCCAGCGACGCGCCCAGACAGAGGTGCCGGCCGAAACCGAAGCTCACATGCCGGTCGATGTCACGGTGGATGTCGAAGTACTCCGGATCGGGGAACTTGCGCTCGTCATGCACCGCCGCGCCGGTGAGGAGGATCACCCGCACTCCCTCAGGGACGAGCGTGCCGTGCAGCTCAACGTCGCGCAGCGTCCAACGGCCCTGGTAGTGCGACGGCGGGTCCCAGCGGAGCATCTCCTCGACCGCGCCCGGGATCAGGGTGGGGTCCGCGACCAGCTCGCGTCGCTGGTCGGAGTACCAGCTCAGTGCGATGACGCCGTTGGGGATGAGCTTGGCGACCGTCTCGTGGCCGGCGAAGGCCAGTTCCAGGAAGCGCATGGCCAGTTCGTCGTCGCCGAGGGAGCGAGGGGTGCCGTCCTCGTCCTCCACCTCGGTGTTCATCAGCAACGTGATGACGTCCTCGCCGGGGTTCTTGCGCCGCTCCCTGACCAGCCCCGTGAGCAAGGACAACAGTTCCGCGCCGGCATAATGAACGTCCTCCGATGGCGACATGTCCTCGTTGCGGACCGCCATCCGGTCGCTCAGCTCGTGGACTCGGATGCGAAGGTCGGCCGGGATGCCGATCAGCTCGCTGATGACGTCCAGCGGCAGCCGGAAGGAGAAGTCCTGGACCAGGTCGAAGCGGTCCTGGTCACGCACCTTGTCCAGCAGGTCCGCGGCGGTGGCGCGGATGAACGGCTCCAGCTGGCCGATACGCCGTGGCGTGAACATCCGTGCGGCGATCTTGCGGTGCAGGGTGTGCTCGGGTGGGTCCTTGATAATGAGGAAGGGGCCGCCTCTGTCGAGGCCCTCGATGGTCACACCCTGTGCGCTGGAGAAGACGTCGGTGTCCAGATGGGCCGCGACGACGTCCTCGTAACGCGACAACGCCCAGAAGCCGACCTGTTCGTTGTGGTAGACGGGCGCTTCGTCCCGGAGCTGCTTGTACACGGGGAAGGGGTTGTGCGCAGTCTCCCGCGAGAACGGGCTGTACTCGACCATCTCAGTCTCCTTGAAGAACTTCGGCGATGCGAAGTCACGGATCACACAGGCCGACCGGGGTTGCCGCCCACCGCGTTGTCAAAGTCTTTCGCCGGTGCGGACGAGGAACGGCAGGCAGGCCCGCAGGGGCTGGTGGACGTACCGCCATCGGCCGCCGGGACCAGCCGGCCGTCGATCAACAAGCGTTCTGCTTGGCTGGCGTCCGGCATCGAGCCTCCTGGGGTGGTCTCACCGTCCGGTGAGATCGTCGGGCGGGTAAATCGGCAGACGAAACGCTTACTTGATTATATATACTGCTGTTCCAATAGGAACGCCTGGGAGGTGGTGCTTCGGGCGTTCGTCCGCCGGTCCACCGGGCACAAGGTGCCGATCCCGGCGCGGCCGGTGGAGGAGCCCGGCCGGACCGTCTCACCGGCCCCGTCTATCGGCCGCCGAAGTCGGGAGAGCGACGCTCGGCGAAGGCCTTCATGCCCTCCCGGAAGTCGGGGCTGCGGGAGCTGAGCTCCATCGCATAGGCCTCCGCGGCCAGGTGGCGGTGCAGGTCGTTGTCGGGGGCGGCGTTCAGCAGCGACTTGGTCAGACCGATCGCCACCGTCGCGCCGCTGGACAGCGTGCGAGCCAACTCCTCGGCGGCAGGGAGCACGTCTTCACCGTCCACGGCGCGGCCGGCCAGCCCCCACTCCACGGCCTCCTCGCCGGTGAGCTTGCGGCCCAGGATCAGCAGCTCCCGGGCGCGCGCCGCTCCGACCACGCGCGGGAGCAGCCAGGTGCTTCCCGAATCGGGGGTGAACCCGCGCTGCAGAAACGGATACCAGAACACCGCATCGCGGGCGGTCACGGTGAAGTCGGCGGCCAGCGCGAGCTGGGCACCGATGCCCACCGCCCAGCCACGGACGGCGCACACCACCGGAAGCTGCAACATCAGCAGCAACGGGATCAGCCGGTTGGCCTGGGTGGGCAGCCGGCGCTGGATGCTACCGGTGCGTGGTCTGACGTCACGCTGCGCGTTACGACCGACGATGTCGAAGCCGCTGCAGAAGTCCTCGCCTCCACCGGACAGCAACACGGCGCGAATCTCGTCGTCGGTGGAAGCCGCCTCCAGATTGCCGATGAGCGCGGCCATCGACACGTCGTCGAGGGCGTTGCGCCGCTGGGGCCGAGTCAGGGTGAGCCGTAGTACGGCGTCCTTGACGTCGGCGTCCAGCCCCTCCACTGATGAGTAGTGCTCGCTCATCGTTTTCTCTTCGCTCATAATTTAATATAATAGACAAGCTACTCAATCCATGGAGGCCGCCATGCGTTTCGAAAACAAGATCGCCATCGTCACCGGTGCCGGCCAGGGAATCGGTAAGGCATACGCGAAGGCGCTGGCGATCGAGGGGGCCCATGTGGCGGTCGCCGATCTGAACGGTGAGCAGGCAGGCCGGGTGGCCAAGGAGATCTAGGCGTCGGGCGGTGTGGCCGGCCCTGTCGTGGTCGACGTGGCCGACCCGGAGAGCGCCAACGCGATGGCCGAGGCGGTCGTACGAGCGTACGGCGGAATCGACCCGCTGGTGAAGGGCCTTGCCATCAAGCGCCTGGGGACGCCCCAGGACCACGGCCGAACTCAGGTTCGGGCCGCCTGTGCCAGCGCCTGCTTGGCTATCACGACCTGCTGGACCTGGCTGGTGCCCTCGTAGATGCGGAACAGCCGGGCGTCACGGTAGAACCGCTCGACCACCACACCCCGCATGTAGCCCGCGCCGCCGAAGACCTGGACGGCGCGGTCGGCGACCCGGCCCACGGCCTCGCTGGCGAAGTACTTCGCGCAGGACGGTCCCATCCGGGTGTCGGTTGCGGCGTCGAAGTCCTCCGATGCCGACAGGACCAGCGAGCGGCTCGCGTACAAGTCGGTCTGAGAGTCCGCGATCAGGCCCTGGACCAGCTGGAACTCCGCGATCGGCCGGCCCGACTGGGTGCGCTCCAGAGCGTAGGAGACGGTCTCCTCCAGCAGCCGCTGTGCCATTCCGACGCAGAGCGCGGCGATGTGCAGCCGGCCGTGCGCCAGGCAGCGCATGGCGGTGAGGTAGCCGTTGCCGTGCCCGGACGCGCCGCCCACCAGGGCGTCATCGGGCACGCGCACGTCGTCGAGGTGGACCTCGGCGGTCCACGCGCCGTGCTGTCCCATCTTCCTGTCTCTGGGGCCGACGCTCAGGCCCGGGGCGCCCTTGGGGACCAGGAACACCGAGATGTCCCGGGACGCCTTGTCCCGCTCGCCGTGGCGGGCGAACACCATGAACAGATCGGCGATGGGAGCGTTGGTGATGTAGCGCTTGCTGCCGTTGAGGACGTACCCGCCGTCCACCCGGCGGGCGGAGGTGCGCAGACCGGCCGGATCCGACCCCGCCTCCGCCTCGGTGAGCGCGAACGACGCCGTCCACTCGCCGGTGGCCAGCCGGGGCAGATACTCCGTGCGCTGCTCCTTCGTGCCCCCCTCCAAAAGCACATGGCCGGCGATCCCGTTGTTGGTGCCGAACAGGGAGCGGAAGGCGGGCGTGGTGTAGCCCAGCTCCATCACCAGCCGGGCCTCCTGCGCCATCGACAGGCCGAGGCCACCGTGCTCCTCGGGGATCGCGAAGCCGTACAGTCCCATCCCGGCCGCGGCCTGGATCAGCTCGGCCGGTATCTCGTCGGTCTCGTCGATCTGCTGCTCCAGCGGCACCACCCGCTCGCGCACCAGCCGCCGTACGGCCTCGATGACGTCCTTGACGTCGGAGTCGTCCATTCATGTCTCCCTGAACTGGGTCAGCCCCGTGGTACGTCCCGCCATGGCCTTCCCTCCCATGGGTCGGGCTCCTTCGGAAGTCCCAGCACCCGCTCGGCGAGGATGTTCTTGTTCACTTCGGTGGTGCCGCCCTCGATGGTGTTGGCCCGGCTGCGCAGCATGCCGCGCACCTCGGCCGGCATCGACTCGGCGTATGTGCCGGGTTCGCCGGGCCAGGCGGTGCCGGACAGCCCGAGCATCTCGGCCGCCACGGCCTGCAGCCGCTGATTGAGCTCCGAGCCGTGCACCTTGCCGATCGAGCTCTCCGGTCCCGGGGGCAGACCGGCCTTGAGCCCCGCACTGACCCGGGCGTTGGTCCAGGATCTGATCTGTTCCTCGCACCACAGCCGGACCAGCCGCTCGCGCAACCGCTGGTCGTGCCAGCCGTGCGGCAGGCCCTGCGCGGTGCGCTCGTGGGCCAACCGGATGAGCCGGCGGGTGCCGGAGCCGCCGATCCGGTCGACCCCGCCCGAGCCCGATCCCGACACCATCTGGCGCTCGCCGCTGAGTGTGGCACGGGCGACCTTCCACCCATCGCCCACCTCGCCGATCCGTTGCGCGTCCGGGACGATCGCCCCGTCCAGGAAGACCTCGTTGAAGTCGACTTCGCCGCCGATGTGCCTGAGTGGGCGCACGTCGACACCGGGCTGGTGCATGTCGATCAAGAAGTAGGTGATCCCTTTACGTTTGGGCACGTCCGGGTCGGTACGGGCCAGCAGCACGCCGAAATCGGCCAGGTGCGCCCAGGTCGTCCACACCTTCTGGCCGGTGATCCGCCAGCGGTCGCCGTCCCGCTCCGCCCGGGTGGACAGGGAGGCCAGGTCGCTACCGGCCCCCGGCTCACTGAAGAGCTGGCACCAGACCTCCTCGTTGGACACGATCTTCGGCAGGAAGCGCAGCCGCTGCTCCTCGGTGCCGTGCGCGAACAGTGCGGGCGCCGCCAGGTTGAGGCCCAGAGGATTCAGCCGAGGCAGGTGGTACGGCGCGAGCACCTTCCCGGCGGCTCGGTCGAGCCGCCGGTCCCAGCCGAGCCCGCCGTACGCGACCGGCCACTGCGCGGCCACCAGCCCGGTGCGGGCGAACGCCGGGTACCAGGCCCGGTACTCCTCGGGGGTGCGGACGAGCCGCACCGCGCTCGGGCCGCCTTGCTCGCCCGCCCGTCGCCAGGTCTCGGGCAGCTCGGCGGACATCCACCGGCGCACCGCGTCGGCGGCCTCATCCTCGGTACGGCAGTCGATGAGGGACGTGGTCACCAGTGTTCTCCTAGAGCCTCGTAGCGGGCCTTGGTCAGCCGGGTCTCCAAGGCGCGCCACAGCGCGCGCTTGGTCCGCGCGAGCGCCACCGGATCGTTCTCGGCGATCCGTTCGGCCAGCGCCTGGGCGGTGGGTTCGAGCTCTGCCGGCTCGGTCACGTCGCTCACCCACCCAAGCCGGAGGGCGTCTTCGGCGGTGACCCGCTCGTGCGCCCCGGTGAGCGCCAGCCGCGCCACTGCGCCGAAGGACGCGCGCCGGGCCAGCCCGATCGTCTCGAAGGCGCTGACCTGGCCGACGCTGACATGCGAGTCCAGGAAGGTGGCCCTGGACGAGGCGATCGCGATGTCGGAGTCGGCCAGGAAGTGCAGTCCGCCGCCCGCGCACACCCCGTTCACGGCGGTGATGATGGGCTTGGTCACCCCCAGGTGCCAGCCGGTCAGGCGCAGGTCGGCCTTCTTGGTCCGCCGGGCCATGTCCCTGAGCGCGGCGGGCTCGCGACTGAGCTGTACCACGTCCAGCCCGGTCTGGAACGCCTTCCCCGCCCCGGTCACGACGATCACGCGGACCTGCGGATCGCCGTCCAGCTCCGACCAGGCGCCCGGCAGTGCGTCCATCATCTCCGCGTTCAGCGCGTTGCCGCGGTCGGGGCGGTTGAAGACCAGCCAGCCGACGGGCCCCCGGCGGCTCACCAGGATCGTGCCGCCGTTCATCCGTGCGTTCTCACCGGACTGGAGTTCATCATATATATAATAGTAGTGTAAGCCTGCTCAGTAACGACAGCCCCGACAGATGCGGATGGGTGAATGGCCGAGTCCACCACCGGAAGGATCACTGACGAGGGGGTCGCCGCGTTGCGCGCGCGGATCGGCGTTCCGCAGCTCTATCCGGCACCTCCGCACTACCGGCGGCCCAATGAGGACGCGTTCCGGCACGTCGCCATCTCCTACGGCGACGACAACCCGCTCTGGTGCGACCCGGCCTACGCCGCCGCCTCGCGATGGAAGGGACCGATCGCGCCGCCGCCGCTGATCGGCGGCGACAGCCTCATCGGTGAAGACCGGCTGACCGAGGCCGAGATCGCCCGACAGCGGGAACTGCGCGGCGACCCGCTACGCGGCGTGCACGCCTTCTACGCCGCGAGCGAGCGTGAGTGGTGGGCCCCTTTGCCCCCGGACCGGCAGGTGTTCCGGCGCACCGCCCTGGTCGGCGTGGTGGACCGGCCGAGCGAGTTCGGTGGCCGCGGCATCCAAGAATGGACCGCCCAGGCCTTCCAGACCGCGGAGGGCACCCTGCTGGGCGCGCAGTACCGCATGATGTACCGCACCGAGCGGGAGAAGGCGCGGGAGCGCAAGAAGTACGACGCGCTCGAGGTCGAGCACTGGGACGAGTCCGCGATCGCCGAGCTGGCGGCCGCCTACGCCGCGGAGCGGGCACGCGGGGCCCAACCGCGCTGGTGGGAGGAGGTCGCGGAGGGCGACACGATCGGCCCGCTCGTCAAGGGACCGCTGACCGTCACCGACATGGTCTGCTGGCACGTCGGCATGGGCATGGGCATGTACGACGTCGCGCCGCTGCGGCTCGCCTATCAGAACCGGCAGCGGGTCCCGCGCTTCTACCACCGGGACGAGCTCGGCATCCCGGACGTGATGCAACGAGTGCACTGGGATCCCGCCTTCGCTCGCAAGTCCGGCAACCCGACCACATTCGACTACGGCCGGATGCGGGAGACCTGGTTGATCCACGCCTGCACCGACTGGATGGGCGACGATGCCTGGCTGTGGCGGCTGCAGGTGGAGTTCCGGCAGTTCAACTATGTGGGCGACGTTCAGTGGGTGGCGGGCGAGATCGTCCGCAAGTACCTCGCCGAGGGCGGCCGTCCCGCAGTCGACCTGGAACTGCGCACCCGCAATCAGCGTGACACGGTCACCTCTCCCGCGACGGCCACCGTACTGCTGCCCAGCCGGGAACACGGACCGGTGCGGCTGCCTCGGCCACCGGGTGAGGCGGCCACGCTGGAGGCCGCGTTCGACGCGACCATCGCCGGATTCGCCGAGGAGCGCGCGTGAGCGCGAGCGAGGCCATGAGCACCGCCACCGAGGACGCGTCGCTGCTGCGTGAGAACGTCCGGGCGGCATTCGCCGACCTGTCGCCCGCCGCCGAGGTCCGGCGGCTGATGGAGACCGGGCAGGGCTGGTCCCCGCAGACCTGGCGCAGACTCTGCCGGGAGCTCGGGCTCGCCGGGCTGGCGGTGCCCGAGGAGTACGGCGGCAGCGGCTTCGGCGAGGTCGAGTTGGGCATCGTCTTCGAGGAGGCGGGCAGGGTGCTGCTCTGCGCCCCGCTGCTGGCGACCGCGGGGCTGGCGATCCCGCTGCTGCTGGCGGTGGGCGATGTCGCGGCTGCGGACCGCTATCTGCCCGGCCTGTGCGACGGTTCGCTGGTGGCGACGGTGGTGACCGCAGACGACGCCGGTAGGTCCGTCACCGAGGGCCGAGGGGTCACCGCGGTCCCCGGGGGCGGTGGTTGGCGGCTCAGCGGGTCCGCCGGCTTCGTCGTGGACGGCGCGCACGCGGACGTGGTGTTCGTCCCGACGCTGATGGGCAGGAGCCTGACCCTGTTCGCGGTCGAGGCCGCGGCCGCCGGGCTCGAGGTGATCCCGTTGATCACCCTGGACCAGACGCGCAAGCAGGCGCATCTGAGGTTCGATGCGGTGCCCGCCGTCAGGTTGGAGACCACGGACGCCGAATCCGCCCTGAGCAGGGCGCTGGACGTCGGCCGGGCGATGCTCTCCGGCGAGCAGGCCGGCGGCGCGGATCGCTGCCTCGAGTTGACCGTCGAGTACGCCAAGTCACGCATTCAGTTCGGCCGGCCGATCGGCAGCTTCCAGGCCATCAAGCAGAAGACCGCGGACATGCTGATCAAGGTCGAGTCGGCCAGATCCGCCGCGGGCGCCGCGGCCCGTGCCGCGGCCGGTCCGGACGGCGAAGGTGAAGATCTCGCGGTGGTCGCCGCGGTCGCCCAGGCGTACTGCTCGGAGGCGTACGTGGCGGTCGCAGAGGAGACGATCCAGTTGCACGGCGGGATCGGCTTCACCTGGGAGCACGACGCGCACCTCTACTTCAAGCGAGCCTGGGCCGGCGCGGAGATGCTCGGCAAGCCCGCCGAGCACTTGGAGCGTTTGGCCGCGCATCTGACCACGACGCTGTGAACGTCCATAGCCGTGAACGTCATAGCCGTGAACGACCGGCCGGCACTGCCCCGAGTCGCGACCCAGGCTGTACCGGCCGGTCTCCGACGCACCTGCCCGATACGTTGAGGAGGACGGATGCTGGAACGCACGGTGCACCCCGCTTCGAACGGGGATCTCGCCGCATTGCTGCTCGACCATCCGGCCGGCGAGGACCAGCATGTGGTGCACTGGCTCGGCGGATCGCTGACGCTCGGCGAGCTGTCCGACGCCGCCCAAACGCTCGCCCGGCTGCTGACCCGTCAGGGGGTGGGGGAGCGGGAGCCGGTCGCCTGCGTCGTGGACGAGGGTGCCACCGCTCTGATCACGATGTTCGCCACCTGGCTCGCCGGGGGAGTGTACGTACCGGTCAACGCCCGGCTCAGCGACGTCGAACTGCACCAGCATCTCACCGCAGGGAATCCGCTGCTCGTGGTCGTGGGAGAGGTCCAGGCCGGGCGCGTGCCCGTTCACTGGAACCGCCTGATCGCGACGGACCGGCAGAGCTGGACGCATCGGGCGGGTGCGCCCTGGTCGGGTGAGCGGCCGGCGCCCGGTGCCGCCCTGATCATGCGGACGTCGGGGACCACGGGCCCCTCCAAGCCGGTCGTGCTGCGACACCGGGGCGTGGGGGACGGTATCGACACGCTGATCGCCCGGCTGCGTGGGGGCCCGGCGAAGGGCGGGGCACGCTCACCGATGCCCAACCTGATCCCCACGTCCCTCGCGCTGTGGGCGGGCATCTGGAACGCGCTGTTCGCCTTTCGCCTCGGCGCCCCCCTGGTCCTCCTGGACCGGTTCGACACCGTTGACTACGCCGAGCTGGTCAGGCGCTTCGGCATCCGCTCCACGGTTCTTGCCCCGGCCATGATGACGATGCTGTCGGAGGATCCTCGTATCACCGATCTGGCGCCGCTCAGGTTCGTCCGTTCCATCACCGCCCCCCTCACTCCCGGGCAGGCCCGCCGTTTCCGGGACCGCTTCGGCGTGGACGTGCTCAACTCCTATGGCCAGACCGAGCTGGGCGGCGAGGTGGTCGGCTGGACCGCGGCGGACATCCGCGAGTTCGGCGCGACCAAGCTCGGTGCGGTCGGCCGGCTGCACCCCGGGATCGTCATGCGGATCCTCGACGACGACCGGCGCGAGCTGCCCACCGGAGAGGTCGGCGAGATCTGGGTACGTTCGCCCTTCGCCATGCAGGAAGGCGCCGAGGACGCCGCGGATCGGGTGATCGACGGGTTCCTGCGCACCGGCGACCTGGGTCGGCTCGACGGCGATGGCTTCCTGTGGATCGAGGGCAGGGTCTCCGACATGATCAATCGCGGCGGGCTCAAGATCGTGCCACAGGAGGTCGAGGAGGTTCTGCGATGTCATCCGGACGTGGCCGACGCCTGTGTCGCGGGAGTGTCCGATCCGAGGCTCGGTGAGGTGCCGGTGGCGTGGATACGGCCTGCGGCCGGGGCCATGCCCGGAGAGGCGGCGCTCCAGGAGTTCACCCGGCGGTCGCTGGCCGGGTACAAGGTGCCGGTTGCGGTGCGGCTGGTGGAGGAACTGCCGCGGAATGAGATCGGTAAGGTCCTGCGGCGCGAGCTCGTCGCCGGCTATGAGACAGCCGCCGGTGGCGGTGCTGGAGAGGGCGAGGTGAAGTGATGTACGAGACATTGAAGGTGGAGCGGCGGGGCACTATCGGCTGGATTCTTTTCGCCCGGCCGGAACGTCGCAACTCCATGAACAGCGTTATGCGCCGGGAGTTGCGCAGGGCGTGGACCGAGCTGGCGGGCGATCCCGAGGTGCGGGTCATCGTGAACGGCGGCTGTGGGCGGGACTTCCAGACCGGCGCGGACGTGGTCGAACTCGCCACCGACGGCCAGGGCATGGAGCGGTACCGGACCTCCGTGGAGGAGTTCGACCTTGGCTTCACGTCCTGGCACCTGAAGATCGACAAGCCGGTGATCGCCGCTGTCAACGGCATCTGCGCGGGGGGCGGACTGCACTTCGTTGCGGATGCCGACATCGTGCTGGCGGCCTCGGACGCCTGCTTCACTGATCCGCATGTCTCGGTCGGGCAGGTCAGTGCCATCGAGACCATCGGCTTGATGCGCAAGATGCCGGCCGAGGCGGTGCTGCGGATGGCGCTGGTGGGCCGGCACGAGCGGATGAGCGCCCAGCGCGCGTACGAACTCGGCATGGTCAGCGAGGTCGTCGACCCGCCCGAGCGGCTGCACGACGCCGCCCAGGAGCTGGCCGAAAAGATCGCCAAGAACTCGCCCACCGCGCTGCGCGCCACCAAGCGGGCGCTGTGGGGCGCGCTGGAGCATGGCCTCACCGAGGCGTGCAGGGCCGGTGCCGCCGAGTTGGTCGGTCTGTGGGGCCACCCCGACCAGACCGAAGGACCGGCGGCCTTCGCCGAGAAGCGCGAAGCCCGCTGGAAGGTCGACTGAGTCAGTCGACTGACAAGAATCGGCGTAACCCGTTCGCTACATCGGCCTGAGGGGAGATCTCTAATGACCGAACGTTCCGAGCCCCTGGGCTCACAGCTGCTGTCAGGACTGCGGGTGGTCGAGTGCTCGATGCTGGGCCCCGGGGCGGTCTCCACTCCGCTGGCCGACCTGGGCGCGGACGTCATCAAGGTGGAAGCTCCTTCCGGGGACTACATACGCTCGATGAGCTGGCCGATGATCGAGGGCCAGTCACAGCTGCACCTGCACATCAGCCGCGGCAAGCGAAGTGTCGTGCTCGACCTGCGCACCGAAGGGGGCCGTGAGACCTTTCTCGATCTGGTCCGGGTGGCCGACGTCGTGGTGGAGGCCATGCGTCCCGGTGGTCTGGACCGGCGCGGTCTCGGCTACCAGCGATTGCGTCAGGCCAACCCCAAGATCGTGATGTTCACCATCTCCGGCTACGGCATGACCGGTCCGTACCGCGATCTGCCCAGCCACGGAATCGCCTACGACGCCTGGGCGGGAACGGTGGCGCCGGTGCCCGGGCCGGAGGGCCTGCCCTCCATTCCCGACCACACCTCGATCGGCATCACCGCGGGCCCGCTGTTCGGCACGGCCGCGATCCTCGCCGCGGTGCTGCGCGCCCGGGAGACCGGCGAAGGCTGTCACCTGGAGGTCGCCCAGTCCGACGCGGCCGCCGCGTTCGACTGGCTGCGCAGCGAGGGGCACCGCGCCTACGAGCGGCCGGAGTCGGAGGTCACCGGTAACCCGTCGGACGGTTACCAGCGCCGGCCACCAGGCACCGCGGGAATGGCGGAGGGCGTCCGCTACCAGTTCTACGCGTCCCGCGATGGATACGTGCTGTTCATGGCCTCCGAGCGCAAGTTCTGGCAGAACTTCTGCTCCGGGCTGCGCCGCGAGGACCTTTTCGAGTCGCACACGGGGGCGCCGCTCGCCGACCACGCGCGTGGAAATCTCGAGCTGCGCCGCGAGCTGGCCGAGATCTTCCGGGGGCGCGGCACCGCGGAATGGGTCCAATTCGGCCTGGACCACGATGTACCTATCGGACCGGTCAACACCCCGGCCGACATCGCCGCCGACCCGCAGTTCGTCGACCGGATGCCCTGGCAGCCCGCCGACCGGCTGATCGCCGACCAACTGCCGTTCCCCGTCCGGGTCGTGGGGGAGCGGCCGCCCGCCTCCGCCCGGCACGCTCCTGCGGTGGGCGAGCACACCGAAGAGGTGCTCGCCGAGGTGCTGGGATACGACTCCGCGACCCTGGACCGGCTGAAGAGCGGTGGCGTCTTCGGCTGAGGTGAGCTCCCACGCTCTGCTCCAGCATGTCCCTGCCCGGGTGCACGACGGGAAGCCTGCAGTCGTGCACCCGCGCCGTCAGCGGTCGGCGATGTGGGCGGTCGACCGCATCGCCGACCGCCCGTTTTTGTGGCGGACGTCGATGCTGACCGCCGAGCGCCAGACCGGCCGCTCGGGTGAGTTGCTCGTGGTCACGCTCCGCGACACGTTACCTCCAGCGCGGCCGGACCGCGGCATGGAGGATGGCGACTAGACCTGCCCGCGAGCCGCGGCGCGGTCGCGCAGTACGTTCTTGAGGACTTTGCCCGCGGCGTTGAGCGGCAGTTCGCTGACGATCTCGACCTGCCGGGGGACCTTGTAGTTGGCCATGGTCTCCCGGCTCCAGGAGATGATCTCGTCTGGATCCAGGGAGTGTCCCGCCCTCGCCACGATGTAAGCAGCGCCGACCTCACCCATGCGTTCGTCCGGGACGCCGATGACGGCCACCTGGGCCACGCCGGGATACCGGGTGAGGACGTTCTCTATCTCCGCCGGGTAGGCGTTGAACCCGCCGACGATGAACATGTCCTTGATCCGATCGGTGATCCGGACGCGCCCTTCCTCGTCCACCACGCCGATGTCGCCGGTGTGCAGCCAGCCGTCGGCGTCGATGGTGGCCGCCGTCTCCGACTCCTCGCCGAAGTACCCCTTCATGACCGTGTAGCCGCGGACCAGGATCTCGCCCTCGGTCCCGGCCGGCAGGCGGCTCCCGTCCCTGGCCACGACCTTCAGCTCCAGCCCTGGCAGGACTCGGCCCGCGGTCGCGGCGACGGTCTCCAGCGAGTCGTCATAGCGGCACATCGACACGATTCCACAGGTCTCGGTGAGCCCGTAGCCCGTGACGATGTGCTCGAAGCCGAACTCCTCCTTGATCCGGTAGAGCAGGGCGGGCGGGACGTTGGCGGCCCCCGTGACCGACAGGCGCAGTGTCGCAACCCCCTCAGCGCTGAAGTCCGGGTGCTCCAGCATCGTCTGGTAGAGGGTCGGGGTGCCGGGCAGCACCGTGATCCGCTCGCGGCGCACCACGTCGAGCATGTGCGGTACGTCCAGGGTGCGCTCCGGCAGGATCGTCGCGCCCACCATGATCGAAGCCAGCCAGCCCGCCTTGTAGCCGAAGCCGTGGAAGAACGGGTTGACGATGAGGTAGCGATCGCCCTCGCGCAGCCCCACCACGTTGCTCCAGACACCGTATGCGCGCAGTACCTGGCCGTGTGTGCACATGGCTCCCTTGGGGTTCCCGGTGGTGCCCGAGGTGAAGAGCATGTCGGCGAGGTCGTCCGGGCCGAGCTCCGCAGCCCGCCGTTCGACCTCCTTGAGAGGCACGGTCCGGCCGCCGTCCAGGAACTCGGTCCAGCCGGTCTCGTCCGAGAGCAGCACGATCCGCTCCAGCGCGGGCAGTCCCTCGATCGGCCGGTCCGTCCCGTGCCCGCCCGCGGCCTCGGCCACCATGGCCGGATAGTCCTTGCCGAGGAAGCCTGTCACGGTCAACAGCAGGCGGGCCTGTGACTTGGCCAGAACGTAGGCGGCTTCGGCGCCCTGGAAGCGGGTGTTCAGCGGCACCAGCACGCCGCCGGCCCGCTGCAGGCCCAGCGCCGCGATCAGCCAACGGGCCGAGTTGGGCCCCCAGACGGCGACCCGGTCGCCCTTGCCCAGGCCCGCGGCCAGGAAGGCCCGGGCGGTGCGGGTGACTTCGGCATTCAGCTCCTGGTAGGTCAGCCGCACGTCTCCATCGACGACGGCCTCGGCCGTGGGGATGCGGTCGGCGGCCATCGTCAGCAGGCGACTCGTCGTTCCCCAGGTCAGATCGCCGCGTGGGTCGTCCGGATGCGTCGGCTCCAGCACGGACCTCTCACTTCCCGCCATCCTGCCTCCATGGTGTAAAGATATATATATTATCCGACCCGTGGGCCCCGCAGCGCCCCTGGTCTGAGCCCACCGTCCGCGTGCACTTCCGTCTGGTGTTAAATAACATATACATCTTGCCGTAATGGTCGAACGCCCTTGCGGGCGCCCGCATTTGGAGGATCAGGTGGCCCGACTTCTCGAGAACAAGATCGCGATAGTCAGCGGGGCCGGGCACGGCATCGGCCGGGGTCATGCGCTGGAACTCGCCAAACACGGCGCGAAGGTCGTGGTCAACGACCTGGGTGCGGGTGTCGACGGCGAGGGCACGGGCAAGGACGCCGACGAAGTCGTCGCGCTCATCACCGAGCGGGGCGGTGTCGCCGTCGCCGACTATGGTGACGTCGCCGACGACGAGCAGGGCCAAGCCCTGATCGACCGGGCGGTCTCGGAGTTCGGCAGCCTGGACATCCTGGTCAACAATGCCGGCATCGCCCGCGACAGGGCGATCTGGAACATGTCGCCGGCCGACTTCGACCTGGTCATGCGGGTGCATGTGCGCGGCACCTGGATGCTCACGCACCACGCGGCGCGGCACTGGCGGAGCAGGGCGAAGGCAGGGGAGAAGTTCACCGGCCGGATCATCAACACCACCTCGGGGGCCGGCCTGGTCGGCAACTTCGGTCAGACGAACTATGCCACCGCCAAGGCCGCGATCGTTGGGCTCACCCAGACCGCCAGCCTGGAGCTCTACAACCTCGGCGTGACGGTCAACGCCATCGGCCCGGGCGGCCTGACCCGGCTTACCGCGACCATGGACAAGGACCTGCGGTCCTTCGAACCCGACGAGCTGGCCGAAAACGAGTTCCACCCGATGGACCCCGCAGGCAGCTCACCACTGGTCGCCTGGCTCGCCAGCGATCAGGCCCAGCACGTCACCGGCCAGGTGATCCGCGCCATCGGCGACAAGATCCATTTGATGAAGGGCTGGCACGAGGCCGCCACCATCTCCAGTGGGGAGAAGCGCTGGGAGGCCGAGCGGCTCGGTATGCAGTTGGCCACCGACATCTTCGGGACCCGTGCCCCCGGGCTGCGGTGATGGAGCTACGGGATTCCGCGGCGGAGGCGCTCTTCCGGGCCGAGGCCATCCAGGAGGCCATCTTCGCTGAGGAGTCCGCAGCCTTCGACGTCTCCAACGGGCCGCTGCTCATCGGGCTGTCCATGGTCGGCCCGACCCTGATGAGCCACGGTACGCGCGCGCAGCAGACGGAGCACCTGCCCCGGCTGCTGCGGCACGGACTCGATCCAGCGGAACATGATCGCCGAACGCATCCTCGGGTTGCCCCGCGAGCGCGCTGCGGACCGCGACGTACCCTTCCAGGAGCTGATCACCCCGCGACCGAGGGGGAATGAGGCATGACGATGTCGCCCTGGCGGGGGAACTGGTTCGACTCCACGGTGTGCGGCGGTATCCCCGCGATCTACTTTGATTTAAAATCATCGATATTTTTAAATCGAATCTGGGCCATCATCTGAGTTGTCTGATCGCGGCCCGCCGGCCCGGACCCATGTGCCGGGCGAGCTGCGCGAAGAGGAGGATCAGCGTGGACTTTGTGAAGAAGGTCGCTGTGATCGTGGGCGGTGGTTCCGGCATGGGCCGGGCCACCGCGGAGGCGCTGGCCCGGCAGGGGGCCACCCTGGCCATCGTCGATCTGCCCGGTGGCAAGGGCGCGGCAGCCGCCGCGGATTTGGATGCCAGCTTCCATCCGTGTGACGTGACCGACGAGACGGGCAGCGAGGAGGCCCTGGCGGCGGTCGTCGACCGGCATGGCGGCCTGCACATCGCGGTCAACACCGCGGGCGGCGGCGTCAGCAGGCGCATCATCAGCAAGGAGGGGCCGCTTCCGATGGCAGGCTTCCGCCGGATCATCGAGCTGAACCTGATGGCCACGTTCAATCTCAACCGGCTGCAGGCCTGGCACATGAGCAAGAACGAGCCGACCGAGGACGGCGAGCGCGGGGTCATCATCAACACCTCCTCGATCGCCGCGTTCGAGGGCCAGATCGGGCAGGTCGCCTATAGCGCGGCCAAGGCTGGAATCGCGGGCATGAGCCTCACGATGGCCCGCGACCTCGGGGGGCTTGGCATCCGGGTGATGACGATCGCGCCCAGCCTGTTCGCGACGGGGCTGCTCGAAGGTGCGTCAGAGGAGATCATCAGCACCCTCACCAAGGACGCCGCGTTCCCCAAGCGGGCCGGCCGGCCCGAGGAGTACGCCTGGCTCGCCGAGGCGATCATCAAGAACCCGATGCTCAACGGCCAGACCATCCGGCTGGACGGGGGCCAGCGGTTCGCACCCCGCTGACCGTACCTTCGCTCTGCTTCGAGCATCGGGCGACCCCGTTTGTTATTTTATATAGGATAGAACTTGGACAAAGAGAGCGCGGAGATCCAGCATGATGCCGTTGGCAGGGACCACCGTCGTCGCGGTCGAGCAGGCGGTGGCCGCGCCGATCTGCACCCGGCATCTGGGCGACCTCGGCGCCAGGGTCATCAAGGTGGAGAATCGTTCCGGTGGGGACTTCGCCCGCGACTACGACGACACAGTGCGCGGCATGGCCGCGCACTTCGTATGGGCCAATCGCAACAAGGAGTCCATCGCCCTGGACCTCAAGCACCCGCGCGGTCGTGAGGTGCTGGCCGGACTCGTCGCCACCGCCGATGTCCTGGTGCAGAACCTGGCGCCGGGAGCGGCCGCCAGGCTCGGTCTCGACGTCGCCGGACTGCGGGCCCGGCATCCTCGCCTGATCACCGTCGACATTTCCGGTTACGGCCGGGGCGGTCCTCAGGAGACCGCACGCGCCTACGACCTGCTCGTCCAGTCCGAGGCGGGCTCGTGTGCCATCACCGGTTCGCCGGACGAGCCGGCCAAGCCCGGCATCCCGATCGCCGATATCGGAGCCGGGATGTACGCACTGACCAGCGTGCTGGCCGCGCTTCTGGTGCGAGAGCGGACCGGGCGGGGCACCGCGATTTCGGTCGGGCTCTTCGATGCCGTAGCCGAGTGGATGGGATTCGCACTGAACCAGGCTCGGTATGGCGGCTTCGATCCGCGCCCTAACGGCCTGAGCTCTCCGATGGTCGCACCATATGGGGCGTACCCGACGGGCGACGAGCAAGTGCTCGTGCTGGGCACCACCAACGACCGGGAGTGGCGGCGGCTGGCGGCCAAGGTGCTGGACCGGCCCGACCTTGCCGACGATCCCCGCTATGCGCACAATGCGCTCCGGGTCGAGCACCGCGCCGAGCTGGACGAGATCATCGCGGCGTGGGCGGGCGGGCGCACCCTTGCCGAAGCTCGCGCTGCCGCCGAAGCGGCAGGGCTGGGGCACGCTCGACTGAACAGCCCGACCGAAGTGCTGGCTCATCCACAGCTCTCCGAGCGTGGCAGGTGGTGTGAGTTCGGTTCGCCGGTCGGCCCGGTGGAGGGGCTGCTGCCGCCCCCGGAGGTCGACGACTGGGAGTGGCGGCTGGACCCGGTTCCGGCGCTCGGTGAGCACACTGAGCTGATCCTGCGCGAACTCGACTTCGGTGAGCGTGACATCGCGATGATGCGCGCGGACAACGTGATCTGAGGAGGACGGCGTGATCGAGGTGGACATCGCGGCCCTGGTGCTGCGCGCAGTGGTCGGCGGCACGATAATCGCCCACGGCTGGAACCACGCCTTCGGCGGCGGGAGGCTGCCCGGCACCGCTCGTTGGTTCGAGTCGATCGGGATCCGGCCGGGCCGGGTGCACGCCCTTTTCGCCACGCTGACCGAACTGCTCGCCGGCGCACTGCTCCTGGCCGGTCTGCTCAACGCGCTCGCGGCGGCCGCCGTTCTAGGTACGATGTTGGTCGCCTTGGTGGCCAACCACAGGAAGAATGGCTTCTTCATCTTTCGGCCCGGCGAGGGTTACGAATACGTGCTGATGATCTCCCTGGTGGCGTGCGCGATGGCGGCGCTCGGCGCGGGCCGGATATCGCTGGACCAGCTCCTCGGTCTCGACAAGATCGCCGGGTTCGGGCTGGCCGGGTGGACCGGGTTGCTGGTCGCGCTCATGGGGGGCGGCGGGGGAGCGGCATTGCTGCTGGCGACCTCGTGGCGGCCTGCCGCCACGGAGAAGTAGACCCCGATCATCCGCACGGGCCCGACCAGCGCCGGGCCGGCGACCGTGACTTGGCTCCCTGTCACCACGCACACACTTTATGATTGATACTATTGACAAGAGTGTTTGTCTACACGAAGAGGGTGAGAACCATCCCGGTGAAGAGGGGGAGAACCATCCCGCGTCAGGAGGCCGTTCCCGAGCTCCCCGAGTTGTCGGATTCCATTCCCGACTCCCCGGTGGATTCGTCTGGTCCGCCAGCGCTGACGCTACCGGGCGAGGGTATCTCTCGCGTGAGCAGTGGCGAACAGGTGCGGCTGTACGTGCTTCGGCTCGTCTTTGACGGTCGCCTCCGGCAGGGCCAGCGAGTGCCTCAGGATGCCATCGCTAAGACGCTCGGGGTCTCCCGGATCCCGGTGCGCGAGGCGCTGATCGCGCTAGAACGCGAGGGCTGGGTCACGATCATCCCGCACCGCGGTGTGTTCGTGAACTCGCTCGACGAGTCCGCCATCCATGATCACTACGAGTTGTACGGCCTGTTCTATGGATTCGCGGTCCGACGGGCCACTGAGCGGCAGGGCGCCCCGTTGGCGAAGAGACTCGCGCCTATACAGAAGCGGATCAGTGGTGCTGACGACAACGCCACCGAGATGTATGACGCCACACTCGCCTTCCACCGTGCGGTCGTCGGCGCCGCGAACTCTCCCCGGTTGGGGAGTATTCTGCGCCAGATGACGGGCATCGTCCCCGGTAACTTCTTCGAACTGGTCCCGGGCGCGGGCAAGGTGGAGAAGCAGGGGACGGCGGCCATCGTGCGGGCGGTTCGGCGCGAAGATGCCGAAGGCGCCGCCGAAGGGTACGCCACGATGCTGCGGAGGCAAGGCGACCTGGTGGTAGACCTCTTCCGGCACAAGGGCCTGTTCGAGGTCGCCTCCTCGACTTGACGTTGGGGCCCCCAGGACGCCGGCCTCGGCTATGAGCGGATCAGGCCGACGACACCACGAAGGCCGACTCCAGCAGCGTGTGGAAGTCCGCAGCGGACATCCGCTCGTCCGATTCCGCGAGCTCCGCCGCCTGGTAGGCGCCGACCAGGCCGGAGAACATCCTGGCCAGTACGAGCGGCGGGCCCACCCGCAGCTCTCCTGCCCGCTGGCCCCGGCGGAACAACTCCGCCTGAATCCGCTGGGACTCGCGGAAGTTCTCTAGAATCTCCGCGTCGCCGGACGGCTCGGCCAGCGGTGGCGCGATCGAGCCGCCGCGTAGCACCAGGCGGCCGAAATGCGGGTGGCGGCGGAAGAAGTCCACCTGCCAGTCCGCCAGGTCGAGCAGTTGGCGGCGGGGTGGCAGATCCGAGGACAGCACCTCGCGCATGCCCGGCAGGAACTCGGCGCCGCGGCGGCGGAAGAGGTCGCGGTAGATCTCGTCCTTGCTGGCGAAGAAGCCGTACACGGCGCCAACGGAGAACTCCGCGAGCTCGGCGATCTCCCGAAGCGCGGCGTCGTGAAAACCCTCCCGTGCGAACACCTGTTCGGCCGCGTCGAGGATCTGCTCTCTGCTGAGGGCGCGGCGTTGCTCGCGGCGCTGCTCGCGCAGACTCTGTGCGGCCATGTGAACTGTGTGCTCTCCGACTATGGACTGGAGAACATGGTAACCAATCCACTGTCGCTCCGTCCGGTGGTCGCGCCGTCGGCAGGGCCCGCGGGCAACTGGCGCGTCGTAGGCCGTACCTCCCGCGCAGCGCGGGTTCGCCTGCCGGCCCGGATCAGCGCAGCGCGGTCTCGGCGATCGTGGTGTTGTGCCAGCCCCCCGCGACCTTCAGGACACTGGCCTCCGCGCCGGGCCGCAGACCTGACACTCTGCGCAGGGTGGCCCGCAGCCCCATGGCCGCGATCGCCTGGCTCGCGGCGGTCACCTGCCCGAGCTCACGCAGCACCTCGTCGTCCGAGCGGCCCGCGGCCCGCGCGACGGCGGGCAGGCCGAGCGTCGTCGGCGACACGCCATGGATGCGCTCGCTATGGACACACTCGGATAGCTTATATATAAAATCCATACGACGGACAAGCTGTCGATGAGGTGCGGCGGCAGATCATGACGCCACGGGTGAGGCGTGCCGGTCCGCCACGGGCGGAAGTGCGGGAGGGCGGGACGATGGCCGAAGCCGTGGACGCCGGGCGGATTCGAGATGAGCTCGAGATCCGCAACGTGGTCGCGCGGATCGCGCAGCTCTCCGATATGGGGGACCTCGATGACTACGGCGCGCTGTTCACCGAGGACGCCCACTGGGAACTGCCCGGCGGGCCGGCCAAGCACGGCCGGTCGGAGATCCGGGCGGCGGGTGCGGCCCGCCGGGCCGAAGGCGTCACCGGCCCTGGCAGTCACACCCGCCATGCGATCGGCACCGTGGCGGTGACGGTCGACGGTGACGCGGCGGTGGCGGAATCGTACTGGCAGTTCTATGTCGAGACCGCCACCGCCCCCGCGTTGCGCTCAATGGGTCACTACCGCGACACCTTCCGCCGGACCCCGCACGGCTGGCGGCTGGCCCGCCGCCAGATCACGAACGGTTGACCGGCCACGAGCCGCGCCCACGGGCGGCCGACCGGCCGGCGCGCGGATACCGCCTGTCGTGACTACATGTGGCGGCCGCCGGTGACCTCCAGCACGGTGCCGGTCATGTAGCTGGACAGGTCGCTGGCCAGGAACAGGGCGACCTTGCCGATCTCCTCGGGCTCGGCGGCACGGCCCATCGGGACGCCGTCGAGCTTCTCCTGCCAGATCTCCGGCCGCAGCGCCTCGGTCATGGCCGTGCGGACCAGGCCGGGCTGGATCGCGTTGACCCGGATCCCGAGATGGGCGAGTTCCTTGGCCCCCGCCTTGGTCATGCCGACGATGCCCGCCTTGGCGGCGCTGTAGTTGGTCTGGCCCGGCAGGCCCACCTTGCCGGAGATCGAGGAGATGTTGACGATCGCACCCCGACCCTGCTCGCGCATCCGCAGCGAGCCGTACTTCATGCCCAGCCAGGTGCCGTACAGGTGTACGTCCATGACCTGGCGGAACTGCTCGGTGGTCATCGTGCGTAGGGTGGCGTCCCGGGTGATGCCGGCGTTGTTCACCAGCACGTCCACCGAGCCGTGGACTCGCGCGCACTCGGCGATGAGCGCCTCCATGTCGGACTCGCATGTCACGTCACAGCGGACCGCGATCGCCTGTGCGCCGCCGGCGGCGAGTTCCTCGGCCGCGCCCACCGCGGCCTGCTCGTTGACATCGGCGACCACCAAACGTGCCCCATGATCGGCGAAGACCCCGGCGATGGCCAGCCCGATCCCCTGGGCGGCCCCAGTCACGATGGCGACCTGTCCATCCAGCAGTTTCATTCGCTGTCCTTCCTTTCGGCGCGTTGGTGACGCGTCCTCCGCGCCCCCTACTGGGAGGGTCGCGCGCTGTAGCGCCGGCGCAGTTCGGCCTTGAGCGCCTTGCCCGTCGGGTTGCGGGGGAGGACGCCGAGGACCTCCAGCCGTTCGGGCCATTGTCGTGTGGGCAGTTCGCGCTCGCGGAGGAAGGCGGTGAGCTGTGGCAGTGTCGGCGCAGGGTGGCCCTGGGACGGCACGATGACGGCACAGGCCATTTCGCCCAGCTCTGGATCGGGCAGGCCGATCACGGCGACGTCGGCCACTCCGGGATGCCGCAGCAGTTCCTCCTCGACCACCCTGGCGCTGATGTTCTCACCTTTGCGAATGATGACGTCCTTGAGGCGGCCGGTGATCGTGACATTGCCGTGCTCGTCGAGCCTGCCCAGATCGCCGGTGCGCAGGTAGCCCTCGGTGTCGAAGGCGTCCGCGTCGAGGGCCGCGTCGACGTACCCGCGCATGACCTGCGGGCCCTTGGCGCGCAGCTCGCCCTCCTCACCGGGGCCGAGCACCCTGCCGTCGGTGTCGACCACGCGCAGGCCGACGCCTTCGGCGGCCCGGCCCTCGGTGGTGGCCAGAACCTCGTCGGGGTCGTCCAGGGCGCTCATGGTGAGGATCGGAGCCTCGGTCATCCCGTAGCCCGACAGCACCCCGGCCCCGCCGAGCTCGCGCTTGACGTCGGTGTGCAGGGTGGGCGGTTTGGGCGCGGCGCCACTGGTCAGCGCGCGCACGTCCGGGAAGAGCCGATCGCGCGGCCGGCGCCGCTGGGTAGCCAGATAGATCTGGGTGAAGACGGTGCCGGAGCCGGCCAGCGTGACCCTTTCGCGCCGCTGCAGCTCCGTCGTCCGGTCCGGATCGAAGACGGCGTCGAGGATCAAGGTGCAGCCGTACAACAGGCACGCCCCCAGCCATGTGCCGCAGCCGCCGATGTGCGCGACGGGAAAGACCATTCCGACCCGGTCGGCCGGCGTGCAGGCCAGTCGCTCGCCCATGCCACGTGAAGAGGCGAGCACGGAGGTGTCGGTGTGCCGGGCGCCCTTGGGCTCGGCCGTCGTCCCGGAGGTGTAGAAGATCCACCGCACCGGGTCGTCCGCGGGGTCGGGTGCCGGGGGAGCGGGCCGGGACTCGGGCAGGTCGCCATCCGCGACGAGCAGGTCGAGGCCCGGCGAGTCGGCCACGATCTCGCGCGCGGAGGTCAGGAGGTCGCGGCCGTTCCACTCGGGTGCCACCACGAGCAGCTGCGCGCCGGTCTGCCGGACGATGAAACGGAGGTCCCGGGCACCGTAGACCGGCATGACCGGGTTCTGCACGGCACCCAGCCGGGCCAGTGCGGCCGTGAGCACCAGCGCCTCCACGGTGGTGGGCAGCTGCCAGGTGACCGGCGTGCCCTGGCCGATTCCGCGACCGGCGAGTCCCGCCGCGACCCGCTCGGCACGATCGCGGAACTCCCTGAAGGTCACGCGCCGGCCGCGCTCGTCCACGAGCATCTCGCTGCCCGGGCTCTGTGCGGCCCGCCACTCGAGCAACGACCGGAGGCTCATGCCGTGCAGCGTTCGAAGACGGCGGTGAGGCCCTGGCCGCCGCCGATGCACATCGTCTCCAGGCCGTATCTGCCACTGCGGCGGTCCAGTTCGCGCAGGAGCGTGGTGAGGATCCGGCAGCCGGTGGCGCCGACCGGGTGGCCCAGGGAGATGCCCGAGCCGTTGACGTTGGTCCGTTCCCAGTCCGCGTCGCCGAAGCCCCATTCGCGGGTGCAGGCCAGCACCTGGGCGGCGAAGGCCTCGTTGAGCTCGATCAGGTCGATTTCGCTGAGCTTGAGCCCGGCCCGCTCCAGGGCCTTGGCGGTGGACGGGACGGGGCCGATGCCCATCGTTCGCGGCGGCACGCCCGCCACCGCCCAGGACACCAGCCGGCCCAGCGGCCGCAGGCCCAGCCGTTCGGCGTTGCCGGGGTGGGTGACCACGCAGACGGAGGCGCCGTCGTTCTGGCCGCTGGCGTTGCCGGCGGTGACCGTCGCGTCCGGGTCGCTCCCGCCCAGTACGGGCCGCAGGCCGCCCAGTGTGTCGAGGGAGGAGTCCGGGCGCGGGTGCTCGTCGGTGTCGACGAGGGTCGTGCCCCTGCGGGTCCGCACCTCCACGGGGACGATCTCTTCGGCGAAGGCCCCGGAACGTTGGGCGGCGACGGCGCGCTGATGGGAGCGGAGCGCCAGTTCGTCCTGCTCGAGCCGGGGGATGCCGTACTCCCTGCGCAGGTTCTCGGCGGTCTCCACCATGCCGCCCGGCACGGGATGCAGTCGGCCTCCGGCGGTGACCCGGCCCCGGGCGAGCCCGTCGTGCAACGTCACACCTTCGCCTTTGACGCCCCATCGCATGCTCGTGGAGTAGAACGCGGCCCCGCTCATGCTCTCCACGCCGCCCGCGACGACCAGTTCGCTCACGCCGGTCTGCACTTGCATGGCGGCGTTCAGGACGGCCTGCAGCCCGGAACCGCACCGGCGGTCCAGCTGCATCCCCGTGACCGAGACGTCCAGCCCCGCGTCCAGTGCCGCGACCCGTCCGATCGCGGGCGCGTCGGAATTCGGATAGCACTGGCCGAGGAGTACATCGTCGATGTCGGAGGAGGCCAGGCCGGTGCGCTCGACGAGCCCGCGCAGCACCGTGGCGGCGAGCTGGTATGCCGGTACGTCCCGCAGTGCCCCGCCGTAGCGGCCCACTGCGGTCCGCACCGGTTCACAGATGACGGCCTCACGCATGGTCGGTCCTCCACTCGGCTGCACGACGACTTTCACCGTCGCTGGTCAGCGCGATTAGCGCGGTCGAAGGGTAGCGGCAGGTCACCGGAGACCGCGCCGTCAAACGCTGTAGCGCAGCAGCATCTCGGCCACGCAGGCGGGTTTGGTGCCGCCCTCGATCTCCCATACGAAATCGAGCTGGACCTGGACGCCTCCCGGCACGTCCTGGACGTCCTTGAGCGTGGCGCCGATGCGGATCCTCGAGCCCACCGGCACCGGTGCGGGAAATCGGACCTTGTTGTACCCGTAGTTGACGGCCATCTTCATGCCCTCGATCTGGTAGATCGAGCGAACCAGCCGCGGTCCGAGGGACAGCGTCAGCAGCCCGTGGGCGATCGTGCCGCTGAACGGTCCTTCCTTGGCCCGGGCGACGTCGACATGGATCCACTGGTCGTCACCGGTGAGAGCGCCGAACTCGCTGACCTCCTGCTGGGTCACGATCCGGTAGTCGCTGTAGCCGAGGTGCTCGCCGACAGCGGCGCGGACCTCGTCGACGCCGGTGAGAGTTCGCATGAGCTTCCCTTCGATAAATATTGAGGAGAAGATATCAAATACTGGATTGCCCGAGAGAGTGGGTCGTCCACAGATGCGGTGGCATCGTGGCGGTGTTGACGGGCTGTCCAATCTGGAGGTTACGCCGATCGCGAGGGCTTCCTGGAACATCGCGCGGGGCTGCTATATATTAAATCAATCGTTCCGCGGCCGGACGTCGGTTGGCCGGACAGGCCGCCTGCGGCGCCGGCCTTGGCGCCAGTCAACGTGAATTCGATCTCCACCGAAGGTGGGGTGAGCGGTCGCCGCTCGTCGTCGGCCGGATGACCGCAGCCCGACGATCCCCGTCCAGAAGGAGTTCGCGTTGGCGCTCAACGAACCGGATACGGCGCCGCTGGTGACGCTCGAGCAGGCCGCCGGCGTGGCCGTGCTCACCTTGGCCGATCCTGCGCACCGCAACGCCCTTTCCCATGCCATGAGCGTCGCCCTCGCGTCCGCCGTCGACGCCGCGCTGGCCGGCGGGGCGGCTGCCCTGGTGCTGACCGCCCAACCGCCGGTGTTCTGCGCCGGCGGCTCGCTGGACGACCTGATCGTCCCGAAGGTTCCGCTGCGTGGGATGTACGCCGGCTTCCTGCGGCTGGCGAACGCTCCCGTGCCCACCGTCGCGGCCGTGAACGGACCGTGCATCGGCGCCGGCGTCAACCTGCCGCTGGCATGTGACGTGATCCTGACCTCCGCATCGGCGGCGTTCGATCCGCGGTTCCTGGACGTCGGCATCCATCCGGGCGGCGGTCATCTGTGGCGGCTCGAGCGGCGCATCGGTGGTCAGGGCGCGGCCGCCCTCGTCCTGTTCGGCGACCGCCTCGATGGCCGCGAGGCGGCCTCCTGCGGCCTGGCATGGCGGTGCGTTGACGCGGACGAGTTGCTCCCTACGGCGATGCGTCTCGCCCGGCGCGCCGCGGGCCGCCCCCGGGACCTGGTCGTCCGTACGAAGGAGTCGCTGCGCTCCAGCGGAGCGATCGGCGACCCGGAGGCCGCCATCGAGCTTGAGCTCGCCGCCCAGGAGTGGTCGGTCGCCCAGCCGGGATTCACCGAGCGCGTCGTCTCCCTTCGAGACGGGCTACGGTCGACCCGAGGCGCGAAGGGCCGTAAGGCGCAATGACCGGTTTCGTTACCCACCGGCTGCCGACTGCCGACTGCCGGCGATGTCGACGACGAGCGGGTCTACCGCAAGGAACGGCTCGCCGCGGCCTGGTCGAGGTGATCGTGCTGCCGGTCGCGGAGTACATCGGCAGGGGCGGCAGCCAGCGCGCGGCAATACTCGCCGCGCCGGTCGGCGTGGCCACCACCGAAGCGGCCGATGAGGCCATCGGGCACTCAGCCTTGTGATCTTCCGGTGGAACCGGACCGCGAAAGCGGGCTCGCAAGGGGTGAACTTTCCGCATAGTCTATATACAGAATCCTATATATGTTGGGAGTGATCATGACGGAACAGGCGACCCGTCCAGACGTACTGGGCGAGCGGTTGGCGAAGATCCCGCCGTTGATCGACATGGACGCACACGTGGTTGAGCCGCCCGACCTGTGGAGCAGCCGGCTCCCGGCGCGCTATCGCGACAGCGGGCCGCGGATCGTGCACGCGCCTCCCGGCGAGGTGCAGCTCGTCGCCGGGAGGTACCTGGAGACTCCGGGTACCGAGGGCACTGACGTGGCGTGGTGGTTCTACGAGGGCAACAAGAACCAGATCAAGCGCTACATCGCGTCGGCAGGTGTGCCCGCCGACGAGGTCACCAACGAGGGCATCACCTACGCCGACATGCGGCCCGGCTGCTGGATCCCGGCAGAGCGCCTCGCCGACATGGATCTCAACGGCGTCCAGGCACAGATGTGCTTTCCCAACTATCCGCGCTTCTGCGGGCAGATCTTCCTGTGGGGCAAGGACCGGGAGCTGGCCCGGCTCTGCGTCGAGGCCTACAACGACTGGATGGTCGAGGAGTGGTGCGGGTCCAGCGGCGGACGGCTCATCCCGCTGTGCATCGTCCCGCTGTGGGACGTCGACCTGGCCGTCGCCGAAGTCCGGCGCAACGCGGCTCGCGGCGTCAGGGCGGTCGCCTTCAGCGAGCTGCCCGCCTATCTCGACCTGGCGAGTCTTCACTCGGGCTACTGGGATCCGTTCTTCGCGGCCTGCCAGGAGACCGGGACGGTGCTGTCGATGCACATCGGTTCGGGCACCAAGACCCCGCAGACCTCGGCGGACGCACCCGGAGCCGTGGGTGCCACCATCATCTTCGGCAACAGCGTCGCCAGTATGACCGACTTCCTGTTCTCCGGTGTGCTGCACCGCTTCCCGGACCTGAAGCTGCTGTACGCCGAGGCACAGATCGGCTGGATCCCGTACGTCCTCGAGCGCATCGACGACGTGTGGGAGACCCACCGCGGGTGGTCGCACGGACAGGACAACTGCCCGGAGCCGCCCTCCACCTACTACCGCCGGCAGATCACGAGCTGCTTCTTCAAGGACACCGTCGGCGTCGAACTGCTGGACAGGGTCGGTCTGGACAACGTGACCTTCGAGACCGACTACCCGCACCAGGACGGCACCTGGCCGCACTCGAGGGAGGCCGCCGCGATGCAGTTCGGCCACCTTGACCAGGACTCGATCAACAAGATCGCCAGGGGTAACGCGATCAAGCTGCTGGGCCTCGATCTGCCCGGGTGATGACGGCGTGTGGTACCGGCCGGTGCGCCGCCCCGGCCGGTACCACACGCGGGGAAGAGGGTCAGGCGGTGGTGGAGCCGGCGAGCTTGCCCAGTTCGATGCCCACGCTCTTCTGGAAGCGGCCCTTGTCGGATGACCTGATGCTCACATCGCGGTCGCCGGCCTCGGCGCGCAGCGCACCGACGGTGCTTCTTTCGGGGGTACGCCCGGCCACGAACGGGTCGAAGGAATACCACCGCATCGCGTTCTGGTAGGTGATCTTGTTGAGTTCGTCGGCGGGAACATCCGCGGCGACCGCCGCGAGCTCCTCGGGGGCGTTAGGCCAGGACGAGTCGGAATGCGGGTAGTCACACTCCCACGCGATGTTGTCGATGCCGATCATGTTCCGGAGCTGGACGCCGACCGGGTCGGAGATGAAGCAGGTCAGGAAGTGCTCACGGAAGACGTCGCTGGGCAGCTTGTCGCCGAAGTCCTGACCGGTCCACAGCCGGTGCATGTCATAGGTGCGGTCGATCCGGTCGAGGAAGTAGGGGATCCAGCCGGTGCCGCCCTCCGACAGGGCGAACCTGATGTCCGGGAACCTCTTGATCACCCGGGACCAGAGCAGGTCGGCGGCGGCCTGGCAGATGTTCATCGGCTGTAGCGTGATCATGACGTCCACCGGGGCGTCCGGTGCCGTCACCGAGAGCTTCCCGGATGAGCCGAGGTGGATCGAGACGACCACGTTCTCGTCGCACACCGCCTTCCACAGCGGATCCCAGTACTCGTTGTGGAAGCTCGGGTAGCCGAGCGTGGCCGGGTTCTCGGTGAAGGTGATCGAGTGGCAGCCCTTCTTCGCGACCCGGCGGACCTCCTCGGCGCACAACTCGGCGTCCCACAGGATCGGAAGCGCCATCGGGATGATCCGGCCGGGGTAGGTGCCGGCCCAGTCGTCGATGTGCCAGTCGTTGTAGGCCCGCAGCACTGCCAGAGCGAGGTCCTTGTCCTCGTTGGCGGCGAACAGCCGGCCGCTGAAGCCTGGGAAGGACGGGAAGTTCATGGACGCGAGGACGCCGCCCGCGTTCATGTCCTTGATGCGCTCGTGAATGTCGTAACAGCCGGGCCGGATCTCGTCGAAGGCGGTCGGCTCGATGCCGTACTCCTCCTTAGGACGTCCGGCCACGGCGTTCAGGCCGATGTTGGGGATGATCGACCCGCCGAAGGTCCAGACGTCCGAGCCGTCCTTCCGCGTGATGACCTTCGGCGCCGTGTCCTTGTACTTGGCCGGAATGTGGTCGTCGAACAGGTTCGGGGGTTCCACGACGTGGTCGTCGACGCTGATCATGATGAGTTCTTCAGCGTTCATGGTGCTCCTCGGGGGTGGTTCGCACGACACCGGGCCGTGCCCTGGACAGTGGGCCGAACCGTGGTATCAATAAAGTGAACACCAGTTCAAAGTTGTGTGCAAGAGGCTGGCCGCACACCAGATCCAGCATCTTTGGCATGTCGCGGACCAGACGCACTGGATAATGTATGCATGTTTCCGGACTGTGGGTCCGGAGTGGAGGAGAGCGCCGAATGCCTGACTGGGTGGATGCCGAGCAGCGGACACTGCTTGATCTACTGGACCGCCGTCTCTCGCGGGACCCGGACGGTCCTTTCCTCGACTGCTGCGGCACGCCGTACACCGCCGCCGAGCTCGACCGTGAGTCCAACCGGGTGGCGAACGCGCTGGCCGCAATGGGGATAGGCCACGGTTCGACCGTCGCCACGATCCTGGAGAACGGCGCCGCCGCGGTGCTGGCCTGGTTCGCGATCCACAAGCTCGGAGCCATCTCGGTGCCGGTCAACACCGCTTTGAAGGGATCGCTGCTCCGGCATCAACTCACCGACGCCGATACCGCCATCGTCATCGTGCAGGAGGACCTTGCCGAACGCCCGGTGGAGATCCTGGACTCCATCGAGACAGTGCGGCACCTGGTGGTCGTGGGGGATCCCGCGCAGGCCGCAAGGAGCGGCCTCGCGGCGACGGTGCACGCCTGGACGGACCTGCTGGACGCCGACGACGCCCGGCCGAGCGCGCTGGTGCGCCCTGCCGACCTGGGCACGATCGTCTACACCGGCGGCACGACCGGTCCGTCCAAGGGATGCGCGCTCAGCCACAACTACCACCTGACGATCGCCCGCCAGATCATTTCGTCGTGGGGGCGGACCCCCGACGACGTGGTGTGGAGCCCGCTGCCGCTCTTCCACTTCAATGCGATCTCCTGCATGCTCACCGGCACACTGATCAGCGGCGGCAGGGCCGCACTGTCGCGCCGCTTCTCGGTCTCCGGATTCTGGCCGGAGATCAACCGCACCGGTGCGACCATCGCGTCGCTGCTCGGCTCGCTGGCCGTGATGGTGGCCCGGGCGGACGACCACCCGCAGGCCAGGGGGTCCGGCGGATCGGAGGCCAACACCACCCTGCGGCTGCTCACGGGCGCGCCGTTGCCGCCGGAGATCGACCAGATCTACCGCAAGCGCTTCGGCGTCAGCACGTTCAGCAACGCCTACGGCACCACCGAGGCGTCGCTCATCTCCTGGCTGCCGCTGGGCCGGCCGGGCAAACCGGGCTCGGCGGGCATCGTGAACTCCGAGGCGTTCATCGTGAAGGTCTTCGATGATGACGATCGGGAGGTGGCGCGCGGCGGTGAAGGCGAGATCGTCTGCCGTCCCCGGACGCCGTACGTCATGTTCGAAGGTTACTGGAAAAGGCCTGAGGCGACCGTGGCGACCTGGCGCAACCTGTGGTTCCACACCGGTGACATTGGGCGGATCGATGAGGACGGTTATCTGTTCTTCGTCGATCGCAAGGCCGATTACATGCGGCGCCGGGGGGAGAACATCTCGAGCTGGGAGCTGGAGAAGGTGTTCCACGAGCACCCCGATGTGAAGGACGTATGCGTGCACGCAGTGGCGAGTGAGGTGAGCGAGGACGACGTCAAGGCGACCGTCGTCCTGCGGGAGGGCGCATCCCTCACCGAGAAACGGTTGTGCCGCTGGGCGATCGATCGGTTGCCCTACTACGCGGTGCCGCGCTACTTCGAGTTCCGCGGTGAACTACCGCTCAGCGAGACCGGCCGCATGACCAAGAACATCCTGAGGGACGAGGGGGTCACCCTAGCGACCTGGGACCGTGAGGCCGCCGGTGTGTCCTTCGAGCACCGATGATGGGCGGCGAGACGGTGGGGCTGGAGGGCGACGACCTCGGTACCCCCTACCTGCGATTCGAGCGGCGGCGTTCGCTGGCCTGGTGCGTCATCGACCGGCCAGACTCGCGCAACGCGCTGACCAGTGCGATGTACTTCGGGGTGCGGCGGGCCGTCGACCTGGTCAACCGCGATCCAGACCTGGCCGCCCTGATCATCACGGGCACCGGCGATGTCTTCGTTCCCGGTGGTGAGCTGCGCGGCCGCGAACCGGACCGCTGGCTGGACTTCCCGGACCTGCTGGGCATTGACAGCACGCCCTTCGAGGCGATCAGGCGTTCCCCGAAACCGGTGATCTCGGCGGTCAACGGCCTCGCGCAGGGTGGTGGGCTGCTGATCGCGATGCTCTCGGACGTCGCCGTCGCCGGGCGGAGTGTCACGGTCCGGGCGCCCGAGCTGTTGCGCGGCATCGCCGACACCGGCTATGCGGCCTACCTCCCCGCGCAGATCGGGATCGCCAGGGCCCGTGACATGCTGCTCACCGGGCGGGTGGTGACGGCGGACGAGGCCGAGCGCTGGGGCATCTTCACCCGGGTCGTCCCGGACGAGGAGGTCCTGGCCCAGGCCGAGGAGATCGCCGTCCAGATCTGCCGCACCGCGCCGCAGGCGAGGCTGCAGCTCAAGCGGATCATCAACGACAACTACGACCGGGTCGACCGGATGACCTTCGATGCGTTGCTGTACTCCGACGAGATGACCGAGGGCACCCGCGCGTTCGCCGAGAAGCGCGAGCCGGCCTGGGTGCCGCCGGAGTTCCGTACGGGCGGCAGATTGTGACGGATACTTCGGCCGATGGTCCACGTGAGGTTCCGGCGGCAACGGCCGCGACCGCCAAGCTGGAGATCACCTATCGTCGCCCGACTGCCCTGTACGAGCCATGTCTGTTCGAAGGCCGGGTGGGGGGGCCAGGAGGGCAAGCGGCTGCGGACCGTCGGCCGGTTGATCCAGCGTGACCGCGTCACGGTGGAGGCGGCCGGAGAGTTCGTGCTGCTCGGCCGCGAGGGCCTCGCCCGGATGGCCGAGCGCGCGCGCAGCGGCGGTCGCCCCCACCCGTCGTGATCAGACGATCGCTGGTCGATTGATCGCGTCATCACGGCATTCCTGGGCGGCGGAGGTCAACCGAGTACCCCGTCGGCTCGCAGCGTCTGGATCTCCTCGGCGGTGATGCCCAGCTCGTCGAGGAGGATCTGGTCACTGTGCTCGCCCAGCCACGGCACCCGGGTCTCCGGGCCCTCGGCGACCGCGCTCAGCTTCACCGGGTTGCCGGGGACCAGCACCGGCTGTTCCACGCCGTCGGTCCGGGGCAGCTCTACGAGCATGTTGCGGGCCGCGACATGCTCGTCGGCCACGAGGTCTCCGGCGTCCAGGCACGGTCCGGCGGCGACGCCGACCGAGGCCAGGGCGAGGCAGGCCTCCACCTTGCTCTTGTCCGCAGCCCAGCCTTCGATTGCGGGTCGCAGCACCCCTTCGAGGTGGTCGACCCAGCCCTGCCGGGTGGCGAACCGTTCGTCCCACGCCCACTCCGGATGGCCGACCAGGCCGACCAGTTTGGCGAAATGGTTCTCCCGGGCCACTTGCACCACGAACCAGCCGTCCCCGGCCCGGAAACCGTGCAGGATGAGCGGTCCCATGTTGCCGCCGCGTAGCCCCATGGACCAGAGGTTGGTGACGATGTCCGTCATCGCGATCAGTGTGTCGAACATCGCGATGTCGACGTACTGTCCCTGGCCGGTCGTTTCCCGGTGCCTCAGCGCGGCGAGGATGCCGATGGTGGTGAAGAGCGCCGCGCCGATGTCGCCGAGTGCTCCAACCGGGGAGACCGTCGGCGGATCGTCGCCGTTCCGCTTCATCTCGTAGATGCCCGACATGGCCTCGACTACCGGGGCGAACGCGGGCCAACCGTCGTACGGGGTCGGCACGGTGTTGCCGAAGCCTGATACTGAGACATAGATGCCGGCCGAGTGCACCGCGGCGATGTCGTCGTAGCCGAGCCCGAGCCGGGCCATCGCACCGGCCTTGGAGTTCTCGGCGATCACGTCGAAGCGGGGTGCCAGTCGCAGCACCAGGTCTCGCCCGCGGGGGTCCTTGAGATCGAGGCAGAGGCTGCGCTTGCCCAGGTTGTTGCGCAGGTAGGTGGCGCCGACCCACCGGCCCTCGGGGTCGGTCATGGCCGGCAGCGAGCCGCGCCCGGAGTCACCGCTCGGTGGTTCCACCTTCACCACGTCGGCGCCCAGCCGCCCGAGCAGCTGCGTCGCGAAAGGGAGGGCCTGCATCTGCTCCAGCGCGAGGATGCGGATCCCGTCCAGCGGCTTGCCGCCGGCGACTGCGGCGATGTTCCCTATGTCACCCAGTTTCATGTCGCGAGTCTAGACGCGGATTATATCTTTTATGCAATCTGCGCCTAGGATGGCCGCATGCGAGGAATCCTGGGGTGGGGCGTTCATCTGCCCTACCGGCGGCTGGACCGGGCCGCGATCGCGGCGGTCGCGGGCGGCGGCGGAGGCAGGGGCACCCGGACGGTGGCCTGTTACGACGAGGACAGCACGACGATGGGCGTGGCCGCCGCGCGTGCGGCGCTGCGCACGACGCCGGTGGCCGTACGGTCGCTGTGGTTCGCCACCACGGAACCGGCGTATCTGGACCGGACCAACGCCACGGGTGTCCACGCGGCGCTCCGGCTGGACCGGACGGTCGCCGCCTATGACGCGGTCGGCTCGGTGCGCGGCGCCCTCGGCGCGCTGCGCGCGGGCCTGGCGGGCGACAGCGGGTCTCTCGTCGTCGCCGGTGACCTGCGGACCGGGCTGCCCGGTGGGCCGGACGAGGCCACCGGCGGCGATGGCGCGGCGGCACTGCTGGTCGGCTCCGAAGCCGACGGGCCGGTGCTCGCCGAGGTGCTGGGCTGGACCTCGCTCACCGAGGAGTTTCTCGACCGGTGGCGGACCCCAGGAGCCCCCGTCGCCCGGTCGTGGGAGGAACGGTTCGGGGAGACCCGTTACACCGCTCTCGGCACGGAGGCTCTCAAACTCGCGCTGGACGAGGCAGGCACCGGGCCGGGCCATGTGGACCGGCTGATCGTCGCGGGCCTGAACGGACGGGCGGCGAAGGCCGTCGCCGCCCGCTCCGGGATCGAGGCAGGCAAGGTGGCCGACCGGCTGGACGCGACCGTGGGGAACACCGGCGCGGCGCAACCCGCGATGCTCCTGGCCGCCGCGCTGGAGACCGCCCGGCCCAATGCGCTCATCGTGCTGATCTCGCTGTCCGACGGCGCCGATGTGGTGGTGCTGCGGACCACCGAAGCGCTCGCCGGCTATCGGCCCGCCTCCTCGGTCGCCGCCCAGACGGCGGCGGGGGCGCCCGTGTCCTACGGCAGGTATCTGGCCTGGCGTGGGCTACTGCCGGTCGAGCCGCCACGCCGCCCGGAGCCGGGCCGGACGTCGTCGTCGGCGGCCAACCGCAACGCCGAGTGGAAGTTCGGCTTCGTCGGCTCCACCGGCGCCGACGGGAACGTGCAACTGCCACCGTCCCCGCTGCAGGAGCTCCGGCATCCGATGGCCGACGCGCTCGGCACGATCGTCACCTTCACCACCGACCGGCTGGCCTATTCGCCGAGCCCGCCCCTGGTCTTCGCGGTGGTCGACTTCGACGGCGGCGGGCGGCTGCCGGTCGAGCTCACCGATGTCGACGCCGATGAGGTGGCCATCGGCGGCCGGGTCGAGATGACCTTCCGCCGGCTGTTCACCGCGGACGGTATCCACAACTATTTCTGGAAGGCCCGGCCGGTCCGGGGCGGCGAGGAGAGCTGACGTGGGTTCGCATGGAATCAAGGACCGGGTGGCCATCGTCGGGATGGGCTGCACCCGGTTCGCCGAGCACTGGGACCAGGGCGTCGACGAGCTGCTGCTCGCCGCGACCACGGAGACGTTCGCGTCGGCGGGCGTTACCAAGGAACAGGTCGACGCCTACTGGCTGGGCACGGCCCAGTCCGGGATGAGCGGGCTGACCCTGTCCAAGCCGCTGCGGCTACAGGGCAAGCCCGTCAGCCGGGTGGAGAACTTCTGCGCCACCGGCTCGGAGGCACTGCGGCAGGCGGCCTACGCGGTGGCCAGTGGCGCGTACGACATCGCCATGGCGGTCGGGGTGGAGAAGGTGAAGGACGCGGGATATCAGGGGCTGAACGCAGTGCCGATCCCAGGTGACGGTACCCAGCGCACGCTCACCGCGGCCGCGATGTTCTCCATGGTCGCTCCGGCGTATGCGGCCAAGTACGGGGTGGCCGGGACGCAGGTGCGCACCGTGCTGTCGCGCATAGCGTCCAAGAACCATGCCAACGGTGCGCGCAACCCGCGGGCCCAGTTCCGCAAGGAGATGTCGGTGGAACGGCTGTCCGCGATGCCCGCGGTGGCCGGCGAACTGTCGGTGTTCGACTGTGCCGGTGTCGCCGACGGATCGGCCGCGGCGATCGTGGTGCGGGCGGAGGACGCCCACAGGTACACCGACCGGCCGCTGTTCATCAAGGCGCTGTCGTTGGTGGCCGGCGATGGCGGCGGGCTCACCGACCCCGACTACGACTACACCACCTTCCCCGAGGTGGTGGCCTCGGCGGCCGATGCCTACGCCCAGGCGGGCATCACTTCACCTCGCGACGAACTGGCCATGGCCGAGGTGCACGACTGCTTCACCCCCACCGAGCTGGTGCTGATGGAGGACCTGGGCTTCGCCGGGCGAGGTACGGCGTGGAAGGAGGTACTCGCGGGCGGGTACGACCTGGAGGGCGCGTTGCCCGTCAATCCCGACGGCGGGCTCAAGTCCTTCGGCCACCCGGTGGGGGCGTCCGGGCTGCGGATGATGTTCGAGGCCTGGCTGCAGCTGCGCGGGGAGGCCCCGGCCGAGCGGAGAATCTCCACGTACGGGTCCCGCTCGCTGGCGCTGATCCACAACCTGGGCGGCTATCCGGGGGAGATGGTGAGCTTCGTGTCGATAGTGGGCACCGAAAGGGGCTGACCCGGCCGGCGCGCAGGGCGCTCGACGATCATTGAGGTGCGGGTGCACGTCAGCCACCCCGAGCAGTTCGCCGGGTTCGTACGCCGCGCTGGGAGCGTTGGACGTCTCGTCTGAGTGTTCCGATGGTCCGCCAGGTCTCCGCGCCTGTCCCGGTCGTGTCCGTCCTCGCGCACGCCGACATCGTTGTGGACGGCAACGTGAGCGGGATCAGTCCTCCCAGTCGGTGCGATCGTCGCGGGAGGGCTGGCGACCGGTGCGGAAGGGAGAGAGCGGCGAGTCGACGAGCAGGATCCGCTCGCGCTCGCGGATGAGCACGGAGCTGCGGGAGAGCAGTCCGTCGCGGCCGCGCGAGATGTTCCGCTCGACCTCCGCCCAGGCCTCCCAGGTCGGGATGCTCCAGAGCAGCAGGCACTCCTGGCCATTGTGCATCGCCGTCCACCAGGCTCCGGCGAGCCGCCAGCTCGAGCGGCCGTGGACGTCTGCGGCCTCCTCCATCACCGCGTCGAGGAACCGCTGGGCCGAACCGGGGCTGACCTTGATCAGCTCGTGGGCGTACACCTCGCCGCCGGCCTCCTCCTTGCACAGCTCCTCGATGGTCAGGGTGTCCGGATGCGGCACGAGCAGCCGGTCGAACCCGCCCGACCGCAGGTCTGCGGCGGCCGCCCACCACTTCTCCAGCGCAGGATCCTGCAAGGTGGTGTTGCCGAATTCGAGCCGGAAGGACGTGGCCAGCCCCTCGAACCCGTCCTCCTCCCAGATGTTCACCACCTGCGGCCAGTGTCCGGTGGAGCCGGCGACTCCCCAGACGCCGTAGCAGAGCTGGTGGCGTTGTTCCTGGGCGATCGGGCTCCAGTTGGCGGTCATGTGGTGCATGTACCGTGCGCGGTTCTGCTTGGTGATGGTGATGAACTCGTGGATGTAGACCTTGCCGTTCACCGCTCGCCTCTCGCCGTCAGGTCGTCTCTCGCGCCTGGTAATGTTTTATACAATCTACACTGCTTGTTGGTTAGCTGCTCATGGCTTTGCTCCCGGCGGTGTCCGGACGAAAGGCGGTACGGCTTGTGCCTGATCAGCCCTCCACTGACGATCTCCTGTGGGAGGTCAGCCCGGAAGGCGTCGCGTGGCTGACGCTGAACCGGCCACAGGCCGGCAACGCCATCACGAGCGGACAGCGGGAACGCCTCATCGCCCTGCTCGATGAGGCGAGCGCCGACCAGCGCATCCGGGCGGTCGTCCTGACGGGTGCGGGGCAGCGGCACTTTTGCACGGGCGCCGATCTGAGCGACCCCAAGGTCCCGGCCACCCCCTTGCGGGAGGGCGCGCCCGAGCGGCCGGCGGGCTCGGTGGCCCGCGCCATCGCGGGCGGTGCGCAGCGGCTCATCGCCGCCGTGCTCGACTGCGAGAAGCCGGTCATCGCCGCGGTCAACGGTACGGCCGCGGGCATCGGCTGTCATCTGGCTTACGCCTGTGACCTGGTGCTGGCTGCGGATTCGGCCAAGTTCATCGAGGTGTTCGTCCGGCGCGGCCTGGTCGTCGACGGCGGTGGCGCCTATCTGCTCGCCCGTCTGATCGGGCCGCAGCGGGCCAAGGAACTGGTCTTCTTCGGTGACGACCTGCCCGCGGCCGAGGCGTATCGCATGGGCCTGGTCAACCGGGTCGTGGCCGCCGGAGAGCTGCGCGCGACCGCGGTGGGCTGGGCCGCGCGGCTGGCGGCCGGGCCCACGGTCGCGCTCGGCCTGGGCAAGCGGCTGATCAACCGGTCAATGGACGGCGACCGGTCCACATCGCTGGCCGAGGAGGCCATGGTCGCGGAGATCAACATGACCACTGCCGACGGCCATGAGGGTGTCCGCGCCTTCGTGGAGCGGCGCAAGCCGGTGTTCCGAGGCTGGTGAGGCGTTCCGGGAGCACGGACGTATAACCGATCATCTGTAAAGTGACGGCACGCGTGCGTGCTGTTCGACGCCCAGGAGCCACTGTGGACCTGCGCCTTACCGATCAAGAGCTGGCCTTTCGGGACCGCCTGCGGGCCTGGCAGGCCGACGTCCTGCCGACTCTGCCTGCCAAGCCGGATCGGGATGACTGGCCCGCCCGGCGTCGCTATGACACGGCCTGGCAACGTCTGCTGTTCGACGCCGGCTACGCCGGTGTCGACTGGCCGGCCGAGCATGGCGGGCTGGGTGCATCGCCCACCGAGCAGCTGATCTTTCTGGAGGAGACGGCGCGGGCCCGCGCTCCGTACGTCGGCGCCAATTTCGTCGGTCTGCTGCACGCCGGGCCGACGCTCATCGTCGAGGGCACCGAGGAGCAGCGCGCCCGCCATCTGCCCCGGATCCTGCGCGGCGAGGAGGTGTGGTGCCAGGGCTTCTCCGAGCCCGACGCCGGCTCGGATTTGGCCGCCCTGCGGACGACCGCCGTACGGGACGGCGACCACTACGTTCTCAACGGCCGCAAGGTGTGGACTTCGCACGCAGAGGTCGCCGACTACTGTGAACTGCTCGTACGCACCGACCCGGACGCAGCCGAGCACAAGGGGATCACCTGGCTGATCCTGCCCATGGACGCGCACGGGGTGCAGGTACGGCCGCTGCGCACCGCCGTCGGCAGCAGCGAGTTCAGTGAGCTGATCCTCGACGATGTACGGGTACCGGTCACGGCCCTGGTGGGAGCCGAGAACGACGGCTGGCGGGTGGCCATGGTGACGTTCTCCTTCGAGCGCGGCACCGCCTTCATCGGTGACGTCATCGAGTCGCGCAACATTCTCGAGGAGACCGCCGCCATCGCCCGCTCCGTCAGGCTCCCGGGCGGCGGGACGCTCTGGGACGACGCGGCGCTCCGCCGGGACGTGGGCCGACTCACCGCCGAGGTCAGCGGCCTGTGGTCGCTCATCCGCAAGAACGTCTCTGAGGCGTCGGCGGGCGTGATCCCGGTCCAGGGCGCGTCGGTCTTCAAGCTGCGCTTCACCGAGAGCCGCCAGCGCATCGCCGATCTGGCCGCGCACGTGCTCGGCCGGGCGTCCCTGGCGATGAGCGACCTGCCCGGCCTCGCCGGTCCTGGGAACGGGCGGATCATCGAGGACCGGGTCAACACGCTGTCGTTCACGATCGCCGCAGGCACCTCGCAGATCCAGAAGAACATCCTCGCCGAGCGCGCCCTCGGCCTGCCCAAGGAGCCCCGGTGGACCTCACGCTGAGCGCCGACCAGCGCGACCTGCAGGCAGGCCTGCGCGACTACCTCCAGGACACCTGGACGCCCGACCGGCTGCGCTCGGCCACCGACGACGCCACCGTCGACCGCAAGGACTGGCGGGCTCTCGCCGAGATGGGGATCTTCGGCCTGACGCTGCCCGAGCCGGGCGGCGGCATGGGCCTAGGCCTGGCCGACGCCGTCATCGTCTTCGAGGAGCTCGGCCGGGCCCTCGTGCCAGGTCCACTGGTGGCCACCTTCCTGGCCGCCGGGGTGGTCCCCGGCGCCGAGGACGGCGGTGCCGTCGTCACCATGCTCGACACCAGGGAGCCGGTCCTGGTCGTCGAGCATCTGGCGTCGGCGACCCACGTCGTGGTGGCCGGCGACGACGGCCTGTACCTGCTGCCCGCGGGCCGGCTCACCGCGACCCCCGCCGCGATCCCGCTCGACCCGCTGACCCCGGTCTCCCACGTCACGGCCGGACCCGAGGCCGAGGCTCGCGGGGAGCGGATCGGCTCCGCCGACGACGCGGCCCGCTGGCGACTGCATGGCGCCGCGCTCACCTCGGCCTTGCAGGTGGGGGTGGCCCAAGGCGGCCTCGACCTGGCCGTTCGCTACGCGAAGGAACGCACCCAGTTCGGCCGGGTGATCGGATCGTTCCAGGCGGTCAAGCACCTGCTGGCCGAGTCGCTGGTACGGGTCGACCTGGCCAGGGCGGCGGTCCTGGTGGCGGCGCTGACGATCGATGACCCGCAGGCTGGTGATCCCGGCGAGGCGGTCTCGGCGGCGAAGATCCTGGCCGACGACGCGGCGACGGCGGGCGGTCGCTGCTGTGTGCAGGTGCACGGCGGGATGGGCTTCACCTGGGAGGTCCTGGCCCATCTCTTCCTGAAGCGGGCGTGGCTGCTGGAAACCTGCTTCGGCCGGTCGGACGAGCACGCGGCGTGCCTTGCCGAGGCGCTGCCATCGTAGGGGGTGGGTTATCCGACCCGTCCCTCTCCGTGCGGATGACCGGAACGGTCATTGATATGTATAAAATATGCTAGTTGCTGCCCGAATGAGGAGGAATTGATGGGGCGCCTGGCGCGAACCGAAGGTCTGACCGATGTGCAGCAGGAGATCCTTGGTGCGGTCCGTCACTTCGTCGACCGGGAGATCCTGCCCGTCGCGACGGAGCTGGAGCACGCCGACACCTATCCGCAGGAGATCGTCGAAGGGCTGAAGAAGCTCGGTGTCTTCGGGTTGATGATTCCCGAGGAGTACGGCGGGCTCGGCGAGTCGCTGTTGACCTACGCCTTGGCCGTGGAGGAGCTGTCCCGGGGCTGGATGAGCGTCTCGGGCATCATCAACACCCACTTCATCGTGGCGTACATGGTGCGCCAGCACGGCACGGTCGAGCAGAAGGCGCGGCTGCTGCCGCGATTGGCCACCGGCGAGCTGCGCGGTGCCTTCTCCATGTCCGAGCCGGGCTGCGGCTCGGACGTGTCCGCCATCCGGACCAAGGCCAGGCTCGACGGGGATTCCTACGTCATCGACGGCCAGAAGATGTGGCTGACCAACGGCGGCTCGGCGAACCTGGTGGCCGTGCTGTGCCGTACGGACCAGGGAGCTGACTCGGTCTACCGCAACATGACGACGTTCCTGATCGAGAAGGAGCCTGGCTTCGGGGAGGTCGCTCCCGGCCTCACCATCCCCGGGAAGATCGAGAAGATGGGCTACAAGGGTGTCGACACCACCGAGCTGCTCTTCGACTCCTACCGGTTGCCGGCCGACCGGGTTCTCGGCGGTGAGCCGGGCCGCGGCTTCTACCAGATGATGGACGGCATCGAGGTCGGGCGGGTCAATGTGGCCGCCCGCGGCTGCGGCGTGGCCCGGCGGGCGTTCGAGCTGGCCATCGCCTACGCTCAGCAGCGCGAGACGTTCGGCAAGCGCATCGCCGACCATCAGGCCGTGCAGTTCCGGCTGGCCGAGATGGCCACCAAGGTCGAGGCGGCGCACCAGATGGTGGTGATGGCCGCGCGACGCAAGGACTCCGGTGAGCGCAACGACCTCGAGGCCGGGATGGCCAAGTACCTCGCCAGCGAGTACTGCAAGGAGGTCGTCGAGGACTCCTTCCGTATCCACGGCGGCTACGGATACTCCAAGGAGTACGAGATCGAGCGGCTCTACCGGGAGGCCCCGATGCTGCTGATCGGTGAGGGCACGGCCGACATCCAGAAGATGGTCATCGGTCGCAGGCTGCTGGAGGACTACCGGCTCTGAGCCGCTTCCCACGCCGTCCCTGCCATGGTCGGTCCCCTCACGGGTGCCCGGTACCCGCGAGCGGGTGCCGGACACCGGCGAGCGTCGATGGCGTCGTCGTAGGCGAGCCGGGCCGCAGGCTGGCCTGCTGGGCGGCCATGCGGGCCCGTTTCTCGGGTCCTTGATGGCGCTGCCCGGCGACGACGCAGGCAAGGCCCCAAGGGTGGTCGCCGGGAAGGCCAGGTTGGTAGGGCCGATACCAGAAGTGGCCCGCGCGGGCGACACCTGCCTGCGCGGGCCACTTCGATCAGGGTGGGTCACCGGCTCGGTGCCCCCTGGACGGTGGTGGTCAGCCGGCGACCAGTCCGCCGCAGGCCAGCTTGCCGACCGCCTGGTATTTCCCGGCCTTCAGCTGCGCGATGCTGAAGCAGGGCGCCGGGTAGGTGTGGTTGAAGGGCCACTGGGTCTCCGGTAGGGCTCCGGGAACATAGTTCTTCCAGGTACCGCTGTTGAGCGTGTTGAGGAAGGAGCCCACGGTCAGATCCTTGCCGGTCGCCTTCAGCCCGTTGAGCAGCATGGCGGCGGACCAGTAACCGGCCATCGCCGGCAGGCTCAAGAGCTGACCAGGGGCGTACTTCTGGAAGTCGGCCACCAGCTGCTTGACAGCGGCGACGTCACTCTCTGCGGGAGCCCACTGCAGGACGGTGTAGGAACCGTTCAGCGCCGGTAGCTTTGTCAGCCGCGGGTCGTAGCCCACCGCGTTCTCCTGCGCGCCCTTATAGCCGGCGGCGTTGAGCGCACCGGTCAGCTTGATGGCGTTGGCCGTCGACTCCACGTGGAGGACCAGATCCGGGTTGACCTTCATGATCGCCTGGACGAGTGGCGTCGGATCGGTGATTCCCTGGCTACTGGAGATGTTGTTCGACTGGTAGACGACCTTCATTCCGGCCGCCTTGTAAGCGCTCACAAAGCGCTGCACACCGAGCTGAGCCGAGGCATTGTCCTCTCCGACGATGGCTATTGTCTTGCCCTGGATGCCTCCGCCGAACAGCTGGGACGCCGCCGCACCCATTCCGCCGTTCGTGAAGCTGGCCGTGGACAGCTGGCAACCGGTGATGCCGAAACCGAGCGTGTTGCCGCAGAAGCCGGTGTTGAAGCCCCAGCCGAAGAACGGCACGACCTGCTTGCAGAAGGTGTCGAGATAGTTGGGGTAACTCGACATCAACGGCGCCACGGCGAAGACCTGGTCTCGCTCGGCGAGCACCTTTGCCTGCTCACCATTGCGGGCCGGGTCCGCGCCGTCGTCGAGCATGCCGATGAAGTCGATCTTGCGACCGTAGACTCCGCCCTCGTCATTGGCCCGCTGGAAACGGACCTTGGCGCCGACATCCGAACCGGCCATACTCGAGCCGGTGGGGCTGGTCAGGTAGCCGAGGCCGCCGATCTTGATCGATGTGGCGGTAATGCCCCGATGAGGATCTGGTGCCGGGGTCGCGCATTTGAGGCTGGAGGCGTTGACGGTCAGCCCGCCGGTGCTCCAGTTGTTGTCGGGCCCGGGCTTGGCCGCCGCCGCCACGGCCGACGCGGGCGACGCGGCACTGGTTCCGCTCTTCCCGCCTCCACCGGCACTGCTGCACGCGCTGAGCGGTATGAGCAGGGCCGCGCAGAGGGCGATCACATTCCTTGAACGCACAGATTGACCTCCGTTAGTGGATGGAGCGGCCTGCTCCGTGCGCTTGGGACGCAAAAGGGGCGCCCAGCCGCAGGCCAGGCCGCTCTGAGATTGATCCCCGAGACGTTGTCGGACGCTGTATGCCAGCCCACCCGGTCATGGCGGAGCAAGAACTGCGACCTCACCGACTGCACGCCACGTCCTGCCGGTCGGCCGACCACAGTCGCGGAACGCGTGTCGCGACCTCCTCCCTGAGAACGTCCGGTGTGATCACCGTCACTCTCAGGAAGAGGTAGCTTAATAATGTATTTAATAGACGAAGGATGCAAGGGCTGGTGGAAGACGTGTTCCCGATCGTTACCGTGTCGCTGGGCCGGTCCCAGGGGATGCGGGTGCCCGGTCCCTGGATTTCAGGCGCTCTGCTGCGGCGACGGTACGGGCCCTTCACTGTGGGCGTCGGTCGGCGCGAAGCCGAGGTACGCCTGAGCCAGCAGGTCCTCGCTGGTGTCCGCAGTCGGACCGGCCCAGTTCACGCTGCCGACCGAGATGGACACCACGTGGTCCGCCAGGGCCAGGACGTCCCGGGTCTTCTCCTCGGCGATGAGCAGCGCGGTGCCGCGTTGGTGCAGGTCGCGCAATGCCTCGAATATGCGGTCGACGATGACCGGGGCGAGACCCAGCGACGGCTCGTCGGCGACGAGCAGGTCCGGGGGATGGACCAGAGCGGGTGCCAGAGAGAGCATCTGCTGCTCCCCGCCGGACAGCGCCCCGGCCGGCTGTCGCCGGCGGGTGCCGAGCACGGGGAAGGCGTCGTAGGCGGCGGTACGCTCAGCGTCGCCGCGGAGCCATATGCTCAGGTTCTCCTCCACGGTGAGATCGGGGAAGATCCCCCGTCCCTCGGGCGCGAGGAACAGCTTGCTGCTGCGCAGGTGCGAAGCCTGGTGTGTCACGTCGACGCCGCCGACCTCGACCCGCCCCCCGGTCACGGGCACCAGGCCCCCGACGACGGAGCACAGGGTGGTCTTGCCGGCGCCGTTCCCGCCCAGCAACCCGACCGCTGCTCCCCGGGGAACGACCAGATCGACGCCGTGAAGTACCTCCACCCCGCCGTAGCCGGCCCGTACCGCGCTGAGGCGCAGGGCCACGCCGGGTTCGTCCCCGGCCAGGTCGTCGGTCAGCGGACGTACGGGTTCCGAGACCCGGGCCCGCGCACCCTCATCGGGACGCTGCTCGCGGCGGTGCCTCTTGCGCAGTCGGCCCTCCGCCATCATTGCCAGGAGGCCGTCGGAGTTCTTCGCCAAGTTGATCGCACCGAGTCCGAAGAGAATCTGGAGGACATACGGTGAGCCGGTCACCGGCGCCAGGAGCTGCGGGAGAACGGCAGATCCCATGCCGGCAAGGAATGCCCCCGCAGGCCTCCGGATCCCGAAGGTGACCGCGGTCGCCAGCCAGACGAGTCCGAGGAGGACCGGATAGTCGAGGTTGGTGATCCGCCCGGACACCGTCGACAGCATGACCCCGCCGAAGCCCGCGATCGCCGCCGATATGGCGAATACGGCCAGCTTGACGCGGCCGGCGGCCACGCCCATCGTCATCGCACCCGGCTCGGTCGAGCGCACCGCCAGCATGGCGCGTCCTGAGGCCGAGCCGACCAGATTGCGGATCAGGAGCATGACCAGGCCCACCAGGGCGAGCAGGACGACGAAGAGCACGCGCGTATCACCGGTGTCGATCGGGCCGAGCACCGGCCGCGGCACCGTCCACCCGTCCGACCCGTTGGAGACTCCGTCGATCTGGAAGATGAGGTTCTCGCCGAGATAGGCGAGTGCCAGCGTCGCCAGGGCCAGTGGAAGGCCCCCCAGCCGGCCCGTGGGCAGCGCCACGATGAGTCCGACCAGCGCGGCGGCCAGCGTGGCGGCGATGGCCGCGGGTACGAAGGGCCATCCGTGGCTCATGAGGATTCCTGTCGTGAACCCGCCCGTGATGACGAACGTCGACTGGGCCAGGCTGACCATGCCGCCGATTCCGGTGACCACGGTGAAAGACAGCATCACCAGCGTGGCGGCCAGGCCGCGCGCCATCAGTCCCGACCAGAAGTCGCTGGCGAAGAAGAGTACGAAGATCGCCATCAGCAGGACCGTGACGGCCCAGGGCAGGCGCCTGCGCAGCGGGGAGACCCCCGCGAGATGGTCCATCGGCGGCCGCTCCTCGGCCATCGTGCCGGCCCGCCGACCCCGCTCACCACCGAAGAAGAACAGCAGGCCGAACAAGATGATGAACGGCACCGCGGTCGTGAAGCCCGAGATCGTGCTCGCGAGATCGGTGTAGCCGGCCACGAGATTCTGCACGACCCCCAGCCCGAGCGCCCCGGTGAAGACGATGGGGATCGAACGCATCCGCCCGAGCACGACGGCGGGGATCGCCACGAAGATCAGCACGTTGTAGCTCGCCGGGGCGAGAGTGAACAGCGGCGCCAGCAGAACCCCGGACAGGCCTGCGATGACGCAGGAGATGATCCAGGACACCGCCGATGACCGGTCCGGATCGACGCCTCTCAGTGCTGCCAGGCCAGGTCTGCTCACGGCCGCCCGCATCTCCAGCCCGAGGCGGGTGTGTCTCACGATGAACCAGAGTCCGCCGGCGCACAGGACGCCGGCGATCAGCATGGCGACCTGGTTGGAGTTGATCGTGAGACCTTCGGAGGGGCGCCATATCTCAGGTGGGTTCGGCCCCAGGCCGGGGGTACCGAAGACCATCTCGGTCGAGGGAAGCTTCCAGCCCAGAGACGCCTTGAGCAGGTCGACCAGGCCGAGGGTGGCGGCCGGCAAGACGATGAGCAGCCCAAGGGTCGCGACCAGCCGAGCGGCGATCGGCGCCTCACGGAGACCCCGGAAGAGGAAGCGGTGCAGAACCCAGCCGAGAAGCGGAGCGAACAGCAGGATGGACACCGCGGCGGCAGGCACCGCCGGAACATGCTGGCCGGTGTTGAGCTGGAAGAACAGGTAGGCGGTGGCGAACGCCACGCCGCCCTGTCCGAAGTTGAACATGCCGGACGTCGTGTAGGTGAGCGTCAACGCCGACGCGAGCATCGCGTACAGCGCCCCGGTGACCAGCCCGCTGACCACCAGGTTGATTAGTTCTGTCATCGGTTCTCCTCGATGGCCCGATCTGTCCGAGTCGTACAGTGGCTGAAGCAGTCAGCCCAGATAGGCATCGCGGACGGCTCTGTCCTCCCGGATCTCGGCGGGCAGGCCCTCGGCCAGCACCGCGCCGAGATTCAGGACGATGACGCGGTCGCACATGCGCATGACGAAACCAACGTTGTGCTCGACCAGGAGTAGCGCGCATCCCTCGCCGCACAGCCTGGTGATGAGCTCGCCGAATCGCTCGGCCTCACCCTGGTCCAGACCCGAAGCCGGCTCATCGAGGAGAAGAAGCGAGGGACGGTCGGCAACGGCCCTCGCCAGTTCGAGGACTCGGGCCCGGCCGAGCGGGAGCGACCCGGCGAGGGATGTCCGGACGTCCTGGAGGCCGCACCATTCGAGCACCTCTGCGACTCGCTCTCGGCGCTTCAGCTCGATCCGCCTACGTGAGCGCAGGCCCACCAGGTCACCGAGCAGTCCACCGCCACCGCCGCGCCACTCCATGGCGCACAGGATGTTGTCCTCGACCGTGAGCCAGCCATAAGTCTGCACGCGCTGGAAGGTCCGGCGAAGCCCTCGCCGTGCTCGGTGCGTTGATGACATCGAGGTCACGTCCGTGCCATCGATGATCACACGCCCCTGACTGGGCGGGGTGATGCCGGAGATGACGTCGAACAACGTCGTCTTGCCGGCGCCGTTGGGGCCGATCACACCGCAGATCTCACCAGGAGCGACTGCGAGATCGACCTTGTCGAGCGCCACCACACCACCGAAGCGCTTGCCGATTCCGTCTACACGAAGCAGCGCCGTGTCCGACGGCTGCTCTTCCAACTGGTTCATCCTGGTCATCCTCGTCTTCCGGGATCCCGGCCAGAATGTATCTAATATGCGAAGAAGGCAAGAGGTCGAGTAACATGTCGGTAATGATGCTTCAGGAGTGAAGACCCTGCTAGGCGGGGCTCTAGCGGGGAGCTTGTGGGTCTCTGGATTCGTGCGCCGGCTCACGGGCGACGGTCGATGTAACGCCCTTCTACTCGGCTGGCACCTTCCGGAGATCAGCTGGGACCGGGCGAGCCGCTCATTGCTTCTTCCCGTTCGCGACGGCGAGCGCCTGGTCGCCGAACCGGGCGACGTTGTCGAGGAACGCCGCACGCGACGGTGCTGGCAGATGAACCGACATCCAGGTGACGCCTATCTCGGCGAGTTCCGCGACCTCCTCGGCGAACCGCCGCGGGTCGAACCGGTCCTTCCCATGGGGGTGGGTGAACGACTGGAAGTTGATGTCCAGAGGACGGTCCCGGCGCTCCGCGGCGCTCAACTCCGCGAGATCTCGCAGCTTCCTCCGCAGGTCGTCCATTCCGCCGATGGCCTCAGTGCCGACGGCCGCGGCCAGCCGCCGAGGTGCGGGAAAAGGCATCCAGCCGTCGCCCAGTGCGACCGCCCGGCGCATGGCCGCCCTGGAGTTTCCGCCGATCCAGATCGGCGGGTGCGGCTTCGAGACAGGTGCTGGCAGGACGACGTTTCCCGAGGCGGTCCATCCCGCGCCGTCCTCGCGGATCTCCTCACCTTGCCAGGCGAGCTTCATCAGCCGGATGGCATCGTCGAGCAGACGGCCACGGCCTTTGAACGGTACCCCGAGGGCATCGAACTCACCCTCGAGGTAGCCGGCCGCGACGCCGAGAATGAGCCGCCCGCCCGACAGGACGTCAAGGGTGGCCGCGGCCTTGGCCGAGACGAACGGGCTGCGATAGGCCGGAATGTAGGCGTTGGTGTGAAGACGCAGGGTCGTCGTGGCGGCGGCCGCGAAGGAGAGCGCTACGAACGGGTCGAGTGTCTGGTGCCCGCCTGTCGAGAGCCATTCCGCGGTGGGGGCAGGATGGTCGGTCACCCAGCAGGCGTCGAATCCCGCTCGCTCGATGGCCGCCGCCATCTCGGCGATGCCGTGAGGGGTGTGGAACTCCCGTCCGGGATCGGCGCGGTCGACGGGCAACTGCAGTGAGAACCGCACGCTGGAGTTCTCCTTACGAACCAGGGTGGCTGCACAAGGGCATGATAGAAAATATACAACATTGAAATTAGGGGGGCTGGGGATGGGCGAGAGCAGGACCGAGACCGGACGTGGCCCGGCAGGACGCGAGCTGGCCGCGCTCGTCGAGCCTGCGACGACCGTACTGCTGACCCAGGAGTGCCAGCGTGGGGTCGTCGGGCCCGAGAGCACGTTCCCGGAGCTTGCCGAGGCGGCGCGGTCGACGGGCGCCCTCGACAACATCGGGCGGCTCGTCTCCACAGCACGGGAGGCGGGCGTGCAGGTGCTCCACGCCGTCGCCGCGCGCCGCCTGGACGGCAAGGGCGCCAGTCGCAACGCTCGGCTGTTCCGCGCCACAGAGCGAAGCGGTCGCCAGCAGGCCGTCGGTACACCGATGGTCGAGCTGGTCGACGAGATCGCACCTGATCCGTCGGATCTGGTGTCGACCCGCCTGCATGGGCTCTCGCCCATCGCCGGAACCGACGTCGACGCTCTGCTGCGCAACATAAGCTGCCGTACCGTCGTTCTGGTCGGCGTTTCCGCGAACGTGGCCATCCCCAACGCGGTCTTCGACGCGGTGAATCTCGGTTACGAGGTCGTGCTCGTCCGGGATGCCCTCGCGGGTGTGCCGCCGGAGTACACCGACGTGATCATCGAGAACTCACTGTCGCTCGTCGCGACGATCGTGGCCACTCGGGACCTGGTCGGCGTCTGGACGGACCAACCTAGATAAGTATTCAGTATCTCGTGAGCGTCGGCCGACGAGGTCGGCCCGGGCGAGAGGTGAGGGTCAGCGATGTCGAAGGTGCCCGTCCTGCTCGGCCTGTCGTCCTGCGATTCCGCCGGGACGGGCCCGCACACCCTGGCGGACACGCATCCGCTACGCGGCCTTCCTCGACGGGCAGGCGATCGCCCGCAGCGGTGAGGTCGACGACATCGCCGAAGCGGTTCGGTTCATGGCCGGACCCGAGTCGTCCTGGACGACGGGCCGGCTCCTCACGGTGGACGGTGGGCACACCCTGCGCGCCGACCGAATTCTGTGCAGAGGTTCCGGGTACTCACAACGCTCCCGCCCTGCTCGGACCGCGCGGATGGGCTTGTCCGGCGGCGATGGCCGGATCAGATGGCGGCCTTCTCCAGGATGTGAACGCCGCAGGCTTGGCCGAGTCCGATGACGTGGGCGAGTCCGACTCTTGCCCCGTCGATCTGGCGGTGGCCGGCCTCGCCGCGTAGGTGGTGGCACACCTCCCAGATGTTGGCGATACCGGTGGCCGCGATCGGGTGGCCCTTCGATTCGAGCCCTCCCGACACGTTCACCGGCGTCGACCCGTCGCGCCAGGTGGCGCCCGACTCGAAGAAGTCGACCGCACCTCCCTCGGGGCAGAGCATGAGATTGTCGTAATGCACGAGCTCGGCGGTCGCGAAACAGTCGTGCAGCTCGACCAGGTCGAGATCCTGCGGGGACACACCGGCCTGCTCGTAGGCCTGAGCGGCGGCATTGCGAGTGAGCGTGTTGATGTCCGGCAACACCTGGCATGCCTCCTCCCACGGGTCGGTGGTGAGCACTGACGCGGAGACCTTCACTGCCCGGCGCCGCTGGTCCGGATCGAGGGTGCGCAGCTTGGCGTCGCTGACGACCACGGCCGCCGCCGCCCCGTCGCAGTTGGCAGAGCACATGGATCGCGTGTTCGGGTAGGCGATCATGACGTCGTTCATGATCTCCTTCACCGTCATCTTCTTCGTGTACGTCGCCAGCGGATTGAGGGTGGAATGGGCGTGGTTCTTCTCCGAGATCCGGGCGAACAGCTCGAAGCTGGTGCCCCCGTAGCGATGTCCGTACTCCATCCCGATCTGGGCGAAGATCCCGGGCATGGTCTCGGTGCCCACCCGGCCGTCCAGGGGGGCGACGGCCCCGTGCCGGCCCGACGAGGTCCAGGTGCCCGCGTCGTCGTGGCGGGCGCCGCCGGCGAGCAGGCCCATTCCGGAGAGCTTCTCCGCACCGACGGCGAGGCCCATGTCGCACTCGCCCGCCTTCACCGCCATGATCGCGGTGCGCAGTGCGGTCGCCCCGGTTGCGCAGGCGTTGGCCACGTTATAGACCGGAATGCCCGTCTGGCCGATCTGTTTCTGGAGCTGCTGGCCGAGGCCGGCCGACGCCCTCATAAGGTTTCCGGCGGCGAGCACGCCCATGTCCTTCATGGTCACCCCGCCGTCGGCCAGCGCCGCCATGGCGGCCTCGGTGGCCAGGTCGACGGTGTCCTTCTGGGGGTGCTTGCCGAACTTGGTCATGTGGATACCGAGGATCCAGACGTCGCCGCTCGCCATCAGTGGTCCTCCTGCGGCTCGAAGCCGAAGCCGACAGCCTCGATGCCGTTGTTGTCGGTGCCGATCGGGAACGTGGTCAGTCGAACCTTCATGCCCAGCGACACGTGGTCGGGATCGGGTTCGACATTGACAATGCAGGCTCGCACGCTGGTGCCGTCGCAGTCGACGACCGCGGGCACGAACGGCACCGGGATCCCCGGTGCCGCGTGGGAGACGATGGTGAACGTTCGCACCTCTCCCTCGGTGGCCACCGGCACTCGCGCAAAGCCGGTGCCGAAGCACGCGGCGCAGGCGTTGCGCCGATCGAAGAACCTCGCGCCGCACGCTGTGCACTGACTGGCCTCGAGATGGGGGTCGGACCCCAGGACCAGGTATTCGACCAGCGGAATCTGCCCGCTCGCTGCTGTCACGTGCTCCCAGCTTCCTGACTATTTTCGATAACGAGGTTTCAATTTAGTATCAAATATACTAAGTTTACGCGGACCGGTCAAGGAAGAGGGCGACGGGCAAGGACCGTGCTCGCGCATGAAGGTCTCTGTCTCTTTTGAAAGGGCCACCCACGAGTCGACGGGCAATATAGTAGTTGCTATGTTGATCGCGTATCGACATCCGTGGACACGAGGGGACCGGGATGAGAGTGGTGCCGGCACGATTGATCTCCGCCGACTCGCATGTGAGCCTGACGCAGGAGAAGATCAAGGCCCATGTGCCGTCGTATGTCCATGATGGGTATGGAGCACGCGCTCATACTCTTGGGAAACGCCGTCCGAGTGTGGAAGCTCTGGTGGCGGAGCCTGGACGGGACGGCAATCTTCCGTGAACATCACCATGCTGCTCGAGATGGCTGCCGATGGCTTCGGCGATCGGATTGCCGTCGGTCCGGCCACCGACGTCGACGGGCAGGCGCTGACCTACACCGCGCTGCGGACGGCGGCAATGGCCGGCGCCAGGGAGCTGGCGCGCCATGGCGGCCGGGCCACCCTCGCCTACCTCGGCACCTGCGGCCCGGCTGTTCCGGTGGCTGTTTTCGCGGCGGCCTACGCTGGGGCCACCTATGCTCCCCTCAACCACAGGCTCCCCGCGCAGGCGCTGACCTCGCTCGTCACTCGGGTGCTCCCGGCGGTGGCCATCGCCCGGCCAGAAGACACCCCGATCGCCGCCGAGGCGGGAGCGCTATCGGTGCTCCCGGTCGAAGACTGGCTGGCGGCCTGCCAGTCCCCGGGAGCGGACGAGAATGGCGCGGTGAGAGCTCCGGCTGAACAGGAGGCACCCGCGGTTCTGCTGTTCACCAGCGGTACCTCTGCCGAGCCCAAGGCCATCCGGCTGCACCACGACAACCTGCTCGCCTACATCCTCGGCACCGTCGAGTTCGGCTGTGCCGACCGGGATGAAGCCCTCCTGCTCGCGGTGCCGCCGTTCCATATCGCTGGTGTGGCCTCGGTGCTGACCTCGGTGTATTCCGGACGCCGGATCGTACCGCTGCCCGCCTTCTCCGCACGCGCTTGGCTGGAGACCGCCCTCCGCGAGGGGGTCACCCACGCCTTCGTCGTGCCCACCATGCTGGCCCGGATCGTCGCGGCTCTGGAGGAGAAGCCCGCCCTGCGTGTTCCGAGTCTGCGCCATCTCGCCTACGGCGGTGCCCGGATGCCCCTTCCGGTGCTGGAACGGGCCCTGGAACTCTTCCCCGAGGCCGATTTCGTCAACGCCTACGGACTGACCGAGACCAGTTCCACCATCGCCGTGCTGGGCTCCCAAGATCACCGACAGGCGGCCGCCGGAGATCCGGTGGCGCGGGACCGCCTTGGTTCGGTCGGCCACCCGCTACCTGGGGTGGAGGTACGCATCGTCACCGAGGATGGGACCGGGGTCGCCACCGGCGAGCGGGGGGAACTGTGGCTGCGGGGTCGCCAAATCGCCGCCGTTGGTGCTGGCGCGGCGGTGAACTCCGAGGGATGGTTCGTCACCGGAGACGTGGCCTCCCAGGATGTGGGCGGTTACCTCTACATCCATGGCCGCCGCGATGACACGATCATCCGAGGAGGCGAGAACATCGCTCCAGGGGAGGTCGAGGACGCGCTGATCCGCCACCCCGACATCGCCGCGGCGTGCGTCGTCGGCCTGCCGGACACCGAGTGGGGAGAGCGCGTTGAGGCGGCCGTCGTCGCCCGTCCGGGCAGCAGGCCGGACCCCGTCGCGGTGATGGCGTGGCTGCGGGACCGGATCGGCTCGTTGAAGACCCCGCAGCGGATCCATGTCGTCGGCGCTCTGCCGATGACCCCGACAGGCAAGATCATCCGTCGCCAGGTCCGCGCTGAACTGGCGGAGTGAGGTGCCAGCTGTCAGCGCGGACCGCCGGCTGGGTGGTTTTGCGGCCGGCGCCCCGGGCCAGTCCCTCCTGTGCTGCTCACCGCTATCTCTCCAGAGGGTGTGTACAGACAGCGTCGTGGAAGGAGATCTTCGGGAAGCCGTCGACCGGTATGGTCTCTCATCCAGGTGAGTCATTGGGACTCTGCTTCGGTGTCGTCGCGGATGGCGGACTCCTTCGCCCACCGCAGCAGGCGATTCCAGAGCCGGTGGCGAGCGGGCGCGATGGTGAGATTGTGGCCCGCCTCAGGGACCACGAAAGCCGTGATCTGGGTGGCGCGCGAGTAGGGCGATGTCGGTGGGGGCCCGCCCCCGACCAGTGCGTCGCGGTCGCCGTTGGCCAGCAGCACGGGAACCCGTACCTCCGCCGCGTCGCTCGCAACGTTGCCCGGCAGAAGCGACAGCATCCCACCCGCGCCGAGGAGCACGGTGGCGTACTCCTTCAGCGCCCGCCGCAGCGGGTCAGGTACGGCGGGGTCGGTTCCTCCGCGATTCAGATCCGGATAGGCGGAGCCGAACTTCCGCAGGGTCAGCTCGGCGAGTTCCACGTCGCCGGGTATGCCTTCGGAGCAGGCGGCCAGGATTTCTGGCGGCAGGACCGAGGGCAGTCCTTTGATGGAGAAGCCGAGGAGCGCAATGGCGTCATGGGTGCCGTGCCGCGCTTGCTGGCGTACGGTCAGCACCGCGCCCATCGAGTGCCCCACTCCCACGCTTCGCAGCCCGGCTACGGTGTGACGCAGCTCGCCGAGGAGGAGACGGAAAGCCGCGTCGTTCGCCGCGACGACCTGGCCCAGCAGCGGTGGTTCGGCGGGCCGAGGGAGGGCCGATTCTCCGGTGCCGAGGTGGTCCAGACAGATCACGGGGAATCCGGCCCGGGCCATGTGCACGGCGAAGCTGTAGCCATCGTCGCCGGGCGGTCGCAGGTCCCAGTAGCGACGGGAGGCCCCGCCGCCAGGCAGGCAGCAGAACGCCGGGGAATAGACCTGTGAGCACGCCGGAAGGAAGACGTCGGCGGCCACCCGGTAGCCCTCGAGCCCGGGTGCCAGGGCACCGACGTCGATGTCACGTCGGTGGTGGGACAGGCCGTCCAGCGAGGTCATGACGGGTTAACGGTGGTCAATCTCCGCTGGCTGCGAGGCGCGCTCCCGGCGACCCTCCGCAGGCGCGGCACGCCTGCTTGTCGCTCCTCCAAGTAGTGCATGGTGGAGCATAGCACTCGCTATGTCGGGACTTCCAGACGCCGTGCGCTCGGGTTGGCGACCTCACCGCGGGTCTGGGCGGAGGTCCTGGCGTGACCCGTTCCGCGTGGTGCATAGTAAATACTATGTTGTGACGCAGCCGACCGTATGCGCCCGCTTACACCACCCACTCACACCACCCACTCACACCACGAGGAGCTGGTATGGCACGCCCCGAGAACACCTCGAATGTGGTGTCCCCGCTGGTAGGCCGTGACGACGCCCGGTTCTGGGAAGGCGTCACCGGCGGACGGCTCCGATTGGAGCGCTGCGCGGCATGCGGGCGGTTGCGCCACCCGCCCGGTCCGATGTGCCCGGTCTGCGGCTCGCTCGACACCGAGGTCTTCGAACCCGAGCCGTATGGCTCGCTGCTGAGCTGGATACTGCCCCGTCATCCCCCTGCCGCGCTGCCCGAGCAGGAGGTGATCGTGCTGGTCGAACTGGAGTGCGGGGCACGGCTGGTCAGCAATCTGCGCGGGGTCGCCCCGGCAGAGATCCGGCAGGGCATGCCCGTCGAGATCTTCTTTGACACCCTCGACGGCGTCGTGCTCCCGCAGGCCCGTCCCCACGTCACCGAAGGATCCTGATCATGGCACGTACCTTCGCCCGGCGCGCGGCCATCGCCGGTATCGGGCACACCGAGTACTCCAAGGACTCGGGCCGCAGCGAGCTCCAACTGGCCTGCGAGGCGGCCCGTACCGCGATCGCCGACGCAGGGCTGATCCCCGCGGACATCGACGGCACGGTGACGTTCACCTTCGACACCAGCGGGGAGCACGACGTGGTGAACAACCTGGGCATCCGCGAGGTGCGCTGGATGTCCCGTACGCCCAATGGCGGAGCGGGCGCGGCGGCGACCGTCCAGCACGCGGCCGCCGCCGTACACGCCGGGATCTGCCGCAACGTGCTGATCTACCGGGCCTTCAACGAGCGTTCGGGCAAGCGTTTCGGCGTGTCCGGCGGACCGGTGCACAACCCCTCGGAGAACTGGTACGCCCCGTACGGGCTGCGCACCCCCGCCCAGATGTACAGCCTCTGGTACCACCATTGGATGCTGGCCAGGGGGATGACCAACGCCGATCTCGGCCATTACACCGTGGCGGCGCGGGCGTACGCGGCCACCAATCCGAACGCCTGGTTCCACGGGCGGCCGATCACCTATGAGGATCACCAGGCCAGCAGATGGATCGTGGAGCCGGTGCTGCGGCTGCTGGATTGCTGCCAGGAATCGGACGGCGGCGTCGCGATCGTCGTCACCTCTGCCGAACACGCACGTGACCTGCCCAACCCGGTCGTGGAGATCACCGCCGCGGCACAGGGCGATCTTCTCGGGGGCTCTACTCTGACCAACTACTACCACGACGATCTGTCGGAGTTCCCTGAGGCCGTGGCCGTCGCTCGGCAGCTCTGGGAGGACTCCGGCCTCGGGCCCGACGATGTCCAGGCCGCGATGCTGTACGAGAACTTCAGTCCCGTGGTGTTCATGCTCCTGGAGGCGTACGGGTTCTGCGGGCGCGGTGAGTCGGCCGCCTTCGTCAGGGAGGGCAACCTGGGACCGGACGGAAAACTGCCGGTCAACACGCACGGGGGACTGCTGGGCGAGGCGTACATACATGGCCTCAACAGCATCATTGAGGGCGTCCGGCAACTGCGCGGGACCGCGGTCAACCAGGTGGCCTCGGCCCAGCACATCCTGGTCTCCTCGGGAGCCAGCGCGCTGATCCTCGGCGCGGGCTGACCAGGCCGTTTCCCAGCACTGCCCCATCCGCCGCTCATGCTGAAACAGACCCAGGAAGAGGTCGAGATGGACACGTTGAAAGTGGGAGCCAAGCTGCAGGACCCGGAGTCGGGAGTCGAGGCGATCGTTATCAGAGCCTCCACAGAGACGGGACTCCGGCTACGGCCCGGTGGTCAGGTGCTGCTCGGCAAGCGTTACGTCTGCCAGAGCTGTGGGGCGGAGGTGTTGGTGACTAAGGGAGGCGATGGCGAGGCGACCTGCCACGGCGGCGCGATGCCGGTCGCGGAGCCCAAGCCGTTGCCATCCTCGGACTGACCGGCCGGACCCGCCCGACTCCCGCACGGGCGCTGCGACGTCGAGCAGGAGATATGAACTGCTAGCGTGAGCGTGCGGAAAGTGCGTCAGATAGACCGAGGAGGACGGATCCTTGCAGATGGCGGTGTCGGCATACCGTGGGGAAATGAGCTGAGCTCATGCCAAGTCCGACCGATACCGACGAGTCGACACGTGAACGGGTGCTCGCGGCCGCCATAGAGATCATCCTCGAAGAGGGTTACTACCGGGCCAGTTCCAACCGCATCGCCAAGCGCGCCGGTGTGAGCTGGGGGGTGATCCAGTACCATTTCGGCTCCCGCGAACGGCTGCTTCTCGAGGTCGTTAGCGCAGGGAGCATGGAACTGGTGGCCGGGCTCCGCAATGCCGAGATCCGGGGAGGGACCATCGATGAGCGGCTGGACTCGCTGGCCGACGTGATTTGGGAACACTACCGGCGGCCCGAGTTCCTCGCCTACGTCCAGGTGCTGCTCAACCTCTCCAAGGAGCCGCGTACCTCGGCCGGCACCGTCGAGGCGCTCGCCGCGAGCGAGCATGCCGTCGGCGACCTGTGGCGCCGCTTGGTCGACCAGGCGATCCCGCCCGAGCACAGGCGCCCGGACCTGGGCGGTGTGATCTTCCACCTGATCCGAGGTCTGGCGATCGGCTCGAACCTCATCGACGCCCTCCCGTACACCACCAGACCGCATGTCCAAGGTGACCCCCGCGAGGTGCTGGTACATGCGCTCAGCCTGTACGTCGCGGCCGTTTAGGGCTGCGCAGTAGACACGGGTTTCCCCAGGACACGGGGCGGACCTCCGCCGGAACCGGGCCGCCGACCCGTCCAGAACGGAGACGAGCGACGGCCCTGGCCCAACGGGAGTTGGGGGCGTTCGGGATTACGGAAGCAGGGTGCTCCGGGATCATGATTGGCGCTTCGAGATGCAGCTGGTTCTGCGGGCGGACTCCTGATGCAGCAACGGTGCTATAGATCTCCGACCTCCGCGATGTCCATCCGCGTCTGGTGCACTGATCCCGCGACCCGCCGCCAGTCCTCGGTGCCACCACCGGGAGTTCGACGGCGAGCCCGATCTGGATCTCCGTGGTGAACCGGCAGAGTGCGGCGAGCAGCGGGTTGTGTGAGATCGCGGAGAGGGTCAGGAAGTAGTGCTTGAGTGCCGCTGCGGCCGACTCCACGTCGACGATCTCCGCCGCCTGCTCGGCCGCACTCCGCAGTCCGGCGATGTCCTCGTCGGATGCCCGCTCAACGGCCAGCTCGACCGCGTAGGCGTTGAGAGCTCCCAGCAGGCCCAGGACGTCCATGGCGCTGATCTTCTCGAACTGGACGACTGAGGCGATGGACAGCGCGAGCAGGGTGTCGCCATCTGCGGTGACGATGGTTCGGCTGCCGTTCCTGGTGCTGAGCAGTCCCATGGCGGTCAGCACCCGGACAGCCTCACGGACGGTCGGGCTGCTGACGTCGTAGTTGGCCGCCAGTTCGCGCTCGGACGGCAGCCGGGCGCCGTCCGGCAGTGCGCCGCTGAGAATCTGGCTGCGCAGATCCTCCACGATCTGGTCAGCCACCCGGCCGCGGTACAGCTTCGCGGGTGGTTGCGACATCGCCATAACTCGCATCTCCTAGGACTCCCCGTGCCCGGATAGGACTCCCCGTACCCGGACCTCCTGGGCTCACCGCGGAACCCCGTGAGGGAACCCTAATCGCACTTAGTTTAGAGCTACTTGGTAGGTAGTGTCCACTGTTTCCGCTGTTCCCCGGCCCACGGTGGGGTCTCCAGCACTCTTAACGCTTGTCCCATAAGGCGGCAAAGCTCGCCACGTACCTTGACCCTAACCTACCAAGTAGGTTAGCTTTTCAGGGCGATAATCAAGCGCCGTCGGAAAGCAGCGGCGGACTGTGCGACCACTGGTTCCGGCCTTCGCCGCCAGGCGCCAGGGAATCGCAGCACACAGCCAAAACAAAGACGGAGGACCGAGATGAAGATCGCGCCATTCGACGAATCTGCATTTCACATGGACCACCCGAGGGGCACGGTGTCCTTCAACTACCTGCTCATGGGTGGTGAGCCCGAGACCCTGGAGAACTACCGCTACATCCTGGGCCGCCAAGAGGCGGACTTCAACATGCCCCGGCACCGCCACACCTTCGAACAGATCCGCCTCCCCCTGGTCGGCGACATGAACCTGGGTGAGCAGGGCATCCTGCACGAGGGCGAGATCGGCTACTTCCCCGAGGGGCAGACCTACGGCCCGCAGGACGACCCGATCGGTGACCCGAAGCAACTGCAGTTGGTGCTGCAGTTCGGCGGTGCCTCTGGCTTGGGCATGGGCGCCGGTCGCGGCCGGGGACCGGCCTCGAGCCGGCCGGAGGGCGAGCGGCGGCGCGAGCGCAGGTCGACCAGGTTCCCCCGGCCCCGCTACAAGGGCGTCCTCATCATGAACCCCGCGCACTTCAACTGGCTGCCGATCCCGGATGCGGCGGGCGTGGAGCGCAAATACATGGGTGCGTTCACCGAGCGCGGCTTCTGGATCGAGATGATCAAGATCGATGCCGGGGCGGAGTGGTCTTCGACCAGTGAGGGCGCCCGGCGCCTGATCGTCGCCCTTTCCGGCGCCGCCACGGTGGATGGCGAGAGCATTGGGCGGCTGGCCGCCATCCAAGCCGACGCCGGCGAGAAGCTCCAGGTCAGCGCCACCGAGGAGACGGTGCTCTACATCGTCGGCCTGCCCCCCGTCCAGCTGCCGAGCACCCCCTCGGACCAGTTCGACACCATCGAGAGTGACGGTGGGATCCAGTTCGAGAACCCCAGGCAAGCCGTCTGATCGGCGGAATCCGCGCAAAGGCCGGTCGGGGCCGAGCTCGTCCTGGCTTGCCCGGCCCATCCACCCGCTCCCACCGGAAAGTGCATGTACCTGCCGTGAAACTCACCGTCAGGCGGACATACCTCGGCGACTGACCGGCCGGAGCCCGGGCATGCCGAAACCACACCTGCAGATCATCGTCGGCAGCACGAGGCCCGGCCGCCGCGACCGGCGCAAGGGCGGTGCAGGCGCTCACTCCGGTCGTGGCCGCGCAGGGCATGCAACGCGGCACCCGGATGGCTGTCAGCCAGAATCCCGCGGTGGCCGTTGTCTATGTCACGGCTGTCTTTCTCAGCACGATGGACACGCCCATCGTCAATGTGGCCCTGCCGACCATCGGTCGAGCCTTTTCGGTCACGTCCACTTCGGTCGACACGGTGTCGATCTCGTACCTCGTCAGCCTGGCCGTCTTCGTTCCGGCATCCGGATGGCTCGGCGATCGGTTCGGCGGCAAGCGGACCCTGCTGACGGCTGTCGCGGTGTTCACGATCGCGTCGGCACTGTGCGGCATGGCATCGAGGAGACGAACCTGCGGCCGCACTCCACTCCCAACCACACTCAGATCGGCAAGAAGATGAAGGTAACCACGACAGTGTTGTCATTGACCCAGGCGTCAGACATCGTGGACGCGGCGCTGAGCAAGGCGCGTGCGCTCGGGCTGCGACCGCTGACCATCACCGTGCTCGACCTGGGCGGTCACCCGGTGGTGGTCAAACGCGAAGACGGCTCCGGGATCCTGCGCCCACAGATCGCCCACGCGAAGGCCTGGGGATGCCTCGGCACCGGCGCGGGTGGCGCTGCCGGTGCGCGGCACGCGACCCGCGACCCGGCCTTCTTCGCTGCCCTGGCCGCCATCTCCGAGGGCCGCATCGCGTCTTCCCGAGGAGGCGTGCTGATCCGCGACGCGGCGGGGAGCCTGCTCGGCTCGATCGGGGTCAGCGGGGATCGTCCCGAGAACGACGAAGCCTGTGCCGTCGCCGGAGTCGAAAGCGTCGACCTGGTCGCCGACGCAGGCTGACCGCCGCGCAGTCGGCCGCATCCACTCGGGCCGATCCGGCGCGGGGCGGCACTGTCACGCTTGCCGCCCCGCCCGGTGTTGAGACGACGTCTCCACCCCGGCGGTCCACCGCCGCGAATCCGCTATTCACCCGACGTGAAAATTGTGATGCCCCATGGAGAAAACGGCCGAAGAATTCTCTGAAAACACCCAGCCCCGACGCCAGCACGCGCTGGTGATCTGTCTCGTCGCCGGGTTCATGACCCTACTCGATGTGAGTATCGTCAATATCGCACTGCCATCGATGGAACGCAGCCTGCACCTGTCGCCGGCCGACGTGTCCTGGGCCGTCGCCGGCTACGCGTTGACTTTCGGGCTGACACTGGTGCCGGCCGGCAGACTGGGCGATGAATACGGGCGCAGGAAGCTCTTCCTGATCGGCCTGTCGCTGTTCGCGATCACCGGGGTGCTCTGCGGGGCCGCACCGAACGCCACGGTGCTGGTCATCGGCCGGCTCTGCCGTGGTGTCGCGGCCGGCCTGCTCGCTCCCCAGGTCATCGGCCTCATGCAGCAGATGTACACCGGCCCGAGACGGGGCAAGGCATTCGGCTACTACGGCGCGACGGTCGGCCTGTCCACGGCGATCGGGCCGATGCTGGGCGGTGTGATCCTGCAGGCGTTCGGAGTGGCCGAGGGATGGCGCTACGTGTTCTACCTGTCGGTACCGATCGTCTTGATCACCATCGCCTTCGGGTACCGGGTACTGCCCGCGGATCAGCGGGGTCGCGAGCCCCACAGGGTCGACTACGTGGGCGCGCTGCTGCTCGGGCTGGGCGTCCTGACCATCATGCTGCCGCTCATGCAGGCGACAGGAGCCAAGGCACACCCCCGCCTCTGGCTGTTCGCCGTCGGGGCTGCCTGGCTGGTTCTCTTCAGGTTCTGGGAGCGGCGTCTCGACTCGCGCGGCGGATACCCGCTGGTGAACCTGAAATTGCTGAGGGTACGCAGTTACTTGGTCGGAGCAATGATCGCGGCAGCTTTCTATTCCGGGTTCACCAGCATCTTCTTGGTCATCACGATGTTCTTCCAGCAAGGGCTCAAATACTCAGCACTGGACGCGGCGCTGTCCACGCTGATCTTCACGGTCGCCTCGGCGGGCTCGGCGATCATCAGCGGTCGCATCGTGCACCGGACCGGCCGGCGGACGGTAGTGATCGGCAGCGCCGTGGCGACACTCGGGCTGACCGCTGTGGCCTTGGTGGCACACGGCTGGACCGGCCCGGACACCGCGCTGGTACTGGCCCCACCGCTGCTGGTGGCGGGCTGCGGATGCGGCTTCGTCATCTCGGCGAACCAGACGCTCACCCTGCACGAGATCACCCGCGCCAATGCCGGTGTGGCCGCCGGGGTCTACGAGACCGGCCAGCGCATCGGCACAGCCCTCGGCACCGCACTGGCCAGCGCGCTGTTCTTCGGCGCGCTGGCCCAGACACACGGCAACTACCACGTCGCCGTCGGTCTCGGCCTGGCCAGCCCCGCGGTACTGGTCGGGTTGGCCTTCCTCATCAGCCTGGTGGACTTCCTACGTCCGGTGCGCCGCAGCGCTACCGCGGTGAACATCGAGGTCGAGGTCGCCAGGTAAAAGTTGATCGAACGGGCGGCTGTCGGCAACGGGTGAACGAGGCTCTGGATCCAGAGCCTCGTTCACCCGTTGCCGACAGAATCGGAATGAAACGGGCCACGAGAGGGTTGTCATGACCGTGGCGCTTGAGCGCCTCGGAGAGAAAGGCACCACCATGAAGGTCCGACAGTCACTACGCGCTTTGAAGGCCAGGCCGGGGGCGCAGATCGTGCGCCGACGCGGCAGGGTGTTCGTCATCAACAAGAAGGACCCGCGGTTCAAGGCCCGCCAGGGCTGAATGAGTGCGCGGAGCGCCGGCTGAGAGCCCGGTGACCGTGCCGCGGCCTGCCGTGTCTGTATGTGTGGGCAACCCGGCCCTTGGGCCATGGCCGGGCGTGTCCTACAGGCGGAAGCTGGTGGCAGTGGCCGGAAAGCCCGGCACGATCACTGACCGGAAGTCGTGGGTGAACGCGATGACAACGACAACCTACTCAGCCCAGGTGGCCGGAGTGTGCGCGCCCGATACGGGGCTCGCCAGGGAAGCGACCGAGCTGGTCCGGGACACCGCCAGCGAACTCGTCTACCATCACTCCCGCCGCGTGTACTGGTTCGGCGCTCTGCAGGGCCGAAACCGCGACCTGAGCTTCGACCCCGAGCTCCTCTACGTCGGCGCCATGTTCCACGACCTCGGGCTGAGCAAGCGCTTTCAAGCCAGTGGCCGCCGCTTCGAGGTCGACAGCGCGGACGAGGCGCGGCGCTTCCTGCAGGCCCATCAGGTCCCGGAGGACAGCATCCGCAGGGTGTGGACCGCCATCGCCCTGCACACCACCCCCGGGATACCCGAGTTCATGGAGCCCGAGGTAGCGCTGGTGACCGCCGGCGTCGAGTACGACGTACTCGGCATCGGATACAAGGACATCTCCGACGCCGACCGCGAGGAGATCGTCGCTCTGCACCCCCGCCCGAACTTCAAGCAGCGGATCCTCGGCGCCTTCACCGACGGGATCCGTCCGAAGCCGGAAACCACGTTCGGCAACGTCAAAGCGGACGTTCTGGAGCACTACGTGCCGGGCTTCGAGCGAGGCGACTTCGTCCGCACCATTCTCGACTCGCCATGGTCCGAGTAACCTCCGGCAGCGGCCCGGCGCACGTAGTGACGGTCGTGGCCTTCGACGGAGCCCAGCTTCTCGATGTGACTGGGCCCGTCGAAGTGTTCACGACAGCCAATTCGCACGGCGCCAACTATGACGTACGCCTTGTGTCCCCCACGGGCGAGGACGTCCGCACCTCCTCCGGGGTGCGCCTCGGGGTGGAAGGCGGGTGGCAGGACCTGCCGCTGCGGCTGGGGACGTTGCTCGTGCCGGGAAAGCAGGACTGGCGACAGGCTGTGGCCGACCGCGGCCTCGTGGCCGAAATCGCGCATCTGGCACAGCGTTCCAAGCGGATCGCGTCTGTGTGCGCGGGAGCCTTCCTCCTGGCGGAGGCCGGAATCCTCGACGGCCGCCGAGCGGTGACCCACTGGCAGCTCGCGAGGGACATGGCCACGGCCTATCCCCAGGTCACGGTCGAAGCGGACCCCATCTTCGTGCGGGACGGCGAGGTCATCACCTCCGCCGGTGTCACAGCCGGAATCGATCTCTCACTGGCCCTGGTCGAGGAGGACTACGGGGCAGACATCGCGCGTAGCGTCGCTCGGGAGCTCGTGGTCTTTATGGCACGCCCCGGAGGGCAGTCGCAGTTCAGCGCCCGCCTCAGTTCCCGCGAGGCCACCCACCCAGCGGTCCGGCACATCATGAACACGGTCGGAGCCGACCCCGGCACCTCGCACAGCCTGGAGACCCTCGCGCATGAGGCAGGCGTCAGCACGCGCCATCTCACCAGGCTCTTCCGTGCGGAGACCGGTATGACTGTGTGGCAGTATCTCGAATCCGTCCGGCTCGAAGCCGCACAAGCACTCCTCGAAGCGGGCAGCGACGCGGTCGACACCGTTGCGGAGGAGTCGGGATTCGGATCAGCGGAATCCATGCGCCGGGCCTTCCAGCACAGCCTGGGGATCTCGCCCACCGCATACCGGGCGCGTTTCCGGACAACAGCTTTCCCGCTGGCGCTGGTGCACCCCTGACGTCCCTCCCGACCCAGCATCGGGTGCTGCGCGAACTCGGCCTCACCGACGCCGACCCCACCCGGGACATCGGGCTGCCCGAACGCACCCGGACCCTGGTCAGCCCCCTGGCGGAGGACAAAGCCGTCGGTCACGACGACGTGGGTGGAGTAACCGCCCTGGGTGAGCGTGCCGTCCTTGTCGACAGAGCCGTAGGTGAGGGTGTTGCCCTTGAGGCAGTACTGCTCCTCGCCCTTGAGGCAGTTGGCGCACTCGCGGCGGGAGTCGACCATGCAGCCGACCTGGGCGACGATTCCGGCGATTTCGTGGCCGGGGACAAGGGGGTAGGTCGACGGGCCCCAGTCGCTGCGGGCGTTGAGGATGTCGGAGTGACAGATCCCGGAGTACTTGATCTCGATGAGGACGTCGTGACGGCGCCGGCCCGGATGTGGCCTTCCTGGCGGGTCCGGGTGCCGCGGTACCAGTCGGAGGTCGGGTCCGTTCACGGACCGGACGTAGATGTCGTCGCCCACCCACTGCAGACCCGTGATGCCGCCGGCGAGATCGTCCCTGATCGCGGATCCGGGACGGCTCCTGACCTGCCGCGATGACGTCGAACCAGACGTCACCGGTGAACATCTTGTCAGGCCCCTTGGCCGACGGCTTCTTCGGCAGGATCTCCATAGGCGCGGCTTTCTGGACAAGGAGCTCGGCACATGAAGGTCATCATCGCCGGAGCCGGCCGGCTCGGCACTCAGATCGCCCAGGTCCTCGGCGCCGCCCGAAACGACGTCGTCCTCATCGAGATCGCCGACGGCTGCACTCGCGGCACCTTGGACGGGACGGTCCACTTCCTGCTTGGGCCGGCCCCCGTTCGCTGGCTGCCTACGGCTGCGAAGCCGCCGCCACCGTCCCGCTGGACCTCACCGGGTTACTCCGGATGTGCTGTCGCTGTCGTCGTAGGCGAACTCAAGCTCGTTGTGAACGGAGACGACACCGTCGACCGAGCGGCAGAGCTGGACCGCGATGGGGACCATGCTCTTCTGCCCGACCCTGCCGCGCAGCGTCACCACGCCGTCCCGCACGCCCGCCTGGACGGCTTCCGGGGCGATGGAGAGGACTTGGCCGAGTACCTCGTATTGGACCTCCTCGCGGATCGCCGCATCGTGGCGGAGGAAGATCTGGAGCAGGTCGCAGCGGCTGGCGATGCCGACCAGTCGGCCGACTTCATCGAGCACGGGCAGGCGCTTCACCTTCTGGTGGTCCATCAGTCGGGCCGCCTCGATGACATTCCATTCCGGCCGGGCGGTGATGACGGGAGATGTCATCAGTTCGCCAGCGGTCTCGGCCTCGGACCGGGCCCGCTCTCCGACTCGCCACTGCGCCGGCCGGGCCGCGCCGCGGCCCTCCGGATCAGGAAGGCTCACCTCTTTGCGGAGCAGATCCGCCTCGGAAACGATGCCGACTGGGCGGTTCTGCTCGTCGACGACCGGGACCGCGGTGATGTCGTTCCGGCTGAACAGCTTCGCGATCTCCTTCACTGGGGTGTCGGGGCGGACCTTGATAACGTCCTGGGTCATCACGTCGTGGATGCTGCGGTGCCGCATGGTCTCCACTCCTCCTCCGGAAGTTTCCTTCTCTGAAAGCGTCTCGGTCTCCCCTCCACTCTCCGTCGCTGGAGGGCCTTCGCACAGGGCCGTTCGGCCCGGCATCGGGGCCCATCGGCCGTGCCTGGCGCTCCCGGGCTGACAGCGGGCACGAGTCGGAGACCGCCTGAGCACCCGTGACTGTCCCTCCGCGAAGCCGGACAGCCGCAAGGCCCCGGCCGAGGGGAGGGCCCGTGGTTGCGACCCGGCGTGTGAAAGCCCACAGTCGCCCAGGTCCGTCGAGGGGAGCGGCGGGGACGGCCGGGCCTTGATCACGGGCAGCCCCGGCCGATTGCCTTCACCGCCCCGTGCACCGACAACACGTTGATCAAGAGACCTTCCGGGGGCGATCGGAGGTTCAGCACCCCCAGGCCCCGTCACCAGGTCATCTCCCCCGTGCTCTCCGCAGCCCGGTGGCATGGTGTTCAGTCGCGGTAACGGTGGTCGTGGTGGTCGTCATGGCCGCCGGACACGCCGATGAAGGAGGCCAGCGCCAGGAATCCGACGGCCATCATGATCAGGCCCACGATCCGTGGCTCATCGTCGGCGTACTGCTCGACGTGGGCGTCATCCTCGCCGTCGCCCAGGAGTGGCCAGGGTCTCTGTACTGAACCGTCCGGCGGGTGCAAGGGGGGCCTATCGGCCCTACCGGGAGCCGTCGGGGCGTGATGAGGATTGGAAGATGTACCGCCATGACGGATTCCGTGAGCTCGACCGGCAGGAGTGCCTGCGGCTGCTGGCGCTGGTGCCCATCGGGCGCATCGTCTACACGCAGCAGGCCCTGCCCGCCGTCCTGCCGGTGAGCTTCTCGCTCGACCGTGACTTCTCCATCGTCCTGCGCACCTCGGCCGCCTCCCGTATGGCCCGAGCTGTGGACGGCGCCGTGGTCGCCTTTGAGGTGGACCAGTTCGACGAGGCCGCCCACACCGGATGGAGCGTCGTCGTTACCGGCCGGGCCTCGCTGGTGACGGACCCCGGCGAACGGAAGCGGTTGCGGGATTCGGGGGTGCGGTCCTGGACGGCCCCGGTGGAAGAGGTGTTCATCACCGTCGCCCCCGAGGTGGTCACCGGACGGGCGCTGGAGGGCGCGGGGGCCGGTCGGCCGTCGTGAAGTGACCTTGGCCCTGTGGCCCAACAGCGGCCGATCACGGCCGACCGAAGCCACCTTGTGCTGAGGAGCAAGCCATGGCCAAGGCGTATCTCGTCGGAAGCGGCTAGGCCGCACTGTCGGCAGCCGCGTTCCTGATCCGTGACGGAGGTTTCGCGGGGACCGACATCCAGCTCCTGGAAGAGCAGGAGCAGACTGGCGGCAGCCGGGACGCCGGAGGGGACCCCGAGGCGGGCTACACCATGCGGGGCGGGCGGATGTTCGAGCTCCAGTTCCGCTGCACGTACGACCTGCTGTCCTCGATCCCCTCGCTGGTCGACCCGTCGAAGTCGGTGACGGAGGACGACGTGGTCTTTTGCGGGCCGGCCAGATCCTGTGGATCAACCTGCTCACCCACGGCCTGACAGGTGTCGCCATGGGCGCCGAGCCGGCCTCGCCGCACGCCATGCACCGACCGCCCCGCCCGCCGCACCAGCATGTGCTCGGTGATGGATTGTGGCAGCGGGTACTGCGCCTGGGCGCGGTGGTCACCGCAGCGAGCCTTGCCGCCGGTCCGTGGGCCCGGCGCACCGGGCAGCTCTGGCAGACCACGCTGTTCCTCGCGTTGTTGGCCGCCCAGCTCGGGGTCGTACTGGGGCTGCGGGAGCGGCTGCTCACCCGGGAGAACCCGTTCCTGCCGGCGGCCGTGCTGGCTGCGGTGGGTCTGGGCGCCGCCGCGCTGTACGTGCCGTTCCTGCGGGATGTCCTGGAGACCTCGCCGCCGGCCTGGCCCGCTCTCGCGGCCGCCCTGGCCGCGGGCCTCACCGGCTTCTGCGACGCCCGCGTCGAAAACCGGTCCGCCCGGACAGGCCCTACTAGGAAGGCTCCCCGGCGGCGTCGCCCAGGGCAGCGGCGTGGTCGGGGACGTAGGTCTGGAAGTCGCGGGGAGGACGTTCGTAGCCGGTGGACGGCGGGCGTGGGGGCAGTTCCAGGACCGGCCGCCCGACCTCGTGGTAGGGGACGGTGGACAGCAGGTGGGCGATCATGTTGATCCGGGCGCTGCGCTTGTCGTCGCTCCCCACGACGTACCAGGGCGCCTCGGGGATGTCGGTGTGCACGAACATCTCGTCCTTGGCCCGCGAATAGGCCTCCCACCGGCCGATGGACTCCAGGTCCATCGGTGAGAGCTTCCAGCGGCGAGTGGGGTCCTTCAGCCGGGCGCGGAACCGCTGCTCCTGCACGGCGTCGCTGACCGAGAACCAGTACTTGCGCAGCAGGATGCCGTCCTCGACCAGCAGCCGCTCGAAGATCGGGGCCTGATGCAGGAACCGGCCGTACTCCTCCTTGGTGCAGAAGCCCATGACGTGCTCGACACCGGCGCGGTTGTACCAGCTGCGATCGAGCAGGGCGATCTCGCCTCCGGCCGGCAGGTGCTCCATGTAGCGCTGGAAGTACCACTGGGTGCGCTCGCGCTCGGTCGGGGTGGGCAGTGCCACGATCCGCGCGACACGGGGGTTGAGGCGCTCGGTGACGCGCTTGATGGTGCTGCCCTTGCCGGCCGCGTCACGTCCCTCGAAGACGACGACGAGCCGGGCGCCCTCGGCCCGTACCCACTCCTGGAGCTTGACCAGTTCCACCTGCAGACGCAGGAGCTCGCGCTCGTACACCTGCCGGGACAACCGCTCCGGCTGCGTGCCGTTCCCGGAGTGCTTCTTGCCGGCTGCCATCGGCTCCTCCTGTGCGGGGTGAATTGCCCGGTCTCACGCTACGCGGCAATCCATCGCGCGGGCCGGGTGGCCCGGGCATGAGGCCCGAGTGGCCCATGCGCCCCGAAGAGTGCCGGTCCACGCTTGAGGTGCGGCGGTTTTCGCACGGGGGATACCGCCGCCGCGTGAGAGGAGGCGGCCATGACGCGCCCTGTCACCGTCGGGCTGGACGGTACCCCGGAGAGCCTGGCCGCAGCGGACTGGGCAGCCCGCGAGGCGTACCTGCGTGGTGCGCCGCTGAGGCTGGTGAACGCCTGGCCCGGGGAGCCACAGCCGGAACTGCCGCCGGAGCAGGAGGCGGCCTGGCACCACTGGGCGGAGCGCAGCCTGCGAACAGCGCGGAACGGGCTGGGCGGGGCGTATCCGGGCCTGCGTATCGCCACGGAGCAGATCCCCGGCTTCCCCATCTGTGTGCTGCTGGCAGAGGCGGAGGGGGCGCAGCTGCTGGTGCTCGGCTCTCGCGAGGTCGGGTCGGTCGCCGGGTTCTTCCTCGGATCGGTCGGCCTGGAACTCGCCGCTACGGCACGCACGCCCGTGGTGCTGGTACGGGGCCGCACCGGCAGCGGCGCACACAGCGACGTGGTCGTGGGGCTCGGGCTGCGGCGGCCGTGCGAGAGCGTCCTGGAGTTCGCGTTCGACGCCGCCGCCCGGCGCGGAGCCGTCCTGCGCGCTGTGCACGCGGGCCGGATTCCGGCGGTCTGGGGGTACGCGCCGTGGCTCGTCGATGCGGGCCTGCGCGATGCACGTGAAGGCGACGGCCGCATGCTCAGCGCCACGCTGGAGCCCTGGCGGGCCAAGTACCCCGAGGTGCGGGTCTGCGAGGAGATCGCCTCCGGCAGCCCGTCCCGGAAGCTGGTGAGCGCGGGCTCCGGCGCGGCACTGCTGATCGTCGGCCGTGGCCCGCACCGAGGCGGGGGCCTTGGGCAGCGGATCGGGCCCGTGGGGCAGGCCGTGACTCATCACGGTGCCCGCCCGGTCGCGATCGTCCCGTACGAGTGAGCGGTCTCCGGCCGGAAGACGCCAAGAGACAACGAAGGAAGGGAAGATCATGAAGGCATTCGTGTACCACGGTCCCGGGCAGTCCTCCTGGGAGGACGTCCCCGACCCAGGGATCGAGGACGCCGGGGACGCGGTCGTCCGCGTCGACACCACCACCATCTGCGGCACCGACCTGCACATCCTCAAGGGCGATGTGCCGGAAGTCGCTCCCGGCACCGTCCTCGGCCACGAGGCCGTCGGCGAGGTTGTCAAGGTCGGCAGCGGTGTCCGTACCGTCCGGCCCGGGGACCGGGTACTGGTCTCCTGCATCTCGGCCTGCGGGCGCTGCCGCTTCTGCAGGGAAGGCTCGTACGGGCAGTGCCTCGGCGGCGGAGGCTGGATCCTCGGCCACCTGATCAACGGCACCCAGGCCGAGTACGTCCGCGTCCCCTTCGCCGACCTGTCCCTGCACCCGCTGCCCCGCGCGGTGGACAGCCAGGACGCGGTACTGCTGGCCGACATCTTCCCCACCGCCTACGAAGTTGGCGTCCTGAACGGCCAGGTGCGCCCTGGCGACACAGTCGTGGTGGTCGGCGCCGGGCCCATCGGGCTCGCCGCGATCGCCACGGCACGGCTCTTCTCGCCGGGCCGGATCATCGCCGTCGACCTCGCGCCGACCCGCCTGGAGGCGGCCAAAGAGCTGGGCGCCGACGCGGTCGCACACGCGGCGGAAGAGCCCGACCGGCTGGTCGCCGACCTCACCGAGGGTCTCGGGGCTGATGTCGTGATGGAAGCGGTGGGCGTGCCCGAGACCTTCGAGATGTGCACGCGCATGGTGCGCCCCGGCGGGCACGTCGCCAACATCGGCGTGCACGGCAGGCCCGCGACACTGCACCTGGAAGACCTCTGGATCAAGAACCTGACGATCACCACCGGGCTGGTCGACACCTACTCCACGCCCACGCTGCTGCGCATGCTGACCGCGGGCCGGCTGCCCGCGTCGTCGCTGGTCACCCACACCTTCGAGCTGGACGGGATGGAGGAGGCGTACGACGTGTTCTCCCGGGCCGCCGACACCGGGGCACTCAAGGTCGTACTCGGCGGAAAGCACCACGACGAAGTGACGCTCAGGGACGCGTGAACACGTTCAGGAATCCGTGAAAGGAAGTGATCAGCCGTGTCCGAGCCGGTGAGGACTATGGGCGACATCGGGCGGCGCATTGCCCTACGACGCCAGCAGCTGGGGCTGACCCGAGAAGAGGTGGCCGCCCGGGCGGGGACGGCTCCGGCGTACTTGCAGTACGTGGAGGACAAACCGGCCGCGGCCCCGGGCACGGGCTTCCTGCTCATGCTGGCAAATGCGCTGGAGACCACCGTGGCTGAGCTGCGCGGCGGCGGGGCCGATCTGCCGCCCGGCGTGGGCCGGGCCGCCTACCACCCCGAGCTGCTGGAGCTGGATCCGCAGGAGTGCCGGGCCCGGCTGTCCACCCACGGCGTGGGACGCGTCGCGGTGTCCACGCCACACGGCCCAGCCATCGTCCCCGTCAACTACGCGGTCGTGGACGGCGCCGTCGTCTTCCGGACAGCGCCCGACGCCACGCCCGCCCTGGCCGCCGGAACCGAGGCCGCCTTCGAGGTGGACCATATCGACGAGGCCCTGAGCCAGGGCTGGAGCGTGCTCGTCGTCGGCCGCGCGGAGCACGTCACCGACCCCGCTGCCATCCAGCACCTCGCTGACGAGGCCCGGACCGGGCCATGGGCGGGCGGTGACCGCGAACTGTGGGTGCGTATCGCCCCGGAACGGATCACCGGACGGCGGATACAGGTCCGCTGATCCGGTACTGCCTACGGAAAAGGGCCCGAACGGCCGGGCGGGCGGGGACCGTTGGCCCCTGAGGCAGCTCCAAGCCACATACGGAGTCCCGTCAGCAAGGGGGCTACGAGGGCAGGGGCCGTCGGGGTCCGCATGGGAGCGAACGACCCTTGTGTGGCCCGGTCGGCCCCTGCCAGGGATGCCGTCGATGTCCGACGATGGTCTTGACAGTCCCACTACCAGGGAGGCCGACATGATCCGGAATCCGCAGACCGTGGGCGATGTGATGACCGCGACCGTGGTGGCCGTGACCAGTGAGGCGCCGTTCAAGGAGATCGTGAGGACGCTGGAGAAGTGGAAAGTCAGCGCCGTGCCGGTGCTGGAGGACCAGGAGCGGGTGGTCGGTGTGGTCTCCGAGGCCGACCTGCTGCGCAAAGAGGAGCGCCGCGACAGCAGGCGGCCCTCTGAGCAGGAGATGGCCAAGGCGGACGCCGTCACCGCCGGTGCGCTGATGACGGCTCCCGCCGTCACCGTACGTGCGGACGCCCCGATCGCCCAGGCCGCGCGGGCGATGGCCCGGCACCGGGTCAAGCGGCTGCCGGTGGTGGACGAGAAGGGCCGGCTGAAGGGCATGGTCAGCCGGGGTGACCTGCTCAAGGTCTTCCTGCGGTCCGATGAGGACATCGCGGAGGATGTCCGCCACGTCCTCGCCCAGTATTTCCCCGTTGCCTGGGAGACCGTGGAGATCGGCGTGTCCGAGGGGGTCGTCACCCTGAGCGGGCTGCTCCACGACACCTCAATGGTGCCGGTCGCAGCCCGCCTGGTCCGGACCGTCGAGGGCGTCGTGGACATCACCTTCGACATCACGAACGGCTCGATGGCTCCCCGGTGAGAGCGGCCCGGCCCGCCTCCAGTCGGGCGACGGGCACGCGGAAGGTGGAGCAGGAGACGTAGTCGAGCCCCGCGTCATGGAAGAAGTGGATCGAATCGGGGTCACCGCCGTGCTCGCCGCAGACGCCGACCTTCAGACCGGGGCGGGCGGCGCGGCCTTCGTCGACCGCGATCCGCACCAAGCGCCCGACGCCGTCGCGGTCGAGGGTGTCGAAGGGCGAGGCCGTAAAGATCTCCTTGTCGAGGTAGGCGGAGAAGAACTCCGCCGCCTCGGCGATCCGGCCGGCGGTCAGCGCCGCCCTCGGCAGCTCGATCATGGTGCCGACCGGGCCCGGACGCCTCGACCCGGACCCGCACCTGCCCGGGTCCGGGCTCCGGGGCTGGGCGGTCCTCGATGACGAGGGGCGCGCCGAAGGCTCGTACGACTGCTCCTTTCATGGCGGGGTCTCCTTGTCATGGCGGGGTCTCCTTGCGGGGTGCCGGTACGGGCCCTGCCCCGTCGTCCTGGTCCCGGAGCACGGGCCGGTCGGGGACCACCCGCCCGAGGTCGTCCTGGGCATCGACGCCCGCCACCCGGCCGACGAGGCCACCGGCTTCGCCTTCGACGCCGCCCGGCGCCGCGAGAGGCCTGTTGGCGCCCGGGGCCGGACGGAGCGAGGGGCCGCCCGGCGTGCGGGCGGCCCCTCGGGGGTGGGTGCGGGTGGGTGCGGGTGGTCAGCCGTTCCAGGTCCAGTCGGCGACCTCGGGCAGGTCGGTGCCGTGCTCGCGGATCCAGGAGTGGTGGCGCAGCCGGGTGTCCTCCATCAGCTGCCGTACGGGGGCGGCGCGG
>JAOPYK010000243.1 GCA_025964695.1 Streptosporangiaceae bacterium | reverse complement strand
ATCCGACTGCTCATCGACCCTCCGCGCCAAGGGGGGCACCATGCTTGACGACAGCAGTGGTGGCGCCCGCATCGAGCTGGACGGGCTCACCAAGCGCTATCCCGGCCAGGACGAGCCCGCGGTCGAGAACGTCACCATGGACATTCCGGCCGGTGAGCTGGTCGTCTTCGTGGGGCCCTCCGGTTGCGGCAAGACCACCACGATGAAAATGATCAACCGGCTGATCGAGCCGACCTCGGGCGCCATCCGGATCGGCGGCGAGAACGTGCTCGGTCTCCCGCCGGACCAGCTGCGCCGCCACATCGGCTACGTCATCCAGCAGATCGGACTGTTCCCCCATCTGACCGTCGCCGAGAACGTGGCGCTGGTGCCCAAGTTGCTGCGCTGGCCGAAGAGCAAGGTGTCGGCCCGGGTCGAGGAACTGCTGGATCTGGTCGGCCTGGACCCGGCGCAGTTCGCCGGCCGCCGCCCCCGGCAGCTGTCGGGTGGGCAGCAGCAGCGCGTCGGCGTAGCCCGGGCGCTGGCGGCGGACCCGCCGGTCATGCTCATGGACGAGCCGTTCGGCGCCACCGACCCGATCACCCGGGAACGCCTGCAGAACGAGTTCCTGCGGCTGCAGCGGGAGCTCCGCAAGACGATCATCTTCGTGACACACGACTTCGAAGAGGCCGTCAAGCTGGGCGACCGGATCGCGGTGCTCCGGGAACGTTCCCGGATCGCGCAGTACGACACCCCGGCGCGGATCCTGGCGAACCCGGCCGATGACTATGTGGCGAGCTTCATCGGCGGAGACTCGACGCTCAAACGGCTGGGCCTGCTCACGGTCGGCGACCTGGCCGCCACCAGATTGGTGGGGGCCGCCGCGGCAGGGCTGCCACGCGTGGCGGCCACAGCGACGCTGCGCGCTGCTCTGGACACCATGGTCGCGCACGGCAGCCAGCAGGTGGCCTGCGACGGCGGCGTTGTCCTGACCTTCGCCGAGATCTGCGCTGCCGTGGGAACGCCGAACGAGAGCGAGGCGGTGCCCGGTGTTCGCTGAGCCGGCGACCGCGACCGCCATCAGACCCGCCCGGGAGCGCGGCACGAAGCCGCGCTGGGAGGCGCTGCGCCACCTGCTCACCCCGCTGGTGCTGGCCGCGGTGATCGGCGGTCTCTACCTTTGGGTGTCGGCGCAGAGTCTGGACTCCATCGAGCGGCGCACCCTCAACGCGGACTACATCATCACCAGGGTCTCCGAGCATCTCAAGCTCACCGCGGTGGCCGTGCTGCTCGTCGTGGTGATCGCGATTCCGCTGGGCGTCGTGCTGTCGCGCCGCGCCGCGCGTTGGGTGAGCCCGCTGGTCCTCGGTCTCGCCAACCTAGGTCAGGCGACGCCCGCGATCGGCCTGCTGGTCCTGCTCACCATCAAGTTCGGCGTGGGCTTCCGGATCGCCATCATCGGCCTGGTCGCCTACGCGGTCCTCCCCGTACTGCGCAACACGATCGTCGGCATCCAGCAGGTCGACCCGGCCCTCGTAGAGGCGGCCCGCGGCATGGGCATGACCAGGGCGCAGGTGCTGTTCCGCGTCGAGATGAAGATGGCCATCCCGGTGATCCTGGCCGGACTGCGCACCGCGCTGGTGATGGCGGTCGGCGTGGCCACGCTCGCCACCTTCGTCAACGCCGGCGGCCTCGGCGACATCATCGTCAACGGCATCAAGCTCAACCGGACGCCGGTCCTGCTGACCGGCAGCGTTCTCACGGCGTGCATCGCCTTCCTCGTCGACTGGATCGGCAGCGTCGCCGAAGATCTGCTCCGCCCCAAAGGCGTCTGAACCTCTCTCCCATCCACCCCCTTCACCAACGGGAGTTCCACCATGTCCACATTTTCCAGAAGAGCATTCACCGCCGGTACCGCCGCCCTGCTGGCCGGGGTCGTCCTGGCCGGGTGCGGCTCGTCCGCCAAGACGGTCAAGCAGGGCAGCCTGGGCCAGGAACTCAAGGGCGCGACCTTCACGGTCGGCTCCAAGGACTTCTCCGAGTCGATCATCCTCGGCCAGATCACCATGGATCTGCTGCGCGCCCACGGCGCGACCGTGAATGACAAGACCAACATCAAGGGCTCGACCAACACCAGGACCGCGCTGACATCGAGCAACATCGACATGTACTGGGAGTACACGGGCACCGGCTGGGTGACCTATCTCAAGCACACCAAGCCCATCCCGGACGCGCAGCAGCAGTATGACGCGGTGGCCAAGGAGGACCTAGCGGCCAACAAGATTGTCTGGGGCAAGCCGGCGCCTCTGAACAACACCTACGCCTTCGCGATCCGCAAGGACAAGGCGACCGAGCTCGGGGTGACCAAGCTGTCGGACCTGGCGAACCTGATCCAGACGAAGCCGAACGAGGCCACGTTCTGCATCGAGAGTGAGTTCTCCACGCGGGACGACGGCTGGCCCGGAATGACCAAGGCGTACGGCATGAACGTGCCGAAGTCCAACGTCAAGTCACTGGACACCGGTGTGATCTACAGCGAGACCAAGAAGGGCCAAACCTGCAACTTCGGTGAGGTCTTCGCGACGGACGGCCGGATCGCCTCGATGGGCCTGACCGTCCTGCAGGATGACAAGCACTTCTTCCCGGTCTACAACGCGGCGCTCACCCTGCGGCAGGACACCGCAACCAAGTACCCGCAGATCCAGCAGTACCTGGAGCCGGTCGCCGCGAAGCTCACCGACGATGTGATGCAGCAGCTCAACGCCAAGGTCGACGCGGACGGGCTGCAGCCTTCGAAGGTGGCCCACGACTGGCTCGCACAGCAGGGATTCGTCAAATGACCGATTCTCAGAGCTCACCGCAAGTCTCCGACCTGACGCTGATGCAGATCGGTGAGAGCTTCATCGGAGAAGGGGCGGAGGCCGCGCACGTCAACACCGTGCTCGGCTCCCGCTCCGGGCCCGCGGGGACGGCCTGGGCGACCGCCCTGGCCACCCCACGGGCGGGGCACGTCCCGTTCGTCGCCGTACTGCGGCCGGGACTGCCCGCCAAGCCCGCGACCCTGTTCGTCAACAAGGCCGCGGTCGAGTCCGAGACGCACGCCGACCTGACCTGGGGAGCGGCCCAGGCCGGGGTCGCGGCCGGTGTGATGGACGCGGTAGCCGAGGGCGTCGTACCCGAGGCGGAGGCCGACGATCTGGTGCTCATCGCGGCCGTCTGGGTCAATCCGAAGGCCGCCGAGGCCGATCTCGTCTATGCCAACAACCGGGAGGCCACCCGCTGCGCGCTGGCCGCCGGCGCGGCCGGCAAGCCCCTCGTGCAGGACGCCCTGGCCGCCCGGCATGCGCCGACCAACCCGTTCTATACGCCCGCGGGGGACGTGTGAAAATCACCGGTATTCACCTGGACCGGATGCGGCTGCCGCTGAATCCGCCGTTCAACGCGGCCTGGGACCCGATACCACGCACGTCCTTCGAGGCCACGCTGGTCACCGTCGAGACCGACGAAGGCGTGGTGGGCTACGGTTCCGGCGACACCATGGACGGGTTCGAGGCGCATGAGCACCTGTTCCTCGGCCGGGACCCGCTCGCCATCGTCAACCATGTCAAGACGCTGGAGACGATCAACTTCCATGCCGGTCGCTACTGGCCGCTGGAGGCCGCGCTCTGGGACATCATCGGTAAGGTCTGCGGCCAGCCGGTCTCCGTGCTGTTCGGCGGCGCCACCGACCGGCTGCCCGCCTACGCCTCGTTCGGCGAGCTGAAGCCACCCGCCCAGCGAGCCGAGGCGGCGCTGGCCGCAAAGGCGGCGGGCTTCCGGGCGATGAAGATCCGGGTGGCCAGGGAACGACTGGCCGAGGGCATCGCCACGGTCCGCGCCACCCGCGAGGCGGTGGGCGACGACGTCGCCCTCATGGTGGACCTCAACCAGTCGTGGCGGATGTCCGGCGACATAGAACCCGCGCTCGACCTGGCTTCCGTACGCCGGGTGGCCACCGAACTGGCCGAGCTCGACGTGCTGTGGCTGGAGGAGCCGCTGCCGCAGTACGACATCGACGGGGTGCGCACCGTGCGGGCGCAGACCGGCATCCGGGTCGCGGGCGGCGAGATGGTCCGCACCATGGCGGAACTGCTGCACCTGCTGGAATCGGACGCACTCGACGTCTACCAGCCCGACGTGGTGCTGTCGGTCGGCATGCTCCGGGCTCGCACGATCGCCGAGCTGACGTTCGCGAAGCACCGCTGGTTCACCCCGCATACCTGGAGCAACGGGCTGGGCGTGCTGGCCAACCTCCATGTCGTCGCCGGAGTGGGCGGGGGCCCGTACGTGGAGTTCCCCTACGACCCTCCGGGCTGGACTCCGAGCCGCCGCGACTTCTTCCTGTCCGAACCGGTCGGTGTGGACGCCGACGGTTACCTGCACGTGCCCGATGCCCCGGGCCTCGGCACCGAGATCGATCTGACCGCCGTGCGCCGCTGGGCGCAGAGTTAGAGACGCAAGAGGAGCACGACAGTGACCACCTACGAACAGTGGCGCGACCGGGCCGCGGGGCTCGCCGCGCGCACCGGGCTGTTCATCGACGGAGCCTTCGCCCCCGCCGCGGACGGAGCGACCTTCACCACCGTGAGCCCCCGGGACGGGAGCGAACTCGCCAACGTGTCCGCGGCGGCCACTGCGGATGTGGACCGCGCGGTACGGGCCGCCCGGACGGCCTTCGAGGACGGCCGCTGGGCCGGTACGAGCCCGCGCCACCGCAAGGACGTGCTGCTCCGGCTGAGCACGCTGATCCGCGAGAATCTCGAGGAGCTGGCGCTGCTGGAGACCCTTGACGTCGGCAAGCCCATCGGTGAGTCCCTGCGGGTGGACGTGCCGAGTGCGGCGAACTGCCTGCAATGGTACGCCGAGGCGATCGACAAGACCTATGACGAGATCGCCCCCACCGGACCGGGCGCCCTCGCCCTCGTCACCCGTGAGCCGCTCGGCGTCGTCGGCGTCGTGGTGCCCTGGAACTATCCGTTGATCATCTCCTCCTGGAAGATCGCGCCCGCCCTGGCCATGGGCAACTCGGTGGTGCTCAAGCCGGCCGAGCAGTCCTCCCTGTCCGCGCTGCTGCTGGCGGAGTTGGCCGCCGAGGCGGGGATCCCGGACGGCGTGTTCAACGTCGTCCCCGGGCTCGGCCCGGTAGCCGGAGAGGCGCTCGGCCGCCACCCGGAGGTCGACAAGATCGCCTTCACCGGCTCCACTGAAACCGGCCGCAGGTTCCTGGAATACGCGGCGCAGTCCAACGGCAAACAGGTCGCGCTGGAGCTGGGCGGCAAGTCCCCGCAGGTCGTCCTGGCCGATGTCGATGATCTGAGCGCCGCGGCCTCGGCCGTCGCCTGGGGGATCTTCTACAACGCCGGGCAGACCTGCAACGCGGGCTCCCGGCTGCTGGCCGACGTACGCATCGTCGACGACCTGCTCGCCAAGGTGGTCAAGGTGACCGAGGCGATCCAGGTCGGCGACCCGCTGGACCCGGCGACCCAGATGGGGGCCATCGTGGACCAGGCCCAGCTGGACCGGGTGCTCGGCTACGTCGACCTCGGCCGTGCGGAGGGCGGGCAGGTCGTCACCGGCGGCGGCCGAATCCGGACCGAGTCCGGCGGCTACTTCGTCGCCCCGACCGTGCTCCGCGACGTCGACAACACCACCAGGGTGGCCCAGGAGGAGATCTTCGGCCCGGTGCTGACCACGACCACCTTCACCTCCGAGGAACAGGCCGTACGCCTGGCGAACCAGACCAGGTACGGCCTGGCCGCGAGCGTGTGGACCTCCCGCCTGGGCACGGCACACCGGGTCGCACGGGCGCTGCGCGCCGGCACCGTCTGGGTGAACACCTTCGACGCCAGCGACGTGATCACCCCCTTCGGCGGTTTCAAGGACTCCGGCAGCGGGCGGGACAAATCCCTGCACGCGCTGGACGCCTACTCCGCCCTCAAGACCACCTGGATCAATGTGGAGAGCTCATGAAGATCGGATTCATCGGCCTGGGGAACATGGGCGGCCCCATGAGCCGCAACCTCCTCAAGGCCGGCTATGACGTCGCAGTGCACGACGTGCGCCGAAAGGCCGCCGCCGAACATGAGGAACTCGGCGCCACCTGGGCCCCGACCCCCGCCAGGACCGCCCGGGATCGCGCCGTGGTGATCACGATGTTGCCGACGCCCCGCCATGTCGAGGCCGTGCTGCTCGGGCCGGACGGCCTGCTGGACGCCCTGGCTCCCGGATCGGTGTGGATCGACATGTCCACCTCCGTGCCCGAGGTGGCCGACCGGGTGCGCGCGCAGGCCACCGCGCGCGGCGTACACGTGCTCGACGCCCCGGTCTCCGGGATGGCCGCGGGCGCCCAGGCCGGCCTGCTGCAGATCTTCGTCGGCGGTGACCAGGAGGTCTACGAGCGCGTACGGCCGGTCTTCGACATCGTCGGCGACCCCGACCGGATCATGCTGGTGGGCGGCCACGGCGCGGGGTACACCGTCAAGCTCATGATCAACCTGCTCTGGTTCTCGCATCTGGTCGCCACCACCGAGGTGCTGTCCATCGGCACCAGCGCCGGCGTGGACCTCGCCGTCCTGCGCGACGCGCTGCTGACCAGCCCCGCGGCCAGCAACTTCCTGGAGCGCGACGTGCTCTCGGTGCTGCGCGACGGGGACTACGACGAGTCCTTCGCCCTTGCACTGGCCTGCAAGGACCTCGGCCTCGCCGTCGACCTTGCCCGCGAGGTCCAGGTGCCCGCCGAGCTGTCGGCCCTCGTCGAGCAGGTGTACCGGCGAGCCCGTCGCGCCTACGGCGATTTGGCCGGCGAGATGGCGCCGGTCAAGCTGTGGGAGGACCTGCTGGAATCCCCCCTTCGGCTCACCTCATCCACCGATCTCCAGGGAGTCTGACCATGTCGACCCTGCTGTCTCAGACAGGACTCACCCTCACCCCGATGCCGACCGCGCACCTCGGCGCCGGTGCGGTGCGCATGCTCGGCGAGCTCGCCGGGCAGCAGCGAGTGCTGGTCGTCACCGACCCCGGTATCGCGGCCACCCCGGTGCTCGACGCCGTACGCGACGCGCTCTCCGCGACCGCGGTCACCGTCTTCTCCGGCGTGCACGCCAACCCCACCACCGACGACATCGGCGCGGGCGCCGACGCGGCGCACCAGGCGCAGGCCGAGCTGATCGTCGCGCTGGGTGGCGGATCGGCCATGGACGCCGCCAAGGGCATCGCGCTCGCTGCGGTCAACCCGCAGCGCGGCCGAAACCTGGACTACCGCAACGACTACGCCGCACCGGCTCTCCCGATCATCGCGGTACCGACCACCGCCGGCACCGGGGCCGAGACCAACGGTTTCGGCGTGATCACCGATGTCGAGAGCCACCGCAAGTTCTACGTCGGTCACGCCACCGCGCTGCCGCGCACGGCCGTACTCGATCCCGAGCTCACCGTCGGATTGCCCGCCGGCCCGACCGCCGCGACCGGCATGGACGCCCTCACCCACGCCTTGGAGTCCTTCTCCTCCGTTCGGGCCAACCCGTGGTCGGACGGGATCGCACTGCAGGTCATCGCAATGGTCTCCGGCAACCTGCCCGCCGCCTACGCGGACGGCACCGACCTGGAGGCCCGCACCCGGATGCTACTCGCCTCGCACATGGCGGGCGTCGGCATGGCCGCCACCGGGCTCGGCATCTGCCACGGCATCGCCCACCCGCTCGGCGGCCGGTTCGACATCGCGCACGGCGTCGCGCTGACCATGCTGCTCCCGTATGTGCTCCGCTTCAACCTGGAGGTACGGCTGGAACGCACCGCACAGGTGGCCTTCGCGCTCGGCGTCGGGGACACCGCCAAGCCGGACGAGTGGAACGCGGCTGCGGCGATCGAGACGGTGCGGGCACTCGGTGTCCGCGTCGGGCTGACCGGTCGGCTCGGTGATCACGGGGTGGCGGAGTCCGACTTCGACCTGGTGGCCAAGGACGCGCTCGACGACGAGGTCATGGCCAACACGCCGCGATTCCCGACCGCCGACGATGTCCGCGGCATCCTCGCCGCGGCGAGCTGAGAGGAATACCGATGTACGACGAAGTACCGCGCGGGCTGTTCATCGGCGGTGCCTGGACCGAGACCGACGCCACCTTCGAAGTGGTCGACCCGGCCACCGGGGAGGTCGCCGCCCAGGTCACCGACGCGAGCGGTGAGGATGCGATCCGCGCACTCGACGCGGCAGCGAACGCCCAGGATTGCTGGGCGGCCACCCCGTCCCGGGTCCGCGCCGACATCCTGCGGCGCGCGTTCGAGCTGATGGTCGAGCGGACTGAGCTCTTCGCCGGGCTCGCGACCTTGGAGATGGGACGGCCGCTGGCCGAATCACGGGCCGAGGTGGCCTACGCCGCCGAATTCCTGCGCTGGTTCTCCGAGGAGGCGGTTCGGGTCTCCGGTGACTACCGAACGGCACCGACCGGGGACTTCCGCATCGTGACGACCCGGCAGCCGGTGGGCCCGTGCTATCTGATCACGCCGTGGAACTTCCCCCTGGCCATGATCACCCGAAAGGTGGCCCCGGCCTTGGCCGCCGGTTGCACGGTGGTCATCAAACCCGCCGAGGCCACACCGCTGTGCGCGCTCGCACTGGCTGCGCTGTTCGCCGACGCGGGTGTGCCCGACGGGGTGGTCAACGCACTCCCGACCCTCTCTCCCGCCGAAGTGACCGGTGCGCTGCTCGCCGACGGGCGGCTCCGCAAGTTGTCGTTCACCGGCTCCACCGAGGTCGGCCGGCGGTTGATCGCGCAGAGCGCGTCCAGCGTCCTGCGGACCTCCATGGAACTCGGTGGCAACGCGCCCTTCCTGGTCTTCGCCGACGCGGACCTCGAGGCGGCGGTTGAAGGCGCCATGGTGGCGAAGATGCGTAACGCGGGCCAGTCCTGTGTGGCCGCGAACCGGTTCATCGTCCACGAGGCAGTCGCCGACGCGTTCTCCGAAGCCCTGCGCGAGCGGCTGGGCGCGCTCCGTCTCGGCCCAGGCGGGGCACCGGACTCCCATGTCGGGCCGCTGATCAACGCGGCCGCCCGGGCCAAGGTCGCCGGGCTCGTTGCCGACGCCGAGCGGCACGGCGCGAAGATCCGGCTGGGCGGCGAGATCCCGGCCGGCTCGGGGTACTTCTACCCGCCCACGCTGCTCACCGATGTGCCGCCAGAGGCACAGATCACCCAGCAGGAGATCTTCGGTCCGGTCGCGGCGATCGCCGCCTACCCTGACGAACAGAGCATGCTGGCAGCGGCCAACGCCACCTCGGCGGGACTTGTGGCCTTCGCCTACACCCGAGATCTCGACCGCGCACTACGGATCGGCGAGGCGCTGCAGGCCGGAATGGTCGGGCTCAATCGCGGACTGGTCTCCAACCCGGCCGCCCCGTTCGGCGGGGTCAAGCAGTCCGGTCTTGGCCGCGAGGGCGGATTCGAAGGCATCCACGAGTATCTCGAGGTGAAATACCTCGCCGTGCAGGCTTAGCTCCGGTCGCGGGATGCTGGCGGGGGCCGTCGGTGGCGGCGTGGTCTGTGGCGCACTGCTCCCACCGGCACGCCACTGAGCCGTACCGCCACGGTGATGGCCCCTCGTCGACACGAGGGGGTCGACACGAGGGGGGAGTGGCTCACGCCCAGTCCGAGCAGAAACCGACGGCCGAACGCCTCAGCCAGAGCGTTCGCCCCGTTCGAGGCAGCGATGGCGTCGCGGGCCCAGATGTTGGCGATTCCGGCGGCGACCATCAGCCGCTGTGTCGCGCCCAGCAGGATCGCCGAATGGGCCAGCGCCTCCTTGCTCTTGGGAAGTTCACCCACCCATAGCGTCCCGAAGCCCAAGCGTTCCACTTCGGCAGCTGCCTCTCGCTCAAACGAAGCCGACTCCTGGCTCAGCGTGATGCTCCATACCCCGACTCGGCCCAAACGGCGTTCAACCCCGCGACATCGATGCTGTCGGGCATCGCAAGCTCCCCTCACTCACGCACTTTATGTTGAACATTGCTCGCTCTGCGTGATCGCAATGTGCCACCGTGCCGTGCCTGGGTTGAGCAGTCAGCCCTTCGGCGGGACGGCCATCTCACCGAGGGCGGACCAGTCATCGTGCGGCACCTTCATGTTCACGATCCGCGGCGTCTCGGCCAGATGGGCGGGCAAGCTCTGCTGGGCGGCACGGAAATGGTTCGACTGCACGTGCGCGGCACCGGCATCGTCGTCGCGGAACGCCTCGACCAGGACGTACTCGGTGGGGTCGTCGAGGCTACGTGACCAGTCGAACCACAGGCACCCGGGCTCGCCACGAGTCGCCTCCGTGAACTCACGGGCGATCTCCGGCCACCGGTCGGCGTCCTCGGGCAGTACTCGGAACTTGGCGGTGATGAAGATCATGGCACCCCTCGATCTGCTCAACCGGCACCCTTCGTACCACTCAACGATGCCAGACGACCCGGCGGCACGGTCCGGCGGTCCAGCACCCGGACGCACCGCGGATGTAAAGGGAGTACGCATCAAAACCAATCAGCCTCAGCGCGGCCGTCTCCAGGGCGCCCGGTCGCCACGCGGCGCGCGGCGACGCGAAGAGATCGTGGACGTCGCACATACCCTGTTCGCGCGCAGCGGTTACCGCGGGACCGGGATGACCGAGGTAGCCGCCCAAGTGGGCATAACCGAGCCTGGACTGCTCTATCACTTCGGCACCAAGGAAGGCCTCTTGCGCGCCGTGGTGGAGCGCCGGGACGAACTCAGTCAGTCCTTCGCACGTGAACTCGCCGCACTGGGCGGGCTCGCGGCGATTCGTGAGATGCCCGCGCTCGCGCACCGGAACAGCCGGCAGCCCGACCTGATCAAACTCTTCGCCGTCCTGCTCGCGGAGAACCTCGACCCTGAAAGCCCAGCGCACGATTTCTTCGTGACGCGCTATCGGAGACTGCGGGCCAGCATCACCGACCTCATCAGGGCCGGCCAGCAGCGCGGCGAGATCCGGGCCGAGGTGGACCCGCACCTCAAGGCGATCGAAATCCTCGGCACCCTGGACGGCATCGCCAGCCAGTGGCTGCTGGATCCCGAGGTAGTCGACTTCGTGAGCTGCATCGAGTCCTACGGCAGGACACTTGAGCGCGATCTGGCCGCCGAACCGACTGACATCACACCGCGGCCCTCGGGCGAGGACGCACGACCCTGAGGACCGGCCCTACCCACCATGCGGGGCGGCCGGCGTCAGGGGTTGGCTTGAGCGTGGACGCCGGTGGGCGGCGGCAGTCCCGGCGTACAGCGGGAGCACGCACCTTTTCAGAGCCTCGTACAGGATCCGAGCCAGGGGCCGTGTACCGCTTCAGAACTCGCCGCTGGAGTGTTGAGCTGCGGTTTTGCCGGATGAGCGGGTCGAGCGAAGGACCGATCTTCTCCTTCATGTTCGCGCAGGCCGTGCCCAAGACCCCGAACGATCCTCAAGGAAGTTCGACGAGAGCAACCTCGGCTACTACAAGGTGACGTTGAACGGCGTGCTGTCAGTCACTGGCTGTCAGGCTGGCAAGGGCGCGGATGCCGACATGTGCAGTGTGGCCTTCAGCGGCTAGAAGGCTGTCCCGTCGGAACGGGCGGCCTGACCAGCCCCAGCACCGCAAGAACCGAACCGGATGATAGAGGTGAGTGCGTCGTCGGGTTGCCGTGATGAGGATGCCGAGCAGGCGGGCAAGATCGGCCGCGCCCTCGATGTCGTCGGCCCAGCGCGTGGCCTGCACGGGGAATACGTGATCGAGGGGATGCCCTCTCGGCCAGGACAAAGGCCAGGGTGAGCATGGCCGCGCGGGCGTTCCCGCGCGCAGGTCTCACTGGCGATCGAGAAGATCCTCGGACGCCCGCGGCACATCTTCGCCCAGTGGGTCGCCGGCCACCGCGCCGCTTTCACCGGGCCTTGACCGGCCGCATCACGACCTCGTCCGGGCCGACCTGGTGGCCGGCGGCGCAGCGGACCTCCGCCGTCACCGGCTCACCGCATCCGGCGTGGGTCAGCGACACCACAGGCCCGCGCTCGCCCTGCAGGTGGGCGTCACCCCACTGCATCAGGCCGACCAGGGCCGGGAGCAGCTCTCGGCCCATCTCGGTGAGGTGGTAGGCGTAGCGGGTGCGCTGGCCGCGTTCCTGGTAGGGCTCCCTGGCGAGCAGCCCCGCCTCCACGAGCTGTCGCAGCCGGGCGGTGACCGCGGAGTCGGTCATGCCCAGACGGCGGGCGAAGTCGTCGAACCGGCTGGTGCCGAGATGCGCCTCGCGCAGCACCAGTACCGACGTCGGTGGCCCGATCGCCGCCAGTGCCTTGGCGATCGGGCAGAAGTCCCGGAGCCAGCCGAACCGGTCGGCCGAATTCTCCACCGAAGTCTCCATAAGCGCGCTGTCCACGCTGCGCAGTATACGAGGATCTGGCTCTCATTGACCGAAGTCAGCTTCTCGCTCTAGCATCGCTGGATATGGTAGACAATAGTCAGGGGCGTCCTCGGCTGATGCTGGCGATCCTCTCGCTGGCCTCGTTCATGTCCGGGCTGGACCTGTTCATCGTGAACGTGGCGTTCAACGACATCGGCCGGGACTTCCACGGGGAGTCGCTGAGCAACGTTTCGTGGGTGCTCAACTCCTATGCGATCGTCTTCGCGGCGCTGTTGGTCCCGCTGGGCCGGTTGGCCGACCGTTACGGCCGTAAGGGCGGGTTCGTGCTCGGCGTCGCGGTCTTCACCGTCGCCTCGCAGGCCTGCGCGGTGTCGACCTCGCTGTGGATGCTGGTCGCGTTCCGGGTCCTGCAGGCGGCCGGGGCGGCCGCGCTGATCCCGACCAGCCTCGGGCTGCTGCTGTCGGTGTTCCCGGCAGAGCGGCGGGCCGGTGCGGTGCGCATCTGGTCGACCAGCTCGGCGCTGGCCGCGGCGGCCGGCCCGGCCGTCGGCGGGCTGCTGGTGGAGGCGTCGTGGCGCTGGGTGTTCGAGGTCAACGTGCCGATCGGCATCCTGGCGGCCGTCGCGGCGTTCCGGCTGGTGCCGGACTCACGCGAGGGGACCACCGCCAAGGTCCCCGACCTGCTTGGCGCGGGCGTGCTGACGGTCGCCGTCGGGCTGCTCGCCCTGGGCCTGGTAAAGATCAACGACTGGCCGGCCGTACGGACCGGACTGGTCATCGCGGTGGCCGTCGCGGCTCTGGGCTGGTTCTGGTTCCGGTCGCTGCGCCATCCGTCGCCAGTGGTGGAGCCCGCGCTGCTCGAGGTCCGGTCGTTCGCGTGGTCGAACGTGACCATTGTGCTGTTCAGCGTCGGCTTCGCCGCGAACCTGCTGACCGCGATCCTCTGGATGCAGAACATCTGGCATTACTCCCCGATCCGCACCGGGCTCGGGGTGGCGCCCGGCCCGCTGATAGTCCCGGTCTTCGCGGTGGTGGCCGGGATACTCGCCGCCCGGCGGATCCCGGTCTCCTGGATCACCGCGGCCGGCTGCCTGCTCTGCGCGGCCGGGACGGTGCTCGTGACGCTGAACGTCGGCCGGGACCCGGCGTACGCCACCGGGCTGCTGCCCGGCTGGCTGGTCGGCGGCGCGGGTGTCGGGCTTGCCCTGCCCACGATCCTCTCGGCGGCCGCCTCCGGGCTGCCGCCGCACCGCTTCGCGACCGGCAGCGCGGTGGTCAGCATGGGCCGGCAGATCGGCACAGTGCTCGGTGTCAGCCTGCTGGTGGCGGTGCTCGGCTCGCCGCACGGCTACCCGGCGACGCACACCGCGTTCGAGCGCACCTGGCTGGTCACCACCGGCTTCATGGTCGTCGCCGCGCTGACCGCCGCCGGGATGACGACACGTCCGAGGGCGGCCGCCGAACCGGTCGCGGCTACGGAACCGGAGCGGCTCCGATCGAGCTCATGAGCGCCGGCCAGACCTTGTCCAGCAGCGGACGCCAGTTCGGCCAGCCATTCCCGTAGAGGTTCACCGGCGCCGGGAGGCCAACGCCAACGGAGAGCCCGCCGCTTTCGGTTTCGCCGATGTGAGCCGCCCGCCGCACCGGCCGACGGTGACCGGTGGCGGCGGTTGATGTGGAAGCGGCCGATTACGTCATAACTTCCTGACGTGATGTGAACGAACAACTGGGAAGCGCCGGTTTCGCCCGCAGTGGTTCAGAGGGCGGGCAACGGGGTGCGGCCCAGCAGCGCCACCAGGGCGTCGGAAACCGGCGCCGTGGCGGGGACCGTCACCGCCGGGCCGAACGCCGGGGCGATCCGCGGGTCGGTGACGACCTGGCGGGCGAACTCCAGGATGGGCCTGGCGAGTTCACCCGGGATCGTCGCGGCCTCTCCGGTGGACTGGGAGATGTCCCAACCGTGCGTGACGACCTCCAGCAGGTTGAGCTGGAGGATGGTGCGCGCCGGCGCTTTCCCGAACGCCGCGGTCACCTCGCCGTCCAACAGCCC
>JAOPYK010000011.1 GCA_025964695.1 Streptosporangiaceae bacterium | reverse complement strand
GCTCCGCGGCCTCGGCCGCCAAACGCCGGGGCCATCTCCGGCGAGATTGAACGTCACCGAACGTAGCCTTATGACGCCTGTGTGTTGCATAGTTCAGGGAGGACGCGAGAGGAGTCGTCGATGGGCGCTCGGCAGGCGGAGCCTGGAAGCGAACACGGTGACGTCCACTTCACACAGGACATGAGCAGATGTTCCGGTGAGGAGGCCGAGCGGGACTCCCAGGAGCGCGCTCGCAGGGCCACCGACCTGTTCTGGCTCTTCCTCGGCACGGTGCCGACCGCTCGGGACGCGTGGTCACTGCCCTGGGACGAGATCGCCGAGCGGGAGCGGGCGGCCCGCCAGATAGCCGAGAGCATGGGCAACCACCTCCGCGACCACTGACCGGACAAGGGTCCTGAGGCCTGCGGGGGGCGATCGCCAACGCGGTACCGGTGTTCCAGCCATGCCATGCGGGTAGGAAGTTACCGCCCTTGAACGAGTGAAAGGGGAAATGTCATGGCGCAGCCTTCTCCGTCGGAAGTGGACCATCTCGCGCCGATCGACATCGGGTATCGGGGAGAACCCGGCTCGGCCCGGCCGCTCCCGGAGCGCACGCGATGAACCGCCCGGAGCGGGAAGGGACCCACGAGCATCCGAGAAGTGCTCTCAACCTGCGCCTGGTGCTCGCCACGTTCGGGCTCGTGAGCTGCGCGGCCTTCGCGGTGGCCGCCTTCTGGGCCGGTATCCCCGTGATCGGCGTGGTCCTCGTCGTCCTCGCGGGCGTCGCCGCCGTGGACCTCGTCGTCGTCGGGAGGCGAGTGGCCCGCCGACGGCGGCGCGGCGAGCACCACACTCTCTTCGAATGACCGCGGCTTCAGCGGGCAGCCCGGGCAGGACATCACTTGGGGGTGAGGTCAGGGTGAACGGCGAGGGAATGCTGAGCGCGCTTCTCGATGCCAGCCCCAACGCCGCGTTGGAGGACCTGCCCCGGCTGGTCGCCGAGTACGCCAGGCAGGCCGGGCTGTACGACGCTGTGATCTATTTGGTGGATCTTCAGCAGAACGTGCTCTGGCCGTTGCTCGGGGACCCGGCCATCCTGGATCGCAGCCGGACCGAGCCGACGAAGATCGACGGGACTCTGCCCGGACGGTCCTTCTGCGAAGCCGGCCTCGTGGTGGCGGCGAGCGACCCCGACGCCCAGGACCAGGAGGACCGCCAACGGCTCTGGGTGCCGATCCTCGACAGGTCCGAGCGCCTCGGAGTCCTGAGTGTGCGGGTGCCGCAGCACGATGAGGCGAGTGAGGCCCGGCTACGTGAACTGGCCTCGCTCGTGGCCCTGCTGGTGGTGTCGCGGCGTCGCAACAGCGACGCGTACGCCGACCTGATCCGCGTCCGGGAGATGAGCCTGGCCGCTGAGCTGCAGTGGACGTTGATGCCTCCGATGACCTTCGCCAATGACCTGGTGGTGGTCAGCGGTGCGCTGGAACCCGCCTACGAGGTGGGCGGCGACGCCTTCGACTATGCCCTCGTGGGAAAGACGGCACATCTGGCCATCTTCGACGCCATGGGGCACGACACCGCTGCCGGGCTGGTGGCCAGCATCGCCATGGGCAGTTACCGGAACAACCGGCGTCGCGGCGCCGGGCTGGTCGAGACGAGCCAGGCGATCGACGCCGACATCGCCCGGCAGTTCGACGACCGTTTCGTCACCGGCATCCTCGCCCAGCTGGACACCGAGACCGGCATGCTCAGCTGGGTGAACCGGGGACATCCCGTCCCGTTCATCATCCGTCAGGGGCGTTGGATCACCGGCCTCGAGTGCCTGCCCACGCCGCCGATGGGCCTGGCCTTCGACGAGGAGCCGCTACTGTGCCGTTCCCAGCTCGAACCCGGAGACCGCCTGCTGTTCTACACCGACGGCATCGTCGAGGCGCGCAGCCCGGAAGGTGAACCATTCGGACTGGAGCGCTTCGCCGACTTCGTCGTCCGGCGTGAGGCCGACGGGCTGGGCGCCCCGGAGACACTGCGCAGACTGATTCGTACCCTGCTCGATTACCAGAACGGCGAACTCCAGGACGACGCCACGGTCCTGCTCGCCGAATGGTGCGGCTGAGCCCGGCGGGCGCTCACCACGCTCCCGTACGGCTCCGCGGTCCTGACGAACCGGTCACCCACCTGAGCTCCCTATCGTCCTCGGGGGCCGGCGCGGAACCGGATGTTTGCCGCGCCTTGAGAGTGGTCTTGCGCGATATCGGAGCACATGCCTTGTAGGAGGTGAGCACCTCACCTCTAGGAGGTCAGGTGCTCAGTTGGAGCCGATCGTCGCTCCGGACCCGCATCACGGTGGCGGCCGGGGTCGTCACGGCATTGGCGTGTACCGGCATCAGCGCGTTCTTCATCGTCGCCGTAGGCCACAAGGAGGTCGAGGAAGCCGAGGGACGGGTCAACGACTCCTCGGACCGAGTGATTTCCCTCATCAAACGCCACCAGCTCCCGGCACTGCTGCCGGACGACCACGACGAGGCCATCCAGGTTCTCGATGCGCACGGACGGGTGGTGGCGGCCACCCCACAGCTCGTCAGCAGGCCACCGATGTCCACCTTTCGGCCGACCGGCGACAGACTGCGGGCCGTCCGGACGCTCTGCCCTCCGGCCGGACTGCAGGGCTGCATGACCGTCATGGTATCGAAGATCTATGAGCCGGACGGGATCTGGCTGGTCTACACCTCGGCTCGGATGATCCCCTGGTACGGGACCTTTCTGCTGCTTCTCTTGGTGACCGGCGCATCCGTGCTGTTCACCGGGCTGGCCGCCCTCGGGACGTTTCATACGGTCGGCAGGACGCTGGCTCCCGTGGACGCCATCCGGACCCAGCTGGCCGAGATCACCGCCAGCGACCTCGACAGGCGGGTCCCGGTGCCCAAGAACCAGGACGAGATCAGGATGCTGGCCGAGACGGTGAACGACACCCTGGACCGGCTCCAGGACGCCTACGAACACCTTCGGCAGTTCACCTCCGACGCCTCACACGACCTGCGCAGCCCGATCACCGCCGTCCGGACCCAGGTGGAGGAGTCGCTCATGTATCCGGACGACACCGACTGGCCGAGGACGGCGAACGCGGTGCTCACCGGCATGGAACGGCTCCAGGCCATCGTGACCGATCTGCTGGCCCTGGCCCAGCTGGACGCCCGGGCACCCATCGCTCGGGTGCCGACCGATCTGGCCAAGCTGGTGGAGGTCGAGCTGAGCCGCCGGACCTATCGCGTGAGGGTCGTCAGAAAGCTCCAGAAGGGGGTGTTCACCCGATGTGACCGGCTCAGGCTGGCGCGGCTGCTGGCCAACCTGATGGACAACGCCGAGCGACATGCCGCCTCACAGATCACGGTCATCGTGCGGGCCGAGGGATTGACGGCGATCCTGGAGGTGGTCGACGACGGCGCCGGAATCGCCCCTGAGCTACGCGAGGCGATCTTCGAACGCTTCACCCGGCTTGATGCCTCCCGCAACCGGGACGCAGGGGGCACCGGGCTGGGACTGGCGATCGCCCGGGAGATCGCCGAAGCACACGAAGGCACACTGACCATCGAGGACAGCGAACGCGGAGCCCACTTCGTCCTCCGCCTAGCGCAGTGCGCGCCCCCGCCACGGCCCGAGCCCCTCCAGACCCCGAGCCCATGATGTTGTCCCGTCCCCCTCGGGAGGGGGACGGGACAACATCATGCGCGGACCGCGTAACGAGGTTGTTGTTGAGGGTCCGGCCATTTGCGGGGATCGATGCGTACCGCCTCCAGCAGAGCCTGCCCCATCCCCATGATCATGCCGCCGATGAACTGGCTCTCGGCGAGCTTGCCGGACACCACGCGGCCGTACGGAGCTGGGACGTCCTCGCGCAGGTTGAGGGCCAGGTGGGCGCCGTGCTCTTCGGGGAGGGCCAGGATCCCGCCAAGATCTTTTGTCACGGTAGGTGCGCAAGCATATCCGGAGCGCTACAGTATGAGGTCCCGTTGGCGGATGTGGTCGTCGACGCGGCCATCGAGCGACACGGGGGTTCGCTCGAATTCGCCGAGGGGCGGCTGGCGGCGGCCCGAGCCGCCGCCAGCACGATCGCCCGTATTCCTCCGGCCCAGGTCGCCCGCCACGTCGCCCGCGTGGCCGCTGGTCTTCGCATCGACCCGGCCATCGTCACTGAGGCCCTTGTCTAAGTGGTCAGCCCAGAGCCCTGGCGAGCGGGAACGTCCCCCGTACTCCCGTGGCACGGTCTCCAGCGACGGTCGATCCTGGAGCCCTGCCCGGGTCACCCCGAATAGCCGATCCGGGCAATTGTGTACTAGTGCATATCTGGTCCGAACATTTTGCGTTAATCTGCGGGCTAGAGTGGGGGCTGTACGGCGAGGGGCTGACATTGACGGCCTTCCTGGGTGGTGCAAGCTTCGAGGGCGACGCCGTCGCCGGCAATAAGATCGTCCATTTGAACCAGTCGCCGCGTGGTCCACTTGAACCACCTCAGCAACTCCCGCTGGACATACCCGGCTTTACTGGCCGGGCGGCCACTCTGACCAGACTTGACGCGCTGATCGAGGGAAATGAACAGGCGTCCTCACCCTTGATCATCGCTATTACAGGTATGCCGGGCATCGGCAAGACCGCACTGGCCGTCCATTGGGCGCACATGATCTCGGAGCGATTCATCGACGGTCATGTATTCGTCGATCTTCGTGGCTACTCTGATCGGGCGGCCCTCTCCGCACGCGAAGCGCTGGGCCAGGTCCTGCGTGCCCTGCACATTCCGGCCCGTCGAATTCCTGTGGACGAGGACGAACTCGCCGCGTTGTACCGGTCCCAGCTCGCCAGGAAAAGCGTCCTGATCGTGCTGGACGACGCGGCGAATTACCAGCAGGTGCATCCCTTGCTGCCGGGCAGCGCGTCATGCGTCGTGGTGGTGACCGGGCGCAACGACCTGGCCGGGCTCGTGGCCCACGATGGCGCTCGCCCGGTGGCGCTGGAACTGCTGCCCGCCACCGAGGCGCTCGAACTGGTGCGCGCCGTGGCAGGCCATGAACGCACCGAGGCCGAGCCCGAGGCCTCCGCCGAACTGGTGCGCATGTGCGCCCGGCTGCCCCTGGCTCTACGGGTCGCCGCCGCGAATCTGGCCATCCGCCCGCAGCAGAGCGTGGCCGACACCGTGAACACGCTGGCCGACGGCGACCGGCTGTCCAAACTCACCCTGGGGCAGGATCTGGACGAGGCCGTCGGGGCGGCTTTCGATCTCTCCTACCGAGGGCTGGATCCCGAGGTCCGGCGGGCGTTCAGGCTGCTCGGGCTGATCGAAGGGACGAACTTCACGCCGAAGGCCATCGGAGCCCTGCTGGCCATCACCCCGGAGGCCGCACGGCGGGTCCTGGCGCGGCTGGAAGCGGCGAATCTCGTGCAGGCCATCGCGTACAACCGCTACCAGCTCCACGAGTTGCTCAGAGAGTACGCGCGAGGGCGGACGCACGCGGAGGATGAACAACTGGTCAGAGAGTCCGCCGTGCAGCGCCTGGCCACCTGGTATCTGACGGCGGCTCAGCATGCGGGCCGCTTTCTCGACCGCTACCGCCGCACGATCGGCCAGGAGTTCACCGTGCCGCCGGTGGATACCGATCCCGCGGAGAGGACCCGTCACCTCGAGTGGTTCACCCTTGAACATCTCAACCTGATCGAGGTCATCGGGCAGACCTCACGCCTGGGCTGGGACCAACTCACCTGGGAACTCGCGGACGCCGTCTATGACTTCTTCGAGTTGCGCCGCTACTGCCACGAGAACATCGCCGTCAGCAGGCTGGGTCTCGAGGCCGCACAGCGGCGCATGGACCTCCCTGCGGCATTCTTCATGCGCCATCACATAGCGGTGATCCATCGGGAGCTCGGGGAGTTCCAAGAGGCGTTCACCGAGGCACAAGAGGCTTACCGAATCAGCCGCCTGGTTCAGGACCGATATGGAACGGCGGCAGCACTCGACAACATTGCCAAGGTTCACTTGAACCGTAGCGACTACAAAGAGGCCTTGGCCGTCGCCGAGGAAGCTCTGGCGATCCACCGCGAAATAAGCGACCGATACGGCGAGGCGACGGCTCTTGACATAATGGCACGCGGCCATCAGGGTCTCAGCCACTATCGGGATTCTTTCGAGCACGCCGAAAAAGCCCTGATCATCCGCCGGGATATCGGTGACCGGCGCGGCGAAGCCGAAACGATCGACAGTATCGCCCGCACCTACCATGCCTTGGGTGAGCCGAAGAAATCACTCGGATACGCTGAGCAGGCGCTCGCGATCCGGAAAGCGATCGGCGACCGGCACGGAGAGGGAGAGACGCTCGCCTTTCTCGGCTACCTCCACATTTGGGTCGGCGGCCACCGGCGGGCCCACGACTATGTCGAGCAGGCGTTGCAGATTCGCCGTTCCATCGCCGATCGGCACGGCGAAGGTCAGGCCCTCGTCTACCTCTCAACGATCCGGCGCCGGCTCGGCTGGTACGACGCCGCGGTGCGGGCCGGCCTGGAGGCGCTCGACATCCTGCAGGAAATCGGCGACCGTCACGGCGAAGCCGAGGCACTCGACAGCCTCGCCCGCTGCTATCGCCGGAAGGAGGCCTTCGACGAAGCGAGGAAGGATGCCGGACGTTCCCTGAGCATCAGCCGCTCTATCGGAGATCGGCACGGCGAGGCGACCGCACTCCACGCCCTCGCGCTCATCGATGAGAAGTGCGGATGCCTGCGTGAATCACGGAAACTCGCCAAGCGTGCACTGCGCATACGCCGCCGGATCGGCGATCGGCGCGGAGAAGCCGGCTCACTCGACCTGCTCAGCAAGGTATACCGGCAGATGGGGCTGCTCCCCAAGGCCTACAGAATTTCCCATCAGGCACATGCCATCAATGTGGACGTTGCTGATGGATACGGGGGAATCGTGACTCTGCGCGCTCTAGGGGAGATTTCAGCAGATATAGGGGAAAACGATGAGGCCCTCGAGCATCTAATGCTCACGCTGGAGTTGGAACGCGAGATCGGCAACCGACAGGACGAGGCAAAGACCCTGTTGTTGTACGGAAAGGTCATGGCGAATCTCGGACGGCTGGACGAGGCCGAAGCCGCGATCTCCGAAGCACGTCGGATCGAAGGGGAGTTCAACAAGGAACAATAACCCGGAGTTGATCCTGTACCGAACGCGGCTGTGGTCTCATAGGGAGTCATCTGCCCCATGTGAATCACTGCACCTCGGTTACTCTCGACCACCCTCTGAGGGTCCTCTGGGGCGGCGCTGACGTCAGCCCAGGGTGCGTCACCCGCCACGAAGGACGGACCTTGGTCGAGTTTCACGTGGGTTCACCGGCCTGGCATCGCGTTCTGGCGGAGAACTACGGTCACACCACTCCCGATTTTCTTGGGCCACCCCGGCAGTGCTACAGCCTGCACCGCACCTATCGCTTCGACCAGGAAAAGTACGTGATTTCCCGGGTTCGAAAGGAACCTCGGAAAATACCGTTCCACAATCAGTTCAGGATAATGAGTGGGCTGCATGAAGGCGGAGTGCGTTTCGTGGAGCCCCCGATCCCCCGGTACCCGCTCTCCGAGGACTCCCGATGGGTCGACCACCCGTCACACCACTGGTTCGTGAGGTCGTACGTCAATCACCACCCAACGCCCGATTGGGTGTCCCCGGACCTGATCGAGGACGCCGCGCGCAAGCTGGCCACCCTTCACACCGCCGCGAGGACGTTGTCAGAAGATCACCTCCGCGTGCATCCCATCGACCTCACGCCCTACGACTGGCCGGTCTCGGCTGTCGTTGACAGGCGCGCCCACCTGATCGACCACATGTCCGCACAGGACCGCACACCGGGTGACATCGAGCTGGTACACCAGTCCCTCGAACGACTGAGCAACGAAAAGGCCGATCTCGATCTCGGACCTCTCGGCATCACCCACCAGGACCTCCGGCCGGAGAACGTTCTGGTGCGGGACAACGAGGTCGTGGGGATCATCGACTGGGACCGTGCCCACTGGGATCACCAGCTCTATGACGCAGCCGTCGGCGCCCTGCACATCGCTTACCTTGCACCGGACCGGGTCCGTTTCGACCTGGCCGACCGGTTCGTCGCCGCCTACCGCGACGCGTCGCCTGTGGACATCGACGAGGCAGCGGTCGACTGGATGTTCCGGTATGCCACGATCAGGAACCTGGGCGTGAGCCGATTCCCAAAGAAGTGGGCCGTACTGGCGCAAGCCGTCCAGGCCCGTGGCCGGGGCGCGCTCGGTGGGGCCCAACGTGCTGCTTTGACCGCTGTGAACCCGGCCATGGGCACCCGCCCGAGCGCGCCGTCAGGACCTATATTCGATCTTGTTTCCGAGGACGAAATCACCCTGAACGTGGACCTCGCCACTGAAGACCGCGCCGGCCTGCGGGCGCTCCACTGGCTGCGGCTCAAGGGCCCGGGGCCGCGACGGACCCGCCTCGGTGATCGCACCGGCCAGATGCATCCAGGCGTTGAGCTTTGACTCCTTCACCTGAACTTCCACCTGTTGATAGGTGACCGGATCCACATAGCCCGGGCCGTGTTTGATGACATTGTCATAGACGAACGACGAAGCGATGAATCCGAGGTCGGCCCCGGTCTCGCTGAGCCGTTCCTTGAGAACCGGAGCCTCCAGCAACCGCGCCGCCTGGATGATGGCCTCTCCTGACACCCCCTGGGGGCCAGAGGTCACAGAACCGACGTGGAGTGCGGCCCGCAGCTGGATGCGGACCGGAGCGCTTGCCTGGTGGTTGTACCGCCGGAGTGCCGCGGCCAGCCAGGCCAGCAGTGGGTCGACGACCGAGATGGTCGGTATTCCGGGAGGCACGACGATGAGTGCCCCGTCACCCCGGTCCTCCCGATGGCACTGCTCCCACGGCACATCCGAGGCATCGAACGCGTGCCGCAGAATTTCGTACATGTTGTGGACGACGACTCTCCGGTCATCGTCGTCGCGGCCGGTGTCACCGAATGCGGCGACGTCGACGAGGAGGATCGAGCAATTGTGCCCGGCCCAGGAGGGAACGGATGGGCTCTGCGGACGGCCGTCCCGGCCACAGATTCGCTCGAGTCCGGCGAGATCGAGCACGGTCAGCCGGTTCGGTGAACTCCGGACCATGCCCTGCTCGTGCCACAAGGTGAGGGCGCGCCCTACGGCCTCGACAGACACGTCGACCCAGTCGGCGAGTTCCTGATGGGAGATCGGCAGGGTGAACGTCTGACCAGAAGGACCCGCTGAGCTCTGGCGCAACGCGAGTTCAAGGATCAGCGGCGCCATCCGCTGCTCCGCATCGGCCGTTTCGCCGGTGAGCGGGCCGCGGTCTTCGGTGAGCCGGTTGTACACCTCCCGCTCCAGTACCGCCAGGACCCGCGGGTGATCCTCCAGGAAGGCGGCGAATGCCTCGGTGGTCAGCAGGAGTGCCTGGACCGTGTCCAGGGTGATGACCGTGGCCGATCGGTAGCGAACGAGCAGCACCGCACGTTCACCGACAAGATCACCGGGCCCACGGACCGCGAGGATTCGTTCCCCCGCGGCCTTCTCGACGCAGACCTTCACCCATCCCGACCGAATCACCAGGACATGCCGGGCGGCTTCGTTCTCCCGGCAGATCGTGGTGCTGGCGCCAAAGGTGTCGCCTCGCGCCGAGGCCGCGAGCGCGTGCTGCTCCTCCTGCGTCAGGGAGGACCAGAAACCAGGCCGGTGAGCGCGGTCCCGCACGCGCTCGAAGCCGCTGGAATTCAGTTCACCGGACTCGGCGCCACGCAGCGGCGGCACGGACCCGGGAGCATCGGCTGCCGGACCGGAGTACGCAGTCATCATCGATCCTCTTCAGCGCCAAGACCGATGTCGCCATAAAGATCAAGAGTTCAGATTTCACTAACAATATCCTGACCTCTTGACGAATTACCATCCACAGCCCACCCTGCCCTGCGCGTCACGGGCCATCGGGCGGCGACGGGTGCCTCAGCGGATAGCACGGCTGATCGGACCGCTTCAAGCCTGCAGGGGCACGCCTCCTCGGCGACGAGGAGGCGTGCCCTTCAGAACTCGTAGGTCCCGTCACAATCACGAGGACCTACCTCGGGCTGTCGGTGGCCTCCTTTCGCGCCATGCCGAGGAGCGCGACTATCAGGCCCAGCACGGCGACCCCGGTGACCACGCCGAGTGCCGGATAGAAGGAGTCGGGTAGGTGCCCCGGCCTGATCGCGCTGTGACCGACGATGGCGCTGGTCACCGCCAACACCACCGCGCCGCCGACCTGGAAGGAGGTCTGGACCAGGCCGGATGCCAGGCCCTGCTCGTTGTCGGCGACCCCGGTGGTGGCCTGCACGTTCAGGGAAGAGAAGCAGAGCGCGAATCCGGCGCCGAGCAGCACCGCGGTCGGCAGGATCACCGTGACGAACCTCGGCTCGGTGTTGACCCGGAGGAACAGCGCGTAGGCGGCCACGAAGGCGATCATGCCGACGGGGATCAGGCGGCCGGGACCGTACCGGGTGATGAGCTTGCCCATGGCGGGGCCGGAGGCGGCGACGATGAGACCGGCCGGAAGCAGAGCCAGCGCCATCTCCAGCGGCGACCAGCCGAGGACGGTCTGCAGGTAGAGCGCGACCAGGAACTGGAAGGCCGCGTAGGCTCCGAAGACCGACATGGCTCCCAGGTTGGCTCGGATCAGGACTCGGCTGCGGAAGATCCCCAATCTGACCAGCGGGTGGCGGACCTTGCCTTCGGTGACGATGAACGCCGCACCGAGGACCGCCGCCAGGGCGAACGAGCCGAGGGTGCGGACCGAACCCCATCCTGCGGCCGGAGCGCTGACCACGGTGAACACGAGCAGCAGCAGAGCGCCGGTGGAGGTGAGCGCACCGAGAAGGTCGTGACCTCCTGTGGCGCGCTCGGCGTTCTTCGGGATGAACTTGATGCCCGCCAGCAGGGCCAGCAACGCGAGCGGAGCCGGTAGCAGGAACGTCGCCCGCCAGTTGATCTCAGAGAGCAGCCCGCCCAGGATCAGCCCGGAAGAGAAACCACTGGCGCCGAAGACGGTATAGATACCGAGCGCCCGGTTGCGTACCGGGCCCTCGGCGAACGTGGTGGTCAGGATCGATAGGCCGGCCGGCGCCGTGAACGCGGCTGAGGTGCCCTTGATGAAACGCGTGGCGATGAGCAGTGCGCCGTTGTCGACGAACACGCTGAGCAGTGACGCGGCGGCGAAGACCGCAAGGGCGATCAACAGCACCCTGCGGCGGCCGAGCAGGTCGGCGGTACGGCCGCCGAGCAGTAGCAGCCCGCCGTATCCGAGCACGTAGCCGCTGACGATCCATTGCAGGGTCGAGGTGGACAGGTGCAGGTCGGTCTGGATGGCAGGGAGTGCCACTCCCACCATGGAGATGTCAAGGCCGTCGAGGAAGAGCACGGTGCACAACACCAGCAGGGTTCCCCACAGCCGGGGTGTCCATCGGGGGTCGAGATCTGTGGTCGATACCGGGGAGGTTTCAACGGCTGTCGCGGTCATGGCGGCAAAGTTACATGCACACGCATTGAATGCACAAGCATTAAATTCGTTTGCATTAGATGTCCGAGCATGCTACGTTCCGGCTGTGACCCAGGTAACGCCAAGCACCGCGTCTCCGCTGGTTAAGCAGTGGAGGGACCTGGCGCGTCACTACGCGCAGATTTCCTGCCGGCTCGACAAAGCACTCCATGAGCGGCATGGCCTGGGCATGAGCGAGTTCGAGATCCTCGACCGGCTGGTGGAGGGCGGCAAGGACTGCGTCCGCATGCAGGAGCTCGGCGAAGCGGTCCACCTCAGCCAGAGCGCCCTGTCGCGGGCGGTGGCCCGCCTGGACAAGGAGGGCCTGGTCGACCGGGAGATGTGCGACATGGATCGCCGTGGCGTGTTCGTACGCCTGACCGACGCCGGATGGGGGCGCTGGCAGGAGGCCAGTCCGACGCATCGCGAGGTCGTGGAAGAGTCGCTCGCCGACTTCTGATCGCGGCACACTTCAGGTGGCGGCGGCGGGAGCTGAGCGCAATGATCGGACGCATGCTTGTGGCTCAGCAGCGCGTCGCATTTGTGACAGGTAGCTCGCGAGGGCTGGGCAAGGTCATCGCACGGCGCCTGGCTCGTGACGGCCTTGCCGTCGCCGTCAATAGCCTCGATCGTGACGGGCAGGCGCTCGAAGTCGCACATCTGCGGCAAAGCACGTCCTTGACATGCCTCCAGCGGGGACACCACCGCGGGCCACAGATCTCTCCCCGGAGGCGATATGCCGCTACTTTCGAAGGGCGGGAGAGCGAAGACACACGAAGGGGCGGACGGGCATGGCGCCGAGGGTGGGGATCACCAATGCGGCGGCCGCTCAGGCGGCCCGGGACCTGGGGTGCACCCCGGCCCAGGCGCGGGCTTTCCTGGACAAGCAGGTACCCGGCGGGCGGGTGGTGGCCTCGGGTCAGCTGCCGCGCCCGTACAAAGGCAGGCGCAGCCAGACCGACCGGTTCCTGCTCATCGACCACGTGCTCGCGCTGCCACTGGCAATGGATCGCCGCGATCCCAGCGGTTTCTCCGCGACCGGCTGTCTGATCTTCGAGGAGTACCTGCGGGCCAACGGGCGAGCACGATCGACGGCCGACCCGTACACGCTGGGCGGCGTGAAACTGATGGAACAGGTACGGCTGTCCGAGCACGCGGTCCAGCGTTACCAGCAAAGGGCGGGCGGACATCCCGATACGAAAGCTGCCCGCGACCAGATGCGCCGAGAGCTCTCGCGGGATGCCAGGGCGGTACGGCAGCGGCCCCGGTGGACGAAATCCCGCCGGAGCGCGGACTTCTTCCTGCTGGCCGGTGGCGCCGGCGGCGAGGAGGAGCTCTGCCTGCCGATGTCCCGGCACGGTGGCGGTGGGAGCCCGTTCGAGGCACTGACCTGTCTGCACCGCAGCATGCCGCTGTTCGCACTGACCTCAGCCAGCCTGGCCGAGCAGGTCGCCTTCACCCAGGACGTCCTCACCGCCTTCGATGAGCTGGACCCCGGCGAAGGCAGCCCCGCGACCCGATTCAAGCATGCGATCTCCACCTCCGGGACACTGTCCTGGCATCCCCCGCACGGACATCCCTACGATCCGGACGCCCGCTTCTACCTGATCATGGGGTCGGTCTTCGTCCCGGTGGCATGGGAGAAGACCTCCCGTATCCCGCTCATCGCCCTAGGCGTCCGTGGGACCCGGCTGCCGATCCTCAAACGCCTGGCCGCCTGGCTGCGCCGCCGGTGGGGACGGTGACCGCCACGGCCCGCATCGTCCAGATGATCTCCGCCCCAGACAGGCGGCCGTTGTCGGCCTCCATGCGGCTCGGCCGCGAGCACGATGTGGCACTTCCCTCTTGTAGCAGAGCGGATCGTGATGGAATAGTAGCTATCCGCATATACGGTTTGGGTCTGGTACTGAATCGGGGGTCAGGGCACAATGCGGCTACTTCGATGGCACCGCCAGGATGGATCAAAGGATGGCAACCCCCTACGACGAGATGCCCTGGTTGCGCTTCTATCCGACCGGTGTACCACCTCACGTGCACGTGCCCGATGTCCCGCTGACGCAGTTGCTCGACGACTCCGCCGCGCGATTTCCCCGGCGCACCGCGCTGGCCTTCTTCGGGCACTGCACGAGTTACCGCCAGGTCGTACGGCAGGTAGACCGATTCGCGGGAGCACTGCGCCGGCTCGGGGTGCACAAGGGTGACCGGGTCGCGCTGATCCTGCCCAACTGCCCACAGCAGATCATCGCCTTCTACGGCACGTTGCGGCGGGGCGCCGTGGTGGTGATGCACAACCCCCTCTACACCGCCGCCGAGCTGCACCAACAGCTCGCCGACTCCGGTGCGCGCGTCGTCGTCGTGTTGGACCGCATGTACGAGACCACGGCCGAGGCGCTGCCCGGCACCCACGTCGAGCATGTCATCGTGACGTCCCTGGTCGAGTATCTGCCCCGGATGAAGCGGCTGCTGCTGCGGCTCCCGCTACGGCGCGCACGGAAGCTGCGCTCGGAACTCAGCACGCCCCTCCCCGAAGACGCAGACGTCATCGCCTTCCGCGAAGTGATGGCCAAGGGGCGCGAGCGACACCAGCAGGTGCCCGTCGACCCGGCGTACGACCTGGCCGCCCTGCAGTACACCGGCGGCACCACGGGACGGCCCAAGGGCGCGATGCTCACGCATCGCAACCTCGTCGCCAACGCCTACCAGACCGTCGCGTGGGATCCGGGCATCCGGCCCGGCCACGAGGTCACGCTGGCCGTGGTGCCGCTCTTCCACGTGTTCGGCCTGACCATGTGCCTCACCTCGACCCTGCTGGCCGGCGGCACCGTGGTCCTGGTCCCCCGGTTCGACCTCAGCATGGTGCTCGACGCCGTCCGGAAATGGAAACCGACGATCTTCCCGGGAGTGCCGCCGATCTATCAGCAGCTGGCCAATGCGCCCAAGGCACGCAAGGCCGGAGTCGGCAACATCCGCACCTGCGTCTCCGGCGCGATGAAGCTTCCGCGCGAGACGGTCGACGCCCTGTACGAGAGCACCGGGGCCCGCGTGATCCAGGGCTACGGGCTCACCGAGACCTCACCGGTCGCGCTGGCCAACCCGGTGGACGGCAACGCCCGCCACGTATCGGTCGGCCTTCCGCTGCCCGGCACCGAGGCCCGCATCGTGGGCGAGGACGACTTCAACCTCACCGTGCCGGTCGGCCAGGCCGGCGAACTGATGGTCCGCGGCCCGCAGGTCTTCGCCGGATACTGGCGGCAGCAGGCGGAGACCGCCGAGGTGCTGCGGGACGGCTGGGTCCGCACGGGTGACATCGCCATGATGAGCCCGGACGGTTTCTTCACGCTGATCGACCGCAAGCGTGACGTCATCATCGTCGACGGGTTCAACGTCTACCCATCGGAGATCGAGGACGTGCTGACCGGACATCCGGCGATCGAGGAGGCCGCGGTCGTCGGGGTGCCGGACATCCGACACGGCGAACTGGTCAAGGCCTACGTCGTGCTCCGTACCGACATGCGCGCTCCCACGATAGACGAGCTCGTCGACTTCTGCGCCCGGCAACTCGCCCGCCATAAGTTGCCGTACTACATCGACTTCCGGACCGACCTGCCCCGCAACATCCTCGGCAAGGTCCTGCGCCGAGTGCTCCGCGACGAGGCCACCAGGCACGTGCATTCCGCTGACACCCCACCTCAATCCTGATCAGCATGGCAGCGTCGTGGGCCCGGTTGAACTTCCGTGGCTCTATGTCGAGCTCGCCAACACCGTGGAGTCCACGACCAGGACGGCGGCGAGGACTTCGCGCCCACGCCAGGCCGACACCCAGTGGGGCGGAGGGCGCCAGCGCCCGCACCCATGCGGGACCGTGTCAGCCGGGCACTGCCCGCAGCGCGCCCGGCCGGCGGCCGGTGAGGCCGGTGAGACGACCGAGGGCGGCGGATGTGTCGTCGTCGGCGGGAAGATGGACGATGAGGCGCTGGTCGTCGTCGGCGGGCAGGTCGAGGGTTTCGTAGGCCAGGCGCAGCTCGCCCGCGTCGGGGTGAACCAGCCGTGCGATGCCGCTGGACTTCGGGAGGCCGGGCAGGGCCGCCACGCGTTCGGCGAAGGCCGCCCCGGCGGTGACGGTCAGCTCGTCGGCGAGCATGGCGACATGCTGATCCGCTCGGAACGGTCCCTGTTTGAGGGCGGCGACCTGTTCGTCGGCGATGCGGTCCCAGTCGGGATAGGCGGTTCGCGCCCGGTCGTCTGTGAATACGAAGCGGGCGAGGTTCGGCGGGCTGCCGTCCAGCAGGCCGATGGGTCCTGCCAGCCGCTCATAGCCTGCCGTGTAGGCGAGGATCTCGCTGAGCCGGTTGAGCAAGACCGCGGGGGTGGGCTCAAGGCGGTCGAGCAGTGCCCGCACTGTGGGGCGTACCGTGCGGGCCGGCGTTGCACCGCCCATGCAGGTGAAGCCGCCCTCGGCCGCCTTGGTGAGGCGGTGCAGGTGGATGCGTTCGCTCGCGGTCAGCCGTAGCGCCTGGGCCAGCGCGGAGAGCACGGGCGCGGACGGCCGGCGGTCGCGCCCCTGCTCGAGCCGGGTCACGTACTCGACGCTGACTCCCGACAACGTGGCCAGTTCGGCCCGGCGCAGGCCCGGGGTCCGGCGGCGGGGGCCGGTGGGCAGCCCCACCTCGCCGGGTGTGACGGCTTCACGGCGAATACGCAGGAACATGCCGAGCTCGTTGTCGCTCACGTTTCGAACGTAACAGCCGCGGGCGCCGAGATCGTGGCCCCGCCACTACCAGTCTCAGCCCGGCCTTCCTGGCCTCAGCCCTGCCCGGCAGGTTAAGAGAGGTGACCCCCACGGTCATCTCGTGGCTTCGGACAAGGAGTACAACCAATGCCCAGCCAGACCCTCAACCTCGCAGTGATCATCGGAAGCGTCAGGGAGGGCCGGTTCGGCCCGGTGGTCGCGAACTGGTTCGTCGAGCAGGCCGAGCAGCACGGCCAGTTCGCGGTGGACCTCATCGATCTGGCGGATACGCCCCTGCCGCTCGAGCTGCCGCCCGTACTGCCGGCACTCGAGCCCAACATGGCCCGCCCGGCCGAGATGGCGGGCCTCACCCGGCGGATCGAGGCGGCTGACGTGATCGTCGTGGTGACGCCGGAGTACAACCGCAGCTTCCCGGCATCCCTGAAGGCAGCCATCGACTGGCATTACACCGAGTGGCAGGCCAAGGCGATCGGTTTCGTCGGCTACAGCGGGGGGAGTGGCGGCGTCCTGGCGGTGGAGCATCTGCGGCAGGTCTTCAGCGAGTTGCAGGCCCACACGGTCCGCGACTATGTCACCTTCCCCCGGTACTACCAGCTCTTCAGCCCCGACGGCACTCTCCGCGACCCCGAGGGCCCCAACGCCGCCGCGAAGGTGCTGCTCGACCAGCTCCTCTGGTGGGGCTCGGTCCTCCGCGACGCCCGGCGCGACCGCCCGTACGCCACCGCGAACTAACTGCACAAGATGTCCAACTGATCAGTGAAGGCATATGAGGCCAGGGCTGCACCCTACGTTGACCTACGGGGGATGGCTCGGACGGGTGGGTGGGCACGCGCGCTCGGCGTTCTCGCGCTGCCTGCGGATCGCGTACCTGCCAGGCGCGATGCCGGTGCCCCATCCTCGGGTGGATCAGGTAGGCGACCTCAGTGGTCTTCAGCACGCCGAGGGTCGAGTAGGAGAGCCGATGCGTTTGCTCGTCACGCAGCTTGTGGCGGCCATCGGCTACGGGCCGCCCGCTGACGGGCATGGAGAGGCCGACAGCCGCTGAGCGGTGATACCAGGGCTTCCTCAGGTCCGTCCGTTGAGCCAGGGATACCGGGCCGTATCGGTGCTGGCGTAGTCGGGGTCCAGGTAGATGAACACACGCTGGATCTTCCAGTCCCGGATCTCGAAGACGTCGCACCAGCGTCCGGCGCCCCATTCGGGCAGCCCCGCCCGCCACTGCCCGTCGCGGTGCTCGCCATGGCTGGTGCCCTCGCACACCACCACATCACTGCCGGAGAAGACCCAGTTGAAGTCGGCATAGTGATGCTGGATGGACTTGATGGTGCCACCGACGTCGGCGAACAGTGCGCCGATGGCCTCCTTGCCGGTGGCCAGGCCCCATTTGGGGAAGTAGACCTGCGCGTCGTCGGCGAACAGGTCCAGGATGCCGCCGCCGGTCGAGGTCCCGCCGCCGTTGTCGAATGCCTTGAGGTACTCCAGCGCCACCGATTTGCGTTGTTCATCCGTCATGATCTGCGTGCTGAGCGTCATGCCTGTACCTCCGGTCTCGATGGACGATCCCCGTCCGTCATCCCAGGTCAAGCCGCTCGAGCCCCCGCTCGTGATCGGCGACGTGCTTGAGCACGACACCCAGGATCTCCCGCGCCAGCCGGCAATTCAAGGGCCTCGCTTCCGAGTACGACGATCGTCCGCACCCCGTCGATCGTCTCCGCGATGGACGGGGACTTACGAGATCGAGCTCACCCGGGCCCGAATGACCCCGGTGACCTGCGTCACGAGCCACTCGCTCGCCTACGGGACCTGACCCGGCTCGTGCACAAGATCAGCGTCCGGGCGGAGAAGAAGGTCGAGAACGAGATCAATGCGGCCCGGGCTGACCTGGCACTGACGGGATCGACACCGCCACCGGCACAGTCGTCCCGGAACTGATCGTGTCTGATCAAGGCATGCAGAAGCAGGTCAGGTGGTTCGCGCAAGTCAGCGGAAGAGGGGGGGAGCCGAACCCCACTGTGCTCTCGCGCTTACCGGTTTTCGGGACCGGATGCCACCCAATGGCGGTACGGCGCGTACGCAGCCCGGGGGGCGGGGTCCATCGACGCGGGGTCTGCGGCCGTGCGGTCTGCGGGCGAGACGGATGCAGGCATGGGGTCGAGGACCTTTCGGGACGTCAGACCTTCGCGAGGGCGGTGGCGATGAGCTTGCTGACGTGCTCGACCTTGGTGACACCGGCGCTCATGGTGGTGTTGTGGTCGGAAAGAATCGCGATCAGATAGTTGTGCCGGCTCCCGTGGACCCGGCCGATGCTGTTGACCACCCAGGTGTTGCCGTCGGTCGCGCGGGACAGCCAGCCGTTCTTGAGCGCGACCGAGTCGTCGTCATCGACGCCCGCGCTGACTCCCCAGTCCTGGGAGGAACTGACCGACTGCATGAGACCCAGGGCATAGGTGCGGTTGCGGGCCTTGAGCGGGCTGGTCTTCGAGGTGAGGGCCGACAGCAGCCGAACCTGATCGGCGGTGTTGGTCAGGGTGAGGCCCCAGTAGCCGCCGGAGCCGGCGACGGTACGGCGCAGGCCCAGCTTGTGGTTGGCGGAGGTCAGGCCGGCGGCTCCGCCGATCTTGTTCCACAGGGCGGTGGCGGCGGCGTTGTCGCTGTACTCGATCATCCGGGTGGCGAGGCTTTTCTCGGACACCGTGAGCGTGCGGCCGGCCCTCTGCGCCTGGAGCAGAAGCGCGGTGAGGACGTCGGCTTTGACGATGCTGGCCGTGGCGAACGTCAGCTTGGTCTCGTAGCCGAAGGTCACGCCGGTGGACAGGTCCCGGACGCTGATCGCCAGCCGCCCGCTGCCGTCGTCGAGATAGCCGGCCAGCGTGCTGGTGAGCCGACTGCGGGCGGTCTTGGACAGCCCCTTCGAGGGACGTTTGGTGGCGGTGGCCGACGGAGACGGCGCCGTGCTGGTCGTCGTCTCCGCCGTAGGACTGGTGGCGGGAGCGGTGATGGGCGCGGATCGCGCGTCCTTCGACCAGGTCGCCACCAGCGCCACCATGGTGGCGATACCGGCCAGTATGGCCACCAGACAGCAGAGCACCACGAGCCATCCGTGTCGTCGGGACCGACCCCCCGGTGCCGCCACCATCCGCTTCCTCCGCTTGATCCGTCAGGACTAGGTGGGAGGAGGCTAGGAAGCCCGCATGAACCGCATCTTGGCGGATTCTGAGAAAATGATGATCGAAGGGCATGCGCAGGATTCGGCCACCGGACCAGCGGTCTGCCGTGAGGGTGTGCGGTCGACACAGACGTCCGTCCGGGAGGTCGGCACGGGCATGCCATATGAACCACATGAGGTCAGGGACTGAGTAACTGACGGTTGATCAGGTGGCGTGGACCTCAACGGTTCGGCCATGGGGGTCGGTCAGCAGGTGGCGCCCTGGGGCGAGCGGGGGTGTGGCGGTGGTGCCGTTGACGGCGAGACCCAGACGAAGGGGCGCGGGTCTCTTGATCGGGGCGAACGCGATCAGATCTCCCACTCATAGCTGAGCTTGCGCACCCGGACGACGATGGAAATCTCGACGCCCGTGATGGACGGGAACTTCGCCAGGTGCTCGTTCTGGAAGGCGAGCACGTGCTCGTGGTTGCGGAAGAACGCCTCGGCCACGATCTGACCCCGGCCGATGACGAGGGACAGGTAGCGAATCTCAGGGCGGTCCCGCAGCGCCTCCGCTACCTCCTCGACGCCGGGCGGTTGCACGGTCAGCACGAGGAACGCCGAGATCGTCGCGTCGGTGGCCTTGGGGTCGACCACTGCGACGATCTCGATGAGACCCTCATCCAACAGGCGGCTGACCCGGTTGCGAATGGTGGCCTCGGTCACGCCCAACGCACGCGCCACTTCGGTATTCGGCGCCCGCGCATTGCGCTGGAGAAGCCTGATGATTCCCTTGTCCAGCTCGTCCAGCACAGCGCCCCTGCCCTTTACGGACCGTCGACCCAACTAGATTACTGCACCGCCGATCGAGCCTCGTGCGGAGCCACGGTGGTCATCCCGACCCGGAAATACGGGGATCCGCGGCGGCCTGCAGCACATCGACGACGGCTCGGCTGCGAGCAGATCCGCTTTCTGCAGGGGGCGCTCAACGCGTCGTGAGGTCGGCCAGCCGAACCGTGTTCAGGGTGGGCATCTGGTGGACGAAGCCTCCGATGGTCTTGCGAGCGACCACGGTCTCCTTGACGTCGGCCAGGTCGAGCCAGCACGCCGACTGGGCGAGCAGTGCCCCGGCGCTGGCGTAGTCGGCTCGAACGGCCGCGGGGTTGGTGGCGTGCAGGCCTTTGTCCAGGGCCGTGTCTGCGGCCGGGACCGAGCAGCCTAGCCAGTTGAGCGAACCCTTGGTCGACATGAAGATGCGCGCATAGGTGTCCGGGTGCACCGCATCCGGGTTGAGCGTCGCCAGTACGGCGTCCGGCGCCTGTGCAGGCTGGTTTGGCAGGTTGAACGCCTGCGCCATCGGGATGCCCCGCACCGTCGCGTCCAGGCCGGCGGCGGCGAGCTTGGTCTGCACCAGCTCCGCCATCCGTTGGTTCGAGCTGTCGTCGGTAAGGTAAGCAAAGTCGACCTTCTTGTTCGGCAGCGTCGCCACCAGGGTTTTGAGCTTGGACGGATCGACCGTGCTCACGGTTGAGGCTGCTGGCTCGGGCAGCTCACCGGCGGGGTAGACCTGCGTGGACGGAGTTGCCCTGTCTCCGAAGACCTCGCCGACGAGTTGCTTGCGGTCGAGCGCCTCGCGAAAAGCCTCTCGCACAGCCTGGTTGGCGAAGATCCCCTTCTTCGGGTTGAGGAAGATGAAGGTCTTGAACAGCGACGGGAACTGCTGGACGGTGAACTGTGGATTGCTCCGGAAGCTCTGGATGTCCGCGGTGGTCAGTCCATGCTGGATCATGCTGAGCTGCCCATTCTGAAGCTCCAGTTGCTGAGTCGAGATGGCCGGGATGATCGAGATCAGAACGGTGTTGAAGGATGCCTTCTTGCCCCAGTAGCCAGCGAACCGCGAGAGTTCGTACTGCTTACCCAACTGGAATTGCGAGATCGTGAACGGTCCGGTTCCCGCGTCGTGAGTCTTGAGCCAGCTCTGGGCGAAGTCCTTGCCGGCGTGGGCCGCAACCACTGACGGGCTGACCATCTTGGGGCCGTAGGGTGCGGCTAGATAGTCCAGGAATGCGCTCACCGGCTTGCGAAGCGTGACCACGAAAGTCTGAGGATCTGGCGTCGTCATCTTCACGACGTCCGCGAGCATGTACGCCGGTGCCGAGTTGACATTGAGCCGCCGCTGGAAGCTCGCCTTCGCGGCCGCGGAGTCAAGGGCGGTTCCATCGTGGAACTTCACCCCGGAACGCAGCGTGAACGTGTACTTGAGACCGTCGCTGGAAACGGTGTACTTCTGCGCCAGCCAGGGCTCGATCTCGGCCGAGTTCGGTTTGTAGCGCACAAGCCCTTCGTAGACCGAAGTGACGACAGCGTTGCCCTCGATCTCGTAGAAGATGTCCGGATCGGGTACCTGCATGTCGGTACCGAACGCGAGTCGCAGCGTGTCGGAAGCCTTCGCACCGGCGGAGCCGGCAGCGCCGCCCGAGCATGCGGACAAGGCCAGGGCGCCTGTCACGAGCAGCGCACCAAGCCGTGACGAGCGAACAACAGGAGACATCAAGTTTCCTTTCGTGGGTGCAGGGGCGCGTCATCGCAGTACGGTCCCGCCGTTCACGCAGATTGATTGGCCAGTGATGAAGCCGGAGGAGGGACCGGCCAGGAAGGCGACTGCCGCGCCGACGTCCTCGGGTGCGCAGAAGCGGCCCACCGGGATTGCTTCGAGGTACTCGCGCCGCACGTCGTCGACCGGCGCTCCGGTGAGACGGGACTGCGTCGCCCACTCCGCGGCGACCATGTCGGTGTAGGCGGTGCCAGGGCAGACGGCGTTGACGGTGATGTCGTCCGCCGCCAACTCCAGCGCGGCGGTCTGGGTGAGCCCGACCAGGGCGAACTTCGTAGCGGCGTAAGCCCCTAGGTAGGGAGCGCCTTGAACGCCGAGGTCGGACGCGACGTTGACGATGCGCCCACCTCCGCGGCCGCGCAGCACCGGCACCGCGGCCTGGATCCCGTGCAGCGAGCCCAGCACGTTGACGGCGAACATCCGCTCGAGGTCGGCGGGCGCGGTGCTCTCGACTCGTGCGAGCACGGAAACTCCCGCGTTGTTGACCCAGGCGGTCAGGTCCCCGAACGTGGTGAGCGCCGCGTCGACCAAACACGCTGCAGTGGCCGGATCGGTGACGTCGCCCCGGACGGCCACCGCCCGGGCACCGGCGCCGTGCACCGCCTCCACGGTCGCTTTGGCCGCCGCCTCGTCGCTCGACCATCCGACGACGACATCGAAACCAGCTTCGGCGAGTGCGACCGCGATACCGCGGCCGATGCCGCGGCCGGCACCGGTCACAACGGCGGCGGCGCTCGTCCCGCCGTCGCCCTGTGCTGCCTCCTCGATCATCCCTCTCTCCTACAGGTCCAGGAGCCCGGCATCGGCCGCAGCCGCAGCCTGGCGCTTGAGGACGGAGCGCGGGCAGTGCGAGAACGGCTCAGTACGCCGAACATCAGGTCTGGCGCCATCCGGGCGCGCCGGTCCCAGGGGGGCACCAGGGTCGACACGTCCGGCACCGCGACGGACTCGTCCTCGTTCCGGGTCAGCTCTCCGAGACCGCTGATCCCGCGAGGGATGTAGCGCTCCGAGCCGGCGAGCAGGTTGGGCAGGTCGTTGACTGGCGAGATCTTCGACTTGACGCGACCGTTGACGTCGACCCCTCCACCCTGGGCGTTTTGCACGCCGTCCGCGGCGAGCTGTTCGGCGCGAGCCTGGTGCGTCGGATCGATGTCGCTGACGGTGCCCATGTGACGGGTACTCCTTTTCTACGAAGACAGGAATGGAACAGGAGCCACGACTAGCGGGGGCCTCCTCGGTGCGGCCCGCCTCGACGCGGGTGGCGACGGGTAGCACGAACGTGCCGCATCGCGCCGCGGCCACTTCGCAGATGGCCGTGGCCAGGGATGGTGTCGGTGCCGGTATGCAGGTGAGGCCCGTGCTGCTCGATCGCGCCGACGGGAACCAGACCGGCGTGGTGGCGTTCGTCCGTTGTCGTGTGGAGATCCTGCAGGTCGCGGCCACGCCAGGTCCGCCCACAACATTGGGCCTCCTTCCAGTGACCGCACGTGGCGCGATCAGCTCCCCTACATTCCGAATCCGTAGTCAAGCCCGCGCTAATAGCTTCGATATACGAAGATAGAAATGTAGATCGCTACGAGATTCGAGATTAGGTTCGGCTTGTGTCCGCGTTGTTTCACGATCGAGAAATGGGAGTTACGACGCTGGCGGGCCGCGACGAACAACGCTGGCGCGCTTCGCCTTGATATCCACTACGGCCCCGGACTGGTGTACCGCGACGGGCGGACCATACGAAACGGTGATATTTACCCGTGGCCGGTGATCGCTACCACCACCGAAACCCTCCCCTACCTGGCAGTACGATGCGCGTCGACGCACGAGCAGAGAGGACGAGCTGACCAAGATCGCGACCTGCGCCTTACCGCCCGCGTACGGCCCGTCCCGCCGGGCCCACCAGGACGAGGCGCTGAGGGTAACCACCGCCCGGATCCACGACCGGTCGCGTCAGAGCTACGGTGCCCCACGGATCCACGCCGAACGGCGCGAGGAGTTCGAAGTGCGCATCGGCTATAAGCGAGTCGCCCGGCAGATGCGGGCCGCCCGGATTGAAATGCATCGGCGGCGTTGCGGACTGCCGTCACCGAGAGCTTCTTCGCGACGTTGAAGACCGAACTGCTCGACCGGCACCACTTCGCCACCCGCCTCCGTCATCGACGGCTCACTAACCCATTGTTCCGACGATTTCGCGGCGGTTAGGGCGGTCAAGCCAGAAAAAGCCGATCTGTGCTTTCTGTACTAACGACAGAGCCTTAAAGATCATGCTATCTTTCCCGGGTTTCCTGCCGAAAGGACCGCTGTGCGAAAGATCGGCTCCATGCTCACCGTGGTCGTCATGGGGGCCTCCGCGCTGGCCGTGGTTCCCGCGTCCAGCGCGGAAGCCGCCTCCTGCAAGCAGCGGTTGTCAGTCTCGATCTCGCCTGACCCGGTCACTTCCAACCCGTACGCCGGTTCCAGTCAGGCGACGGGGACGGTCCGGCTCCGTTGCCGACTCGGTGCCCATGGGGCACGGGCGCAGATCACTACCTGGTGGGGTGGGTTCACGGCACCGCCGTCATTGTGGGTGGCCCGTTATTCGAGTACCGCCCATTTCCCCCTCAACGTGTTCAGCAACGACCGGACGCAGACCCATGTGGTGGGTGTACAACTTGGCGCACTACGCGCCACGACCCCGGTGACGGTACTGCCGGATCCTGTGCTGTCCGGTTTCACGATCAGCTCGCCCACGCTGGTGGGCAGCCAGAGCGTCACCGGGACCGTCCGGCTCTCCGAGCCCGCGCCGCCGGGCGGTCTCGGTATTTCGCTGCAGGTCTCTCCCACATCCGCGTCCCCGCCGCAGTATCTAGACGTGCCCCTAAGCGCCGATGTGCCTGGCGGCAAGACCACGGCCTCGTTCAAAATCACCGCTGACCCCGCCTTCCGGCACATGAACTTCAGCGGTGGCATCTTGGCGTACATGCAGTTCGGGCAGTACAACATTCCGTACAAGGTCTATGTGCCCCTCAACTACATCACGACCACTCCCGGGGTGGCCGCCCTGTCCACCGACTCCGGTGAGCCCACCGAGTTCGTAGCCGGACACCCTGCGAACATCGATGTCACGCTAGAAGCTGCCGCCCCGCAGGGAGGCACTGCGGTCACATTGACGAGCAACGACACCGGCTTCGCCGTGCCGGCCACCGTGACCGTGCCGGCCGGTGCCACCAGCGTCGAAGTGCGGGTGACCCCCGGTTCGTTCTCCGTCAGGTCACAGGCGATCATCACTGCGGCGGCCAACGGGACCACTGTTACGAAAGCGTTCGCGATCCTGCCCAATGACATCAGCGGCCTCGCGCACGCAGCCACCTACATCGAGAACGGCACGTCGGCGCCGACGACCGTGACGCTGGAATATCCGCAACCGACCGACACCACGATCCAGCTTTCCAGCAACAACCCGCAGGTCACCGTCCCGCAGACCGTGACGATTCCAGCGGGTCAGACCAGTGCGACCTTCGACGTGACCGTGGGCACGCTCAGCAAGCTCCAGGCGGTGCAGATCAAGGCGACCATCAACGGCGCAGGTCCCTTCACCACCTACACGGTCGGACCGAACGGCCCGAGGTCTCTCGCATTCACACCTACACGCGTCCACGTGGGCCAGGCCGTATCCGGTGTGCTCCAATTGTGGGCTCCAGCCCCGGCCGGAGGTGCCGCCGTGACGCTCACCAGCAACGACCCCCAGAACGTCACGATTCCGCAGACGGTCACCATCCCGGAAGCCGCGACCACGATCACCGTCCCCATCAGCACTTCTGGTTCCCTCACCTCCGCCGTAGGGGTGACCGTCACTGCCACCTGGAATGGACAGAGCCGTCCCGGAGGATTCGAACTGAGCCCCGCTTCCTAACGGCAACCGACCCGTGGTTCGGGGACGCCCCGCTTGCCATATGTTCAGAGGTCACCGAGATCGCCCCTACGGGTTCTGGCAGGGCGCGGCGTACGGGACCTTCCGCGATGGGCGGCGACGGGGACTCATCGGCCGACCTGACCGAAGTGGTCCTACGTCGATACGAGACGCAGCGGGTCTGCGTCTTGATCGGTGGCCGGGGTGTGGCTGCAGTCACCCAGCTCTGCACGTTAGTCGTACACGCCTCTGATCAGGTCGGCCCAGGGCCAGGTGCGGGCCAGACGCAGGCGGAGGCGTCGTCCGCCTCGGACCAGTCGACCTGCGCAGGACAGCAGCCGTAGGCGTAGACGTTTTGGGTTCCCAGCGGCGGGCGGTGCCCTCCAGGGCGAGCATCTGCATCCAGGCCAGGAGTTCGCAGGCCAGGGCGACGAGCTCGCACCAGATCTGGTTCTGGGCCGGCGGCGGTCTGAAGCCGTCGACGCTCACCGCGGAGCGCGAGCTATACTTCCGGCCGGGCATCGGCCACATCAAGCTCGTCGACCTGCGCGACGAGCACATCCGGGACCTGTGCGCCGCGATTCGTCTGCTGAACCGGCCCGGCGAGGAAGAGCACCCATCCGAGATGCTGCGTCGGCTGCGCGAGGCGCGGGCCTCGAGGGACGGCCACCGGGTGTCGGAGAGAAGATCGACTTCGGTTTCACAACGACAAGCTGAGAACCTTCACTGACGACCGTTCGAGTGTGCGTCCGTATCTTCCGGAGGCACACTCCGCTAGATCCGAAGGGGCCTCATGCCCAGCGCTACATCTACACCCACACACCATAAGAGCGAGCTGAACGGCATCCGCGTCCTGGTGACCGGCGCCACCAGCGGCCTGGGCGCGGCTATGGCCGCCGCGCTCGCCGAGGCGGGCGCCCGGGTGATGGTCACCGGTCGCGACCAGGCCCGGGCGGAAGAGACCGCAAAGGAGCTCGGTTCCTCAGTGATCCCGTGTCAGCTCGACGTGCGTGAAGAGCGCTCGGTTGCCGCTTGTATTGCTCGGGCTCGCGACACGTGGGGAGGCATCGACATGCTCGTCAACAACGCAGGCATCGGCATGCGGACGGTCAATCCCAGGTTCATGTCGGAGCCGCAGCCGTTCTGGGAGGTGACGCCGACCGGATTTCGGGACGTCGTGGAGACCAAGGTCGTCGGCTGTTTTCTGATGGCCCGCGAGGTAGTGCCGCTGATGCTCCACGAGGGCGGCGGGCGGATCGTCAACATCTCGATGAACGAGCAGACGATGGTCCGCCGTGGCTTCGTGCCGTACGGGCCTGCGGGCGCCGGCGTCGAAGCGTTGTCGCGGGTGATGGCAGCGGATCTGGCCGGCAGCTCGGTCACCGTCAACATCCTGCTTCCCGGCGGGCGGGGCACCCGGACCGGGATGATCCCCGATGATGCTCCCACCGAGGTCCGGGCCCGACTGCTGGACCCGGCCGTGATGGGCCCGCCGATCGTGTGGCTCGCCTCGGACCAGGCGGCCGGCGTGCATGACCGGCGCATTGTGGCGAACGAGTTCGACGCGGCGTCGGCGGCGCCATGACGGCGACCGCGACCCGTCGCTTGTGTTCGTTGCCCGGCCCTAGAACCTTCTGCTGCTGCTCTAGGCAGAATGCGAGGCGACAGCTAGGGCCGACCTGATCCGCCGGCATCTGGAAGCGACCGGTTCACGGTGGCGCAAGCTGGCGCCCGGCCGCCAAGCGCTGCTGGTCTTGGCCCATCTGCGCTGCATCCTCACCGATACCGAGTTGACGGCCGGGGTTCGGGATCGGTGTCGCGACCGCCTACCGGTATGTCTGCGAGGTCGTCGATCTGCTCGCCGAGCTGGCTCCCGACCTGCGCGAAGCCATGCGGATCGCCGCACGCAAGGCCTATGTGATCCTGGACGGCACCCTGGTGCCCACCGACCGGCTCGGCGGCTGACCAGCGACGACCCGAACGTCACCCGGCCGGCGACCGTCCAGATCAGTTCGGGCTACTTCGGAGCCCTCTTCACCGGTACCACGTCCGGCACTTTGACCTCTAACATCACCGTGAACATCACAGCATCGTGGAATGACCACTCCACGACCACGCAGCTCATCCTCAAGCCCGCCACCACATAACTGGCACGGACTGACCTCGAGGACCTCGTGAGGGTCAAACCTTCCGGTAAATCCCTTCCCCACAGGGATTCACCGGACCGATCTGCTGGCAATCCGCTGAAACCGTGGAGACTTCGGTTGTGGTGATCTTGGTCTTGTGGGTAGCCGCGTCGGCCGGGGCAGGCTGTGGCCTGCCCCGCACCGTGCCTGGCCGCCGGATGCTGGGCGGGTCAGTCATCCAGGCAGTTGCGGCACGCCGGGCCCAATAAATCTCTCGCTGATCGAGCGATTCCAGAGACTCATGGATCCCTGACGGGAAATCGGTTGGAGCGAATTGACCCGAATGCGCGAGATCATCAATTGACATGGGATTGACTCATGTCATCAATCACAAAGAATCATCTGATACGCATTATTCATCTTGGGTAGATATCTAATGCCATTTTCCTGGAGAGAGTCCATTTCTTGAGCTGGACGGTTCCGCACTTGCGTGGAGGCGGGGCCTCGTAGCCTGATCGGCGGACGGGCCAGCACCGGCGGACAGAGAACCGACCAGGGCGAGACCCCAGCCGCCGTTGTCGTCCCAGTGCCGCTCGCTGACCCGTATCGTCTGCATTCACCCAGCTCAGAACGCATTTTCCTGCATAATTAGGCCGAATAGATAAAATGCCAGATATGGGTGTCAATCGTATTTAATCCGAACTAATCGCCTGGCTCCCCGCCGCCCAGCAAAAGGATGATCGTCATCTTTCGGGATCGATTCGCGCCGCCCCGAGAGGGGAAATAGACCAGCGATGCCTGAGCCCGTACAGCTGACCAGACGCCGGCTGCTGACGGCCGCCGGTTGCGCCGCGGCGGCGATATTCGCGGCGGAGTTCCTGCCGCCGAACGTCCGCCGGGCTCTGGCCGAGGGACCCGCCCGGGGCCGTGGCAGGCTGAAGGACATCAGGCACGTCGTGATCCTCATGCAGGAGAACCGGAGCTTCGACCACTACTTCGGCACGATGCCGGGGGTCGCCGGCTTCTCCGACCCCGACGCGATCACGCTGAGCACCGGAAGGTCGGTGTTCTACCAGCCGGACACGGTGAACCCGGCCGGTTATCTGCTGCCGTTCCACCTGGACACGTGCACGAGCAGCGCGCAGTCCATCCCCTCCACGAGCCACACCTGCAGCACCCAGCACTCGTCCTGGAACAACGGGAAGATGGACCACTGGCTGCCCGCGCACCGCGCCGACGACGGGGTGAACGCCCCCTATGTCATGGGCTACTACACCCGCGAGGACATCCCGTTCCACTTCGCGCTGGCCGAGCAGTTCACCGTCTGCGACCACTACCACTCTTCGGTGCTCGGCCCGACCTGGCCGAACCGGCTTTACCTGATGAGCGCCTTCATCGACCCGGACGGCACCCAGGGCGGCCCCGTCCTCAGCAACGTCGACCTGAGCCCGTACACCTGGAAGACCTACCCGGAGGCGCTGACCGACGCCGGGGTGAGCTGGAAGGTCTACCAGGAGGTCGACAACTACAGCTGCAACGTCCTGGAGCCGTTCAAGGCCTTCCAGGACGCCCCGACCGGCTCACCGCTCTACAAGAACGGGCTGCGCACCTACTCGGCCGGCCGGTTCGAGTACGACGCCGCGCACGACCGGCTGCCGACGGTTTCCTGGATCATTCCGACCAGCTACCAGTCCGAGCACCCGAACTACACCCCGGCCGCGGGCGCCGACTACATCGCCAGCAAGATCGACGCGATCGCTTCCAACCGGGACGTCTGGGAGAAGACCGTCTTCATCCTCAACTACGACGAGAACGACGGTCTATTCGACCACGTACCGCCACCCACTCCGCCGGCCGGCACCACGGGCGAGTTCATCAATGGGCTGCCCATCGGCGGCGGTTTCCGGGTGCCGTGCGTCATCGTCTCGCCATGGACGCAGGGCGGCTGGATCGCCAGTGAGAACTTCGACCACACCTCGACGCTGCGCTTCCTGGAGCGGCTCACCGGTGTCACCATTCCCAACATCTCGGACTGGCGTCGCCAGGCGTTCGGCGACCTGACCTCGGCCCTCGGCCTCGCCGGCCCGGGCGGGTTCCCCAGGCTGCCCGACACCAAGTCCTCACTGGCCAGGGCGGTCGAGAACGTCACCTCCCTGCCCGCCGTGGAACTGCTGGTCGCGGAGCAGACCCCGCCCGTCCAGGAGCGCGGATCCCGGCCGCGCCACCGTCCGCAATCGAGAGGGCCCTCGTGATGAAAGAATTCAGGCTCGCGGCCGGCGCCGTCTCGGCCGGACTCGTACTGATCGCCGCCCCGGTGGCCGCCTTCACCCTGAACGGCCGGGACGGAGACCGCAGCGGCGAGTCGCAGGGCGTCCAGCCCGGCGTGCCCTCGTGGACACCCGCTCCGTCCGCCTCGGCCAAGGGCCCGCGCGCGGCGGCCGCCCCGGACGGCTCGGGCTACACCGCCTACGTGGCGCTGGCCGGCGCCAGCGCGATCGCCAAGGTCGACGTCACCGACCACACGATCCTTTCGGCGGCCATCCGGGGCGACCAGGCCGAGGGCGTCGCGGTCACGCCCGACGGCACCAAGGTCTACGTCGCCGTCACCGGGCAGTACCAGGTCAAAGCCGTGGACACCGCCACGCTCAAGACGACCCGGATCGTGGTCGGCGCCTACCCGGAGGACGTCGCCGTCTCCCCCGACGGCTCGCAGGTGTACGCGACCGTCACCGGCGGCGACACCGGCCAGGGCGGCTCCCAAACGGTCGCGGTCATCAGCACCGCCACCGACACCGTCACCCAGCGGATCGACGTGGGCGCAGCCCCGCGCCGGGTCGTGTTCGCCCCAGACGGCAGGCACGCCTACGTCACCACGGCCCGCGGCCTCGTCGTCATCGACACGGCCAACGCCGAGGTCAGCGGTCACGTCACCGGCATCCCGACGGCGCAGAGCGTCGCGGTCAGCAAGGACGGCACCCGGCTGTACGTCACCCAGCCGGACGCCGACACCCTCTGGGTGGCCGACACCGCGCGCGGCCGGGTCATCGGCAGGATCTCGGCCGGCGCCGAGCCGTGGTCCGTCACCGTCACCCCCGACGGCACGAAGGTGTACGTCGCGGACATGAACTCCGACTCCGTCGGGGTCTACGAGCCCGCCACCGGCAGGCACCTGGCGGACGTGGCGGTAGGGCGGCTGCCCGGCTCCATCGCGGTCACCCCCGACGGCTCCGAGATCTGGGCCGGCAACATCATGACCGGCACCGTCTCGGTCATCAGCACCTCCACCGACACGCTTACCACCACCATCGGGGACGGCACCGCCGACGCGACCCTGAACATCGCCCCCCTCGGCATCAGTTTCGTCAAGAACCCTTGACTGCGGCGGCACGCGGGCCCGCGGTAACCGGGAATTTCTCGTGCTGTCCTCGCCCGAGCTGGCCGGTGTTCTTCGTGACACCGGCACCCTGTTGCGCTGGCACCCATAAGAAGGTCTGATCGTCGTACTCGTAGAGGATCATCACCTGTCTGCCGTGTTGGACGCGGAAGTACGACGATCACGTTCGGGTGAGGCTGGAATGCTCGCCTGATCCCCGATCAGCCGGCAACGGGGCCCTGGAGGCTCTTGGTGAGGAACTCCAGGATGTTGGGGATCAGCTTCTTCAAGTCAGCGGTGAAGTGCCCGCCGCCCGGCTGGATGTATGTCGTCACGACCGTCGGGGGCTGGACCAGCTTGGTGAACGCATTCATCCGGTTCACATCGGCGTGGAACTTGCGGTTGTCGCCTGCCAGGAGCAGGAGCCGCACGTCGGGCTGCCTCTGCTGGAAAATGTGCGCCGCACTATTGGCAAGCACGTCCTGCTGGGACCAGCGCGGACCCGTCTCTGGCTCGGGGACGAAGTACCCGCACCATGACACCGCCGCCTTGAACTTGTCGGGGTTCTGGAGGGTGAGTTTTGCCGCGCAGAAGGCCCCGGAGGAGGCGCCTGCCATGCCCCAGCCGTCGCGCGTAGGCAGCGTACGGAAGTTGGCCTTCACCATGTCGACGACGTCCTCGGCGAGCCAGGTGCCCATCTTGGGCTGGCCCACTCGGTCGCTGCACTCGGTGTCCTGCTTCAGAGAGAGCTGCAGGATGGGCATGACCATGATGAACGGATGCGCCTGCCTGGCCTTGACCAGCCGGACGTCTTCCGACTGGGTCGGCTCCACCTCCTGGTGGGCCCAGAAGTTGTAGTTCACGCCGGTGCTGCCCGTGTAGAGCATGAGCACAGGGAATCCGCTCTTGGCATACTTCGGGTCCTTGTACTCCGGAGGCGTCCAGACCCACACCTTGCCGGTCACGCCGGACTTGGCGCCCTTCAACGTGGTCACCATGATCGGCCCGGCCGATGTGTAGTGGGACACGTTGAATCGCGCGGCTGGGCCGGTCGGCATGACCACCGGCGGGGCCGCCCTGCGGGGCTTCGCCGGCGCTTGGGACACGTTCGTGTCCTGCGGCGGCGGCGCCTTCGGCGGGGGACTCGAACTGCAGGCGCTGAGCACGGTGATGGCCATCAGTACCCAGGTCAGCGATGTCGCACGTCGCAGCGTTGAACCCACGTGAACACCCCTTAATCGTCCCCCTACCGAAGGTGGCGGGCATGGAAGCCTCGGGCCGATACTAGGGAATTCTGGGAGAAGAATGAAAATCCGCTGCGGAATCCCGGTGAGTGGTGGCATGCCTTCCGGGATCTCGATGCTGCGCCTAAGAATCTTCCCGGCTCAGCCGATCGCAGCGTCGAGGGCGGGCAGCCGCTCATGTACCGCTCCGGAACTCATAGCACCATGTTGGCCTGGGGATTCATCGGACCGCCTACGCCGCCCTGTTGGTTGATCACACCGTCAAGCACCTTCCGTCGCCGGATCGTCCACCCAACGGCGCCAGGCTCGTACCCAGGCGGGCGGGCGTTGCCGCCGAGACTGGTGGGGCCTGTAACGGTTGTAACAGTGGATCTGAGTTGCTCCGCCATACAGCCGCGTGTTCGCCGACGTCTTCACGCGGCGTTGCGAGATCGGCCGTACGGCCGCGCTGAGATAATGCTGAGCGGGAAACCTGGGGGCTTTTGTGAACTCCCGGACTCACGGGCGTCAACGCCGTAATCAGGGTTGATCCCGAACGACTGGCCGAGGGGCGACCTGCCTGGACGTTGGCTGCCAGCGCTGGACCGCTGGCCACCGGCCTTGGCGCTGACGGTCGCACCGCCGATGAGTGCCTCTCCGGAGCGATAGCGAGCCTGCGCGAAGCCGGCGTTGTGGTGCCGTACTGATCTGCGGCTCACCGAAGCTGCCAAGTAGATCCGAACAAGATCAGAGACAACCGTTCGGATCTACTTGGCATCGAGTCGCTGCCCTTCACGCGGACGGGACAGCAACGACGCACAGCGGCGTTTCCGAATTCCGGCGCGGCCGGCCGAGCGTGTGAACCTCCCCGCTCTGGAGCCAGAACGCGAAGGCACAATTCTCCCGACGTTGCCTTGCGGATTTGCGGCGGATGGGCTGAGGAGTCAGATACCGGTGTCGAGACCCAATGCCGTCCTCATAGGGTTGGGCTTCTAGATCGACCCCGACACAGGCCGGGCCTGAGGCCACGGCGCGGCGAAAGGATGGCGATGGCCTCGCGTTCCCCCGCGCCGCTACCGCTCATGACCAATCCGATCCAGATGATCGACCGGCACCCCGTGCCAGCCGTGCTCATCACCGTCGTCGCCCTGGCGGCGCTGGTGCCGGCCGCCTTCCTCGTCCGCCGGCTGCTGCGTGCGGTGGCCCGGCTCCGCGCCCAGACCTCTTCCGAGCACCTGCTGACCCTGGTCGCCGCGGGCATCGCCACCGCGGTGTCGGCTCAGGGAATGTGGCGGTTCTTCGGGGACGTGCTGCACTTCACCGGCCCGCTGCGGGTCCTGACCTTCGCGTTCATCGAAACCTCGGTCATCACCTCGGCGGTGCGGGCCCGCCAGGCGATGCGCGAGAACTACAACGCGGGCGTCGACGGCATCGCAGTCTGGGCGCTGACGAGCCTGTCGGCGGTGCTGTCCAGCCTGGACGCCCGTTCCTTCGGCGAGGTCGTCCTCCGCCTCGCCGCACCCCTCGTCGCAGCCTGGCTGTGGGAGCGGGGCATGGCGCTGGAGCGGCGCCGCCTCACCGGCCGGTCCCGCATCAACTGGCGGCTGACCCCCGAGCGGGTCCTGACCCGGCTGGGCCTGGCCGACCCCACCGACCGCAACGCCAGCGAAGTGGATGCACAACGCCGCCTCATGCGCCTGGCCCTGGCCGCCAAACACGCGCGCAGCGCTCGAGCCGCCGGCAAGGACCGTAAGCAGAAGCGGGCCCTGTCCAAACTCGACCGGGCAATGGAGCGAGCGGTCGAGTACAGCGGGCTCGGCACCGATCCCGATCGTCAAGCGCAGCTCGTGGCCCAACTCGGTGTCCTCTACAACGCGGCGAGTCTTCTGGACCTGACGCCGGACGCTCCCTGGGCGGCGCCCCCGGTGTCCGGTGACCGGGTGACAGACGACAACCCGGACCCCCTACCCGATCCGGAGGGGGACCGGACACCCGCCTCCGCGCCCGGACCTGACACCGGACACCGGACACCGGAAGCGTCCGCTGAACCGGCAGCACAGCATCCGGACCGGACATCGGTCGCCCCGGAACCCGAGCCGGTGTACGCCACGGCCGCGGCGGCACCCGACCAGACACAACAGGAGTCACCTGACGCGCCACCGGACATGTCCGATGGCGCTGAGCTGCACACTCCCACAGACGACATCACCGACCCCGCGGAACTGTCGGCGCTGTTCATGGATGCGCTCACCCGGCACGCCGGGTCGGTCCCCAAAGCCCGCGCCGACATGGAACAGGCCGGGCACCGGCCACCCTCGCGTGGCTACGCCTACGAACTACGCAAGACATGGGTGGCGGCACAGCAGACCCAAGGAGGCGGTCACCTGACCCGGATCAAGTAAACCGACGCCACCGGACAGGCCTTCGTCAGATGACATGCGAAAGCCGGGGCGGGGGACGTCTGCCCCGCCCCGGCTCGCGGCCGGGCTAGCTGCCGACGGCGGTGACGGTGTGACGCAGCAGCAGAGCGCTCTAAGCGGTCATTTCGGGTCCTAGACCATGATCCACTGTCCTGTTTGCACAGGCAATAATGCCTTTTAGTAGGCGACCGTTCGGCGCCGTCCCAGCGCGTTTGGCCACCCCGGCACCACTCTCGGCACGAGTCGCGGGGTCGGCGACCCTGGCTCATCAGCGCGTTGTTAACCCAGTCCCTTCAGGTTAAGTGACCCGCCGTAACAGCCGGGTGCAGAGTAGAGCCATGACGGGACCTCGTCGGCCTTCCGTGCCATCTCGGTTCAGCACATTCATCGTCGACCGTATTGATCAAGCTGTACTCGATCAAGCCGCATTAGCAGTCCCCTGTTTCGGGTGATTTGGGGTCCGCGCCGGTGATCTACGATCCTATTTCCGCAGGTCAAAGCACATTTCAGTTATAGAGGGTCCGGGCTGATCAAGGCCGGTTCGGACCCCTCCTGGCCCCCTATCGGACCCACGCGCCTGGTCAGCCCGGCTCATGCTTGAAAGGGCTCACGTTGGGCGCCGGCAAGACCGCCACGCTCAGCGTGTTCCTTCAGTTCGTCGGGGGCTCCATCAGCCCTGGGCACCTGAAGTGTGTCCGAACGTGACATCTCTCTGCGAGGCTGCCATGTGGGGTGAAACGGTGGTACGCGGCTGGGCCCGGGGCGAGGGAGGGCAATGACTGACTGGCGGGTGCCGGGGTTCATCGAGCTTCGGGAACTCGGTGCGGGGGGTCAGGGCCGAGCGGTGTTGGTGCGGGAGGAGCGGTCCGGCCGCGCCGCCGTGCTGAAGTACGTGAGGTACGCCGGTGATCGAAATGCTCTGGACGGGTTCCGTCAGGAGTCGGTGCTACTCAAGCGGGTGCAGTCTCCGTACGTCGCCCAGTGGTTCGGGCACTTCGAGGACACGGCGGACGCGGCGATCCTGATGGAGGCCGTGGACGGTGTCTCGTTGCGCGACGTACTCGCCGAGAAGACCAGCCTGACACCCGAGGCGGCATTGGCAATCCTCAAAGGGTCGTTGCTCGGGCTCGCCGCGGCCCATGCCGTAGGGGTCGTGCACCGCGACTACAAGCCCGCCAACGTCGTGGTCACCGGCGACGGCCACAGCAAGCTCATCGACTTCGGGATCGCCGCGCTGGCCGGCAGTTCGGCGGGCGGCTCGGGTACCCCGCCCTACATGGCACCCGAGCAATGGGAGTCCAACGTCGCGACTCCGGCCACCGACGTGTACGCGGCGACCTGCGTGTTCTTCGAATGCGTCACCGGCCGCCAGCCGTACCTTGCACCCAGTCAGCCGATGCTCAGGTACGCGCATTCCAGCGCCGCGATACCCGTCGAAACCGTGGACGAGGCGCTGCGCCCGCTGCTCGCCCACGGCCTGGCCAAGGCGCCGCAGGAGCGCCCCGCGAGCGCAGCGGAGTTCGTGGCCGAGTTGGAAACGGTCGCCACCGCCACCTACGGCACCGACTGGGAGGACCGTGGGATTCGAGCGCTGGCCATCTCGGCAGCCGCGCTGGCCGCGTTGTTCCCACTCGCCGCCCTCACGCTCGCGATCGGGGGTGCGGCATCCGGGAGTGCGGGCGCCGCGGGCGCCGCGGGTTCGGGAGCGGCAAGCGCGGGCGGCACCGCCGTCGGCAGGTCGTTGCTAGGCAAACTCACAAGCGCAAAGGCCGCCGTCGCCGCAGGGACCACGGCCGTCGGCGCCGCCGCAGTGATCGCCGTCGTCGTCGCGGCCCCCACCAAGAAGGGTGCCGCTCCCCAGCCGACTCCCGCGGCGACGATAGTGCTGCAGTCCTTCAGCTATCAGACCATGAAGCTTCAGCTGCCCCAGACCTGGAAGACGCCGGCGCTCACGACCGCCACCGGCGACCAGGTCGGCATCAGTCCCGGCAACGGCTGCCACATTGGTGACTACTGGCAGACGGGCTGCCCGCACGTGAGGATCATGGGATCTAAAAGCATCACCTTTTACTTTGGCGACGGTACCCCGTACAACACCAAGAGCGGTGGCTACTTCCCCGCGGGCGGCATCATGCAATGCCCGGGAACCAAGCTGTGGATGTACGGGCTATCGCTCACCTACGGCCGCTCGACCTGGAAGGCGGTACGGATCGGTGGTCGCGACGCACGCTACTGGCAGTTCCAGGTCCCCTGCGGGCCGAAGATGCCCACTGGGACCGCAGACAAGGCCACCTTCTCCTTCACCCAGCGCGAGTGGTATCTCCCCCAAGCCAAGATCCTCGTCATCACCAACGGCCCGATACCCGGCTGGGACGCCATCCTGACCGCCGCCCAGTGGAGCTGACTCGCGACATATCCGAAGACCGACTTCCTTGCCCCGCAAAGGCCGGGGTTACAGCTGATGCAGCGCGATAGTCCAAGATCTATGTGCTGACAAGCGCGGATGCTCAGCCGCCTGCACCGTCTTGGTGATCCCGGCCAGCAGACCATCCGGCCGTACAAGGACACACCCTGCTCCTTGGCTCGATCGATCAGCTCCTGAGCGAGCTGCACATCAAGCCCGCGCACCGTGTCCATCTGAGCGCTCCAAGGGGGTGTCGGCCTCGGGTAGGGCATCTGCTCGCACTCACCTCCATAGGTCTGCGACGCTACTTCGGCGCCACCCCGGCGGGGCTGCCGGTGCTGGCCGCGCTGAAGTCGCTGCCGGTCTCATCCTTCGCCTCGCCTGGGCGGACTTTGTGCCGGGGGCCGTTGGGGGCGGGTCATGCCGTCGGCCAGGGCCGTGATCAGGCGGGTGAGGGTGGGTTCGAAGTCGATGCCGATGTGGGCCATGGCCGGCTCTTGTGCGTAGAGGCGGGTCAGGGTTTCGGCGGGGTGTCCGGCCTGCCACAGCGGTGCGGTCATCGCGATGACCGCGATGATCAGGTCGCTCGCTTGGGTGTGGTCGAGTGCGCAGGCTCCGGCAATGGCGTCGACGAGGTCTCCCACGCTGGCGATGGCGACGGTTTTGAAGGCGTGTACGCGTTCGTAGGTGACCTCGCGTTCGAGGCTGAGGGTGAGGTGGGTCAGCAGGTCGCAGAAGAGCGGGCGCTCGGCGAGGGCGGCCGTGAGGATGCGGGCCAGCTCGTCCGAGGTGACTCCTGTACGTCCGGTCAGTTGCGTGGCGATGTCGTGTGACCAGCTGCGGTATCCCTGTTCGGCGAGGGTGAGCAGGATTTCTTCGCGTGAGGCGTAGTAGCGGCGTACCGCCGAGGGGTGCACGCCGGCCTGGGCGGCGATCGCGGTCAGGGTGACCGCGCGCACGCCGTCCCGGGTTCCCAG
>JAOPYK010000031.1 GCA_025964695.1 Streptosporangiaceae bacterium | reverse complement strand
CGGTGGTGAAGGGATAGCCGCTGTAGACCATCCAAGCACCGGCCTGCTCGTAGTTGCCCATGAGCGCCAGCGCCAGGATAACGCCGCGGCCGGAGTCGAGCGTCGCGAAGAGATTCTCGTGGCCGGTGATGTTCATCCCGCCGACGATCCGCTCGCGGCTCATCTCTGGCAGCCGGAAGACCTCCAGCCAGTAGCGCAGATAGGACCGCATGACCCGTTTGCTGAGCGCACGGATCTCGTCGTCGACGGCGTCCCTGCCCAGGACCCGGCACAGGTTCTTCTCCAGTTGCCGGACACCCCGGCCATGGCGCCGCCACGTCCGGTCGGCGAGCAAGTCGAAGGCCAGCCGGGCGATGCGTTCGGGCATCTTGCGGACGACCGCCCAGCCGAGGCCGTACGCGGCGCTGGTCAGGTCGTCCTTTCCCGGTGCCCTCATGCCTGGGCCTGCTTGCGGACGACGGCCTGCTTGTGGACCACGGCGAACCGCTGGACCACGGTGACCGTGCTGGCGACGGCGAGCAGCACCAGCGCGACGGGCAGGGCGTAGGGCACGCCGAGCCCCTGCAGCCCAGCGCCGGCCAGGGCCACGACCAGCCGCTCACTGCGCTCGGCGATCCCGACGTTGCAGGTGTACCCGAGGCCCTCCGCGCGCGCTTTGGCGTACGACACGATGCCTCCGGTGACCAGGCAGAACAGGGTCAGCGCCGCCAGGGGCCCGCTGTCGCCCCTGCCCGCGTACCACAGGACGAGGCCGGAGAAGATCGCGCCGTCCGCGACCCGGTCCATGGTGGAGTCCAGGAAGGCGCCCCACGCGCTGCCGGTGCCGGTGACCCGGGCGACCGCACCGTCCAGCATGTCGAAGAGCACGAACGCCGTGATGACGATCGTCCCCCAGAAGAGCTCGCCGCGGGGGAAGAAGGCCAGCGCCCCGGCGACCACGCCGGCGGTGCCCACCACGGTGATCATGTTGGGGGTCGCCCCCCACCCGGCCAGCGTCCGGGCGATCGGCGTGAGAACGCGCGACAGCGCGGGCCGCAAACGGTTGAGCATCGCCGTCCGATCTTGGGTGGTACGGAGTCGGGTGCAGACGCCTCCAGGGCGTCGGCGGGCCCATCGTAGTGCTTGATGTCACCCCTGGCCGGATCGGCCGGGTCGCCGCCCCACCTCGCCATGCAGGCACGACGATTCCCGTTCACCTCTTGTTCGCGGCGGCTTTCCGGGGAATGGTGGTTGATACGGGTGTGACGCCGGTCACGTCTGGCGCCACACGACATCCTGACGGGCCCGCTCTCGGCCGGCCCCGCACGGAGGAGGTCATGCACTGTGGCAGAGACAACGCGTCAACCGGGGGCGCCCGGCAGGGCACCCGCGGCCGGCCGGCTGGACGAGGTGCGCCCGGAGAAGGTGCGCAACGTCGTGCTGGTCGGCCATTCCGGAGCGGGCAAGACGACACTCGCGGAGGCGCTTCTGGCCGCGACCGGCACGATCCAGCGGGCCGGCCGGGTCGAGGACGGCACCACGGTCGGTGATCACGACGAGGTGGAGGTGCGCCAGCATCGCTCGGTGAACCTGTCCCTCATGCCCTTCATGCACGGCGATGTGAAGATCAATCTGCTGGACGCTCCCGGCTACGCCGACTTCGTGGGCGATCTGCGTGCCGGGCTGCGGGCGGCCGACGCCGCCCTGTTCGTCATCTCGGCGGTGGACGGGGTGGACGGGCTGACCCGGATCCTGTGGGAGGAGTGCGCGGCCGTCGGCATGCCCCGGGCGCTGGTCATCACCAAGATCGACCAGCAGCGGGGCGACTTCGACGAAGCGCTGCTGGCCTGCCAGGACGCCTTCGGGGAGGGCGTGCTGCCGTGCTACTTCCACGCCGGTGAGTCCCTCATCGGGCTGCTGTCGCAGCGGTGCTTCGACTACTCCTCGGGATCCCGCAAGGAGTGCGACCCCGCGGCGGAGTTCCTCGACCGGATCGAGGAGCAGCGCGGCGCCCTGATCGAGGGGATCATCCAGGAGAGCGAGGACGAGTCCCTGATGGACCGCTACCTGTCCGGTGAGGAGATCGACGTCAAGATCCTCATCCGGGACATGGAAAAGGCGGTCGCCCGCGGCAGTTTCTTCCCCGTGCTGGCCACCTCGGTCCCGCACGGCGACCGGCCCGGCCCCGTCATCGGCACCGCCGAGCTGCTCGAAGTGATCACCCAGGCTTTCCCGTCCCCGCTGGAGCACGGGGTCCCCGAGGTGACGACCGTCGGCGGCAGGCCGGCGCCTGAGGTCACCTGTGACCCCGACGGCCCGCTGGTGGCCGAGGTCGTCAAGACGACCTCGGACCCCTACGTGGGCCGGATCTCGCTGGTGCGGGTGTTCTCCGGCACACTGCGGCCCGACATGGTGGTGCACGTCTCCGGGCACGGCCTCGCCGACCGGGGTCACGAGGACCACGACCTCGACGAACGGGTGGGCGCGCTCACCTCCCCGCTCGGCAAGACACAGCACGGTGTGGGGTTCTGCGGGGCGGGCGACCTGTGCGCCGTCGCCAAGCTCACCCGGGCCGAGACCGGCGACACGATCTCCGACAAGGACCGGCCGCTGCTCATGCGGCCGTGGACCATGCCCGATCCGCTGCTGCCGATCGCGATCCGGGCCAGCTCCAAGGCCGACGAGGACAAGCTGTCGCAGGCGCTGGGCCGCCTGGTCGCCGAGGACCCGACGCTGCGGCTGGAGAACAACGCCGAGACCCGGCAGCTGGTGCTGTGGTGCATGGGCGAGGCCCACGCCGACGTCCTGACGGACCGGCTGCGCGGCCGGTACGGGGTCGACGTGGAGCCCGTCGAGCTGCGCGTGCCGTTGCGCGAGACGTTCGGCGGGGTCGCGCAGGGCCTGGGGCGGCACGTCAAGCAGAGCGGCGGGCACGGGCAGTTCGGCATCTGCCACATCGAGGTGGAGCCGCTGCCCTCCGGAGAGGGCTTCGAGTTCGTCGACAAGGTCGTCGGCGGAGTGGTGCCCCGGCAGTTCATCCCCTCCGTCGAGAAGGGCGTGCGGGTGCAGATGGACCGGGGGGTGCTGGCCGGCTACCCGCTGGTCGACATCAAGGTGACCCTGCACGACGGGAAGGCGCACTCGGTCGACTCTTCCGACATGGCCTTCCAGACCGCCGGGGCGCTGGCGCTCAAGGACGCCGCGGGCCAGACCCAGATGCTGCTGCTGGAGCCCGTCGACGAGGTGTCGGTCCTGGTCTCCGACGACTACGTGGGGGCGGTGATGTCGGATCTGTCGTCGCGGCGAGGGCGCGTCCTGGGCACGGAGGCGGTGCCGTCCGGAGGGACCGGCGGCCGCACGCTGATCCGTGCCGAGGTGCCCCAGCTGGAGATGGTCCGCTACGCGATCGACCTGCGGTCGATGTCCCACGGCACCGGCACGTTCAACCGCACGTTCCTGCGGTACGAGCCGCTCCCGCCCCAGCTGGCCGGGAAGTTCGCCGGGCCCCGGGACGGCTGAGCCCGGGGCCGTGGCGGGCCGGGGACGCCGGCCCCGTGAGCCGCACTCGGGCGGCGACCCGTGCGGGGGGCCGCCCAGGTGCTCCGGCCTGCTCCGGCCTGCTACGGCCTGCTACGGCCTGCTCAGACCGCGGTCCAGGCGGCTGGCCCGGCCGCGCCCCTCCGCAGGGGGCCGCTCGCGGGCAGGGCCGTGGTGTGCAGCCGGGCGTCCGGGCCGATGACGGCCAGGACCGCCCGTCCGCGCGCGTCCACGGCGGCCGCCGGCGAGTGCGCGAACCACGGGCCCGAACTGGTCCAGAGCGGCGGTGCCTGCACCGAGGCGGGGCACGGCGCTGTGCTGACCGTGCCCGCGTCGTTCTGCTGCACGAGGAGGAGCCGCTGCCCACTCCCCAGGGGAGTGGGCAGCGCGAGCACCTGCATCGGCCCGATGCCGCCCTGCCCGCCCAGATGCATGGGGACCTGGTCCCAGGCGCCCCCGCCGCGGGGGCGCCGGAACCCGGCCACCTCACCGCTTCCGGCGAGCCGGTAGACGACCAGCAGGCCGCCGTCCGCGAGCTCCAGCACCGCCGGCGGCGTCCCGGGGACGGGCAGCCGCAGGCCGGTGTCGAGCAGGAAGGGCCCGCCGGGGCGCCGCTGATACCAGCGCACCAGGGACAGCCGCCCACATCCGTACAGTTCGATGCGCCCGTCGGAGGTGGTCAGGACGGTGACGCCCTCCTGGACGGGGCCACCGCCGAGGTCCCGCCACGGGGTCCACGACCCGTCGGCCCGCTGGGCCCGGGTGCCGAGACCCTTGTGCGACGTACGAGCGAACAGCTGCAACCGGCCGTCGGGCCGGCGGGCCGCGACCGGGACGCCGAGGTTCCGCATCCCCGCCCCCGACTCCGGCGTCCCCAGGTCGGTCCACGGGCCGAAGCCGCCGTCCCTGGTCCGCTGTTCGAGCAGGACGACGGTGCGCCGCCGGTCATGCTGGTTCGGGCCGAGCTCCCCGACCCGCTCGCCGAGGAGCTGCCAGCGGCCGTCCGGGGAGAGGGAGGCCGACAGCCGGGGCACCAGCGGCCCGCCGCCGAGCAGGACCGGCCCGCTCCACTGCCCGCTGCCCGGGGCGGTCTCGGTCCACATGGCCGCCTGCTGGTCCAGTACGGCGAACGCGGTGAGCGCGCCGGAGCCGCCGGGCAGCAGCCAGGGGGTGGTGCTGACGTAGCGGTGGTGGGTGCTCTGCCCCCAGCCGGCCGCCGCGACCCGCTCCCGCATGGACAGGTCGGCGCACCCCGCCGGATCACCGCAGTCGGCCGGGGCGGCGCCGGCGTAGATGTTCAGCAGGGACTCCTTCACCCGCCAGGCGGCGTCGCTCAGATCGAAGGGCCAGCGGCAGTTGTAGTAGCCGCGGTAACTCTCCACCGCCCAGTGCCGGCCGCCGCCCGGCCCGGCGTAGCGGGCCAGCGCCGCCCAAGTGAACTGAGCGGTCGCCGTGTGGTCCTCATGGTCGGAAAAGTCACCATGGTCGGTGTGCCGGGAGTGCCGGCTGTTGTGGACCTGCCGGTCGGGATCGAGATCCATCGTCCGGACCAGCGTCGGCCGGTAGAGGTCGAGGAGATGGACGAGCGCGTCGATCAGCTCCGTCCGCCGGTAGCGATAGCGGCCGCCCACCGCCCCGCCGGTCGGGACCAGCGTGGGCAGCGCGCCGAGCCGACCCGACCATAGATTGCGCAACCTGCCGTCGGCCGGTGTCTTCCGGACGTTGAGGAAGATCAGGGTGACCTCGCCGAGGGTGTCCACCTCGGCCAGGGAGCCGTTGGGCAGCGGCAGGGTGGAGCGCGACCAGGCCGCCCCGCGGTTCCCGAGCACCATCTGCCCGTACGCGGCGCGCAGCCCGTTCTGCCGGGCCTTGGCGTAGTCCCTCACACTGATATGCCTGCTGGGGCCGTTGCGGCCGCTGGACTCGGCCGCGGTGACACAGATCCCGATCACCCGGTGCCCGGCGGCGATGGACTGCTGGATCTCGGGGTTGAGGAAGAACAGGTCGTCGTCTGGGTGGGCCACGACGTGCAGGACCGTGGTCCGGTCCGCCACCGGCGCCCGCGGGGTGGGGCCCGGGCCGGTCATGCCGACCGCGGGCGGCGCCGTCAGCCGGGGGTCGGGATCGCCGGGGTCGTTCGCGGTGATCTTGGCCCCCGACGAGCAGGCGGCGAGTCCCGTCCCCGCCGCGGCCAGCCCGAGCACACCCGCGGCGAGCACCTGCCGCCGATCCGGTACCGGCCGCCCGCTCATCCCCGTTACCCCCGCCCGTGTTCACAGGGAATCTTAAGATAAGCCGTTGGCGGCACGCCGCCGCCCCGGCCGGGGAGCCGCCCGGAACGCGAGCAGCGGAGGCGGCGCCCGGGGGCGGGGAAGACCGGGCGCTCGCGTCGGATCCTCATCCCATCACGCCCGCGACGCCGGAGACCGGGACCGGACGCGCCCGTCAGCCGGCCGCCAGTTGGCCGTCAGCCGGCCCATCAGTTGGTCGTCAGTTTGGCCGTCAGGGGACGGTCAGGGGACGGTCATTCGGCCGGCCAGGCGCCGGCGAGAATGTCGCGGGTGTCGCGCAGCAGCTGCGGCAGGACCTTGGTGTGGCCGACCACCGGCATGAAGTTGGTGTCGCCGCCCCACCGGGGCACGACATGCTGGTGCAGGTGGGCGGCGATGCCCGCTCCGGCGACCCCGCCGAGGTTCATGCCGACGTTGAAGCCCTGGGCTCCGCTGGCCTTGCGCAGGGCCTGCAGGGCACGCTTGGTGAAGTCCGCCAGCTCGCCGGTCTCGCGTTCGTCCAGGTCGGTGTAGTCGGGGAGGTGCCGGTACGGTACGACCATGAGATGCCCCGAGTTGTACGGGTAGAGGTTGAGGACGGCGAAGACCGCTCCGCCGCGGGCCACGATCAGCCCCTCCTCGTCGGACATCTTCGGGATCTCGCAGAACGGGCAGCCGTCGTCCGGGCCCGCACCGGTGGGCTTGTTCTCACCCTTGATGTAAGCCATCCGGTGTGGAGTCCATAGCCGCTGGAAGTTGTCCGGGCTGCCCGCACCACCGCGCTGCTCCTCGAGCCGCGCCTCCGGCACGTTCGGGTCCACGGGCTCTACGCTCAAGACGGCGCTCTCCTTCTCGCTCGGCCTGTCCAGCAGCATAGATACAGGGGGGCTCACCACTGTAGCCGGGACGGCAGAACCCGTTTCGGCCACAAAACCGGCCAAAACCGGACTCATCTGGCGCCACCTGCATCACCTCCGCCACTATGGGAACCGCAACCGACGACGAAGGGCACCCGATGAGCGACTTCGACAACGCGTCGTATTCCGCGAACGGAGGCGGACCTGACAACGCGCGCGCCGAAGTCAGGTCCATGCCCTTCTTCCCGGCTCCGCCCGGCAGCCCGGGCGGCCCGCCCCAGGGACCGCCGTCGCCCACCGGGACGCCGGCGCCCCAGGGACCGCCGTCGCCCACGATGCCGCTGGGCACGCCCACCCCGGCGCCGCCGG
>JAOPYK010000225.1 GCA_025964695.1 Streptosporangiaceae bacterium | reverse complement strand
TCAAGCGCAGCCGCACCCGCTCCCCGATCTTCGACTAGGGAATTCCACGGGGTCTGCATTAAACGTGCCGGGGTCCCAGCCGCTCGCCACCGCGAGGGCTGGGGACCCGGGCACGTTTCCGCCCGGCTGCTGGCCGCTGGCCGCTGGCCGCTGGTCAGGCGTCGGCGTCCTGGAGGGAGGCGGTCCAGCGCTGCTCGATCCGGCCGAACTTCCAGATCGCGACCGCGCCCAGCCACATGGTCAGCAGTACGCCGGTGATGATGAATCCGGCGACGTTGAGGTCGAGCCCGGAGATCCAGTCCCAGAAGCCTCCGGTCAGCCCGAACCGGTCCCGGGCGACCTGCAGCAGTTCGGTGCCGCCGATGACGAAGGCGAAGGCCACCGACGCCCCGGTGAGGGCGATGTTGTAGAAGACCTTCCGCACCGGGTTCGAGAAGGCCCAGCCGTAGGCGAAGTTCATGAACGTGCCGTCCACGGTGTCCCACAGCGACATTCCGGCCGCGAAGATGACCGGCAGGCACAGTACGGCGTACCAGGGCAGCGAGGCCGTGGCGGCCGCGCTGCCCGCCAGGGCCAGCAGGCCCACCTCGGTCGCGGTGTCGAAGCCCAGCCCGAACAGGACTCCCAGCGGATACATCTGCCACGGCCTGGTGATCGCCCGGGTGAAGCGCCCGAGGATGCGGTTCATAAAGCCGCGGTTGTTGAGCTGCTCCTCCAGAGCCGCCTCGTCGTAGCTGCCGCGCTTCATCTCGCGGAAGATCCTCACGATCCCGACCAGGATGACCAGATTGATGACCGCGATGATGAAGAGGAACGTTCCCGAGACGGTCGGGCCGACCGTCCCGGTGACTGTGTGCAGCCCCGAGTGCTTGTCGGAGATCCCGTTGGACAGCGCCTTGATCCCCAGGCCCAGGAGCAGGCATGCCGTGAAGACCACCGACGAATGGCCGAGGGAGAACCAGAAGCCCACCGACACGGGGCGCTGGCCGTCGGTCATGAGCTTGCGGGTCGTGTTGTCGATCGCGGCCAGGTGGTCGGCGTCGAAGGCGTGCCGCATGCCCAGGACATAGGCGGTCACCCCGATGCCGATGCCGAAGAGCTTCCCGTTGCCCAGGTGGTAGTGCTGCGGTGCCACCAGGAGGAGCAGCGTGCCCCAGCCCACCAGGTGCAGCAGCGTGATGAAAACGCCCATGCCGGCCACCCGGCCCCACTCGACCGAAGTCAGCCGACTCCGCGATCCCGCCTCGCTGACCGTGGCCACAGCGCCCCCCACACATATCCGGTCCCAGCAACTCCTCCGACAGTGTCGCAATTGCGATCACATCGCAACAAGCTACCGGACCTGCCTTCGGGCGGAGCCCCGGCCGGTTCCGCTTGATTCGATCTTGAACCGCCGCCACAATGATTCTGGCAATGGTTTTCATATCCGTTTCGGGGGTTTTCGTGAAAGTTGCGTTCGTCGGCAAGGGCGGCAGTGGCAAGACGACGCTGTCGTCGCTGTTCGTCAGGCACCTGGCCGCTGGTCCCGGAGACTCCGGCGGCCGGCCGGCGAAGGTCGTGGCGATCGACGCCGACATCAACCAGCATCTGGGCGTCTCCCTGGGCATGGACGAGGCGGTCGCCGCCAAGATTCCGGCGCTCGGAGACCATCTCGAGGAGATCAAGGATCACCTTCGCGGCGACAACCCGCGGATCACCTCCACCAGGGCGATGGTCAAGACGACTCCGCCCGGTCGCGGCTCCCGGCTGCTCAGGATCGGCGGCGGCGACCCGGTGCACGCGCTCTCCCACGACCTCGACGGCGTCACGGTCATGGCCACCGGGCCGTTCACCGATGACGATCTGGGAGTCGCCTGCTACCACTCCAAGACCGGCGCGGTCGAGCTCTACCTCAACCACCTGGTCGACGGGCCGGACGAGTACGTCGTGGTCGACATGACGGCCGGTGCCGACACGTTCGCCTCCGGGCTGTTCACCCGCTTCGACCTGCTGTTCCTGATCGCCGAGCCCACCCGCAAGGGGGTCGGCGTCTACCGGCAGTACACCGAGTACGCCGCCGACTACGGCGTGGCGATCTCGGTGGTCGGCAACAAGGTGCAGAGCGAGGACGACCTCGACTATCTGCGTGAGCACGTCGGCGACGATCTGCTGACCTGGTGCGAGCAGTCCCCGGCCGTCCGCGCGCTGGAACAGGGACGGGGTGAGGTGGCCCTGGAGGCCGGTAACGAATCGGCGCTCGCCCGGATGCGCTCGGCCCTCGACGCCCGTTACCACGAGCGTGACTGGGCGGAGTTCTCCCGGCAGGCGGCCGAGTTCCACGTGCGCAACGCCCGCAGCTGGGCCAACCGGGCCGTAGGTGAGGATCTGGTCGCACAGATCGACCCCGACTTCGTGCTGGGCCCCGGCGTACCGGCCGCGCTCCGTGAGGCGGAAATGGCCGCAAGGTAGGGCTTTCGGTGAGTCCCGGGGGCGGGCTACCCTCCCGCCCATGACCACCCGGCGGGTTATCGCGATGACCGTCAGCGCACTGGGAGCAGTCGGGCTGATCGCCCTCGTCTTCGGCAACCAGTGGCTGTATGCATGGCTCTACGACCACGACGTCTTCTCGCACAGTTCGGCCACCGGGCGCCTGGTCTCCTGGTTGCAGTTCCCGCAGTGGCGGGTCTCTCCCGTCAGGGCGGACTCCCTGGCGCCCGCGGATCTGTCGCTGATCGTGCTGCTGGGGTTGCTGGGCCTGTTCGTGCTGGCCGCGGCCCGCTCGCTCGAGCCGCGACGAGGGGTGGCCGGCGCACTCGTGGTCGGCTGGTGGGCGACGGTCGTGGCGGCCGGCATCGCCGGGCTGGTCCGGGCCGTCCTGCTGATGGTCCTAGATCATTTCCCCGGCTTCGAGACCTCGGCTCTCGTCTACAGCAGCGTGCTCTCCGGAGCGGGATTCGGGCTGGCCTTCGGCTGGCTGCCCGGTCTCGCCACGATGATCGCGTTCGTGGTCACCCGGCCCAAGGATCTCGCGCCGCAGGGCCCGGGAGCCGGGCCGAACCTCGGCGGGGCCGCCCCGATGCCACAGCCCGCGGGCGCCGCGCGGGCGCCCTATCCGCAGCGGTCCGGCTGGGCTCCGGTGCCGCCGCCGCCCACTCCGGGCCCCACGGGCCCACAGCCCGTGCCGGGAGTCCCGCCTGGACCCGCGTGGGCGCCCCAGCCCCCACCCGCGTACGGTGGCTACCCGCCTCCACCGGCCGGCTACCAGGCACCGCCGCCCGGGTACGCGCCGCCGGGGTACCCGCCGGCTCCGCCGCCCCAAATGCTCCCGGGTGCCGTACCCGCTGGGTCTCCGGCCCGGCCCGAGCCCGCGTACGCCGAACAGGCCGAGCCGGGAGGCGTTCCCGGCGTCCAGGATGGCTTGGATCTCGGGGGCCATCCGGATCCCGAGGACCGTTCCGTCCCGGAGGAACGAGCGGACTCCCTTCAGCCTGCGGACTCCGCCAAGCGTGCGGACGGCGAGGAGCGTGCGGACGGCGAGGAGCGTGCGGGCTCGGAAGGCCGCCCGGGCCCCGGGGAGCGGCACCTTGAGGAGCGGGAGCGCGGGGATCGCCCCGGTCCCGGGGTGCAGGAGCAGGATGGCCCCGGCTCCGAGCGGCCGGAGGAGGATCTCCCCGGCGGGAGGCCGGCCCAGGGCGAGCACGAGCCGGGCGCCGGAAAACCGGTCAAGGACGACCCCCCTCGTGGGTAACGGCGGGCGCGGCCTGTCAGAATCTGGCCATGCGCGTCTATCTCGGATCCGACCACGCCGGCTTCGAACTGAAGCAGCATCTCGTCGGCTGGCTGACCGCCAACGATCATGAGCCCGTCGATTGCGGCGCCCTCGTCTATGACGCGGCCGACGACTATCCGCCCTTCGTGCTGAGGGCCGCGGAGCGTACGGCCGCCGACCCGGGCGCGTTCGGCGTCGTCATCGGAGGCTCCGGCAACGGCGAGGCCATCGCGGCCAACAAGGTCAAGGGCATCCGCGCGGCGCTCGCCTGGAACGAGGACACCGCCACGCTGGCCCGCATGCACAACGACGCCAACGTGATCAGCATCGGCGCCCGGATGCACGATCTCGACACCGCGACCCGGTTCGTCGAGCTCTTCCTGGACACCGAGTACTCCAAGGAGGAGCGGCACAGCCGGAGGATCGCGATGCTGAGCCGCTACGAGGAGACCGGCGAGCTTCCGCCGCTACCCGAGAGCGGAGCCGGCACCGGCTGAGCGATCGCGACCTCAGCCGCCGGATGACTCATGGCTTTTGGAGCCCTGAGCGCGCGACTCCGTCTTCTGCGTGTTCGCCGCCCGTTTCCCCAGACGGCGGCGCTCGCCCTTGCGCGGCTTGGCGGGCTCCGAGGGGGCGGCCGACGTGGTCGGGGGTTCGGAGACCGTGCCGTCCGGAGGCATCCGGGACACGTCCCTGGCACGCATCGCGGCATCCACGGTGATGCGCATTCCCGGCTGGCTCATCCTGGCGCCTCCTGAGGACAGCATCCCCCATTTGACGGCCCTCGGACAGGGCGGGCGGCTGATGGCGAAGACGGTGACTTCGACTACAAAGGGTCAAGGGTGGTGCGGATTCCTGCCGAGGTGGCCCTATGGTCGATACAGTCTCTGAGTCATGCTTCAACGCTTGGTCCATCTTCTCCCGCCGAGGGTGCGCGCGTTCCTGCGCCGCATCCCGGTTCTCGTGCGCCTGTACGGGTGGTTGCGGCGGGGCCGGCTGAGGCGCGAACGCAACGTGTTCCTGCTGCTGGCACTGTCCACGATCGCGATCGGCGTCGCGGCCACCGTGTCGGAGACCTGGTTCCCGGCCAGCGGCATGGTGCTGACCGTCCTCGCAGGCGGGCTGCTGCTCCGGGTCCGTGCCCTCGCCGCGCTGCTGGGCGTGGTCACGGTCGTGCTGGTGAGCGACTCGATCCGGCTGGGGTTTCACAAGGTCGGACCCGGAGTGATCGCGATCGTGACGGTGACGGCCGTACTGGCGCTGGCCCTGGCCCGTACCCGGCAGCAGATCGGCGTGAAGGGACTGCGCGGCGAGTACATGCTGCTCGAACTGCGCGATCGGCTCCGCCGCCACGGTGAGATGCCGCCCCTTCCGGTGGGCTGGGACTCCCAGGTGGTGCTGCTGCAGGCCGGCGGCTCCTCTTTCGGCGGTGACTTCGTCGTCTCCTCCTCCGACGGCAAGACGCTGGAGATCGCACTGGTCGACGTCTCCGGCAAGGGAGTCGACGCGGGTACCCGGGCACTGATGCTTTCGGGTGCTTTCGGTGGTCTGCTTGGATCGGTCCAGCCTGAGCGTTTTCTGCCTTCTTGTAACAGTTATTTGCAGCGCCAGCGCTGGGACGAGGGCTTCGTCACGGCAGTGCACCTGGTCATCGACCTGACCACGGGCGAGTACACCGTCGAGTCGGCCGGTCACCCGCCCGCCGTGCAGTTCGACGCCGGCAGCGGCACCTGGCAGGTCAGCCCGGCGAAGGGCATCGTGCTGGGCGTCGTCCCCGAACTGCGCTGCGAGCCGGAGAGCGGGCTGCTGCGGCCCGGTGACGCGCTGTTGCTCTACACCGACGGACTGGTCGAGGCCCCGGGCCTGGACATCGACGCCGGGATCGACCGGCTGCTGGGCGAGGCGGAGCGGCTGGTCCCACAGGGATTCCGCAAGGGCGCCAAGGAACTCGTCGAGACCATGGCGGCTTCCCGCGACGACGACTGTGCCCTCGTCCTCATCTGGCGCACCTGACCGAGCACTCCGCGCACCCCGCGCCCCCGCCGGCACTACGCTGCGCCGGCGTGGGCGGGGGTGGGACGCGCCAGGACTACTCCGCCACCGGCCAGGGCACGCCGGGGGAGCGGTGGAAGTCGAGATCCGCGGCGGCCCAGCGGGGCGCGTGCGCGGCGAGCCGGGAGGCGTATTCTTCCCAGGAGCGGCCCGCGGCCGGGGACCAGCCGCGTTCCGCCAGCCCCGGCAGCCGGGGCAGCGTCATGTGGGCGATGTCGTTCCAGGACGTGATCGTCTCGGTCCACAGTGCCGCCTCCACCCCCAGCACGTCGCTCTCCCGTACGCCGTCGAGCAGCGTGACGGGGTCCCACTCGTAAGACTGGCGGGTCTCGACCGTGCCCGCCCAGTCCTGGCCGAGCCGGCTGCCCGGGTCGTACTTGAGGTCGAGGTAGGTGTGCTGGGCGGGGGACATGATCAGCCGGGCCCCGCCACGCACGGCCTCGACGAGCTCACGGGTCTTCGAGGCCGGCACCGCCCCCTTCGGGCGCCAGTGCTGGACGACGTTGCCGGGGGTGAGCGGGGCGGAGCCGATCTCCTGCCAGCCCACCATCGTCTTGCCGTGCGCCCGCACGATCCGCTCCACGCGCTGGACGAACGTCGCGTACTCCGCGGGATCGGTGGCCTGCGCCTCGTCGCCGCCGATGTGCAGGTAGGGCCCGGGGGTGAGCTCGGCCACCTCGCCGAGAACCTGGTCGACGAACCGGTAGGTGAGTTCCTTGCCGATGCTCAGCGAGCTGAAGCCGACCTCGATGCCGGTGTAGCGCTCCGGTGCGACGCCGCCGGTGTTCAGCTCCGGGTACGAGGCCAGCGCCGCGTTGGTGTGGCCCGGGAGGTCGATCTCGGGAACGACCATGACGTACCGCTCGGCGGCATAGCGGACTATCTCCGTGTAGTCCGCCTTGGTGTAAAAACCGCCACTACCGCCGCCGACCTCGCCTGCCCCGCCGTACGTGGCGAGCCGTGGCCAGCCGTCGACCGCCAGGCGCCATCCCTGGTCGTCGGTCAGGTGCAGGTGCAGGACATTGATCTTGTACGGGACGACCAGGTCGATGAGGCGCTTGACCTCCCGCACTCCGAAGAAGTGCCGGGCGACGTCCAGCATGATGCCGCGCCAGGCGAACCGCGGCCGATCCTCGATCCGCACGCCGGGAATGATCCACGGTCCGGAGCCGGGTTCATCCCGCTCGACGTCGGCGGGCAGCAGTTGGCGCAGGGTCTGGGTCCCCCGGAACAGACCCTCGTCGGTGTACGCGCGAAGCCGTACTCCCGAATCGTCCACGTCCAGGAGGTAACCCTCCTGGCTCAGGTCGGGCGGACCGTCGAGGCTGAGCGTGATGGTGCCCCCGCCGGTGCCGCCGGTGCTCACGGGCGTCAGGGGGAGGGTGAAACCGGTCGGACGGCGGAGCAGGGCGGCGAGCCGGGTGGCGCCGATGCCGGGGTCGGCGACGATACGGGTGTCAGGGGTGATGATGAAGGAGGCCGGGAGGGAGGTGGACTTCGCGGGGGCCGGGATGACTGCTGGATGCACACCCAGATCTTGCCCGGTATACCGGCGAAAGTCGGCATCGGCCCGGTCGGCGGGCTTGGCTTCCCGGAATCCGGGTCTTTGGTTCCATGAAACGAGACTGTCACCGGCGTGTAGCACTGGGCGTCATCCCGGTGCCTAGTGTGGAGGACATCAAGACCTCCGCGGTCGGGCGGGTCGGTGTTCCGATGGGGCGCCGTGCATGCGGGCCGCGGGGCTGTGACGTGGCAGGTCGATCGGTCATCGTCGGCTCCTCCTCGACAGACGAGGGCTTGGATCGGCCAGGCACGCACGGCGGACCGGCGTCCGCGTGGCGGTACCCCAGGGGTGGGAGGCATCGCCGCGCGGACGCAGGCGCGTTCTTTCCTACAAATCCTATTGACTTAGTATGAATATCTGGCGAAGATGGTGACGCACCCCTCGAAACGGAGTCACCGTGAGTTTCGTCGTCATCGTCGGCAATCCGCGTCCGGAGTCGCGCACGCGCTCGGCGGCCGTCGCCGCGGCCCGTGCCGTCGCCGATGCCGCTGGGATCGACGCCGAGCCCGTGGTGATCGACCTCTCCGCGCTGACCCCTGGGCTGCTGCTCGCGGAGCCGTCCACGGCGATTCAGGACGCGCTGGCCACGGTCACCTCGGCCGACCTCCTGGTGGTCGCGAGCCCCACCTACAAGGCCACCTACACCGGTCTGCTGAAGGTGTTCCTCGACAAGCTTCCCTCGCGCGCGCTCGCCGGGGTGGTGGCTCTTCCGCTGCTGGTCATGGGTGCGCCGCAGCACGCGCTGGCGGTGGAGGTCCATCTGCGGCCGCTGCTGGTGGAACTCGGCGCGACCGTGCCCACTCCGGGCCTGGCGCTCCTTGAATCACAGTTCGACCGGCTCGACTCCGTTCTCGCGGAGTGGGCCGACCTGATCGTCTCTGCCGTGCGGGGCGCAGTCACGGCAGAGGTGGCCCGGTGACCGGGGCGTCGTTGGCACGGCCCGCTCCGGTCACCGGTGAAAACTTGGCACAGATCACGCAGGAGGAGTTCCGGAACGCGCTCGCCCGGCACGCGGCCGGCGTCGTCGTGGTGACGGCGCGGCCGGAATCGGGGCCGGCGGGCCTGACCGCGACGTCGTTCACCTCCGTCAGCCTTGACCCCCCGCTCGTCTCGTTCTACGTCGCGCAGTCGTCCCTGACGTTGCCAGGGCTGCGGGAGGCGCCGACCTTCGCGGTCAACGTGCTCGGCCATGACCAGGCCGAACTCGCCTCCCGTTTCGCCACCCGTGACGTGGATCGGTTCGCCGAGCCGACGCGCTGGAGTGCCGGTCCGGCGGGGGAACCGCTGCTGGACGGGGCCGTGGCGCATCTGGTCTGTGAGTGGTACACCACGCACTCTGTCGGTGACCACTGGCTGATCGTCGGCCTGGTGACGGGCGTCCGGCTGGGCGAGGGCGAGGCCCCGCTGATCTATCACCGCGGCGCCTTCGGCCGCTTCCACCCGCACTCTCCGTGACCCGCGCCCCCCGGTCGGCCGGGCGTCACGACACCTCGAGGATCTCGTCGCCCAGTGCCGCCGTCCGGGCCGGGGCGTAGGCGGCCGCGAACGCCTCCAGCGTGCGTTCGAGCTCGCCGGTCCACCACTGCACGAACGCCGCGGCTGCGGGGCCCCGGTCGAGGTGGCGCCGCTCGAACACCGAGACGTCGCAGAGCCGTTCCCACCAGAGCCGGTGCGCCGCAGACTGGATGGCCGCGGCGTCCAGCTCGAAGACGGCCGCATGACCGCGCACGAAGGCCGTCACCCGGTCGAGATCCAGACCGCGTTCGTCTCCGTACCCGAACAGCGACGTGGCGGCCCGTACGAGCTCGGCGGCGAACGGGGCGACCTTCAGCCGGTCCCAGCCGAGTATCGCGACGACCCCGAGTCTGCCGAACAGCAGATTTCCCATGTGGAAGTCGCCGTGCACATAGCCCACCGTGACCGCCTCCATCTCCGGAGGTTGATGGTCGGCCAGCTCGTGCAGCAGCTCGCGCCGTTCTTCGAGGTGCCGTTCGGCCAGTGCGTCGAAGTCGTCACGCGGCTCGGGCAGCCCGGCCAGCAGCCGGTCGACGGTCGCGATGGCGTCGCGGGCCCTGGGTGTGGGGATGAGCATCGCCTGCTGCACGGGTGGCGTCATCAGGTCCAGCTCGCGGTGCACCCGGCCGAGCAGGGCACCGAGCTCCTGGCAGGCCGCGAGCGAGAGATCCAGTCCGTTGCGGTGGCGTCCGTCGACCCAGCGATAGAGCGCGTACCGCCGGCCGTTCGCCGTGACCAGGGTGCGGCCGTTCGCGGCCGGGATGGGTTCCGGCACGGGCAGCCCCGCCGAGGCGAGCGTCAGCGCCACCTGGTGCTGGAACAGCAGCTGCTTCCGGTCGAGCTCGGGAAACTCGCGCAACGCCAGGAGGCCGTCGGCGGTCTCCAGCCGGGTGAGCCCGGCGGCCGGGCTGCCGCACTCCTCTGGTGCGGTCAGGTCCCAGCGACGCAGGACACGCGACCGTACATCGTCGGGGCTGAGCTGAGTCGACACCGTGGGGCCTCGGGTACGCACTCGGAGCGTCGGGGGCGATGCCGACGCTACATGATCCGAATGTCTTTTCGAAAGGCGACGCTCCAGCCGGTCGGATATCGCCGCCACCGAACGCCTGCGCGCCCGAGGAGGCGGTACGGCCTCGCGGGATCTAGTCCTCGGTGTTACTCGCGAGCCGTACCGGCCCATTCCTGTTTCGGCAAGGGATGTTTGCCGGGCGTTGCCTGTGGTCTTGCCTGGTATCGGCGTTGAAGCAAGGGTGTGGCCTGACCTTCAGGGAATCGGATGATCAGACGTGGCGGGTCGTTTCGGATCAGCATCCCAGTGTGTGCTGGTTTGCTCGCGGCATTTTTCTGTCTCTGTATCAGCGCGCTTTTGATCGTCGGGGTGTGTCACCGGCAGATCGACAACGCCAGACAGCAGAACCGCGAGTCCGCGCAGCGGGTGTTGTCCCGCATGAAGCGAGAGCGCCTCCCCAGGGCGCTGCCACCCGACAGGTCTAAAGCGATCCAGGTCCTGGACGCGCATAGGCAGGTGGTCGCCTCGACCGGGCAGGTCGTCGGTAAGCCGCCCATCGCCGCCTTCCGGCCGGACGGGCCCCTACCCGACGACAAGACGCTCTGCCCCCCGGCCGGCCTGAACGGCTGCATGACCGTCTACGCGTTGGACGTCTTCCAACAGCCGGGCAAGACATGGATGATCTACGTGGCGAGCCCCTTGCCCCCCTGGTACGGAGACCTCACGCTGCTGCTCTTCCTGATCGGCACGTCCGCAGTGGTGATCACGATGACGGCCGCCGGAGCCTTCCAGGTGGTTCGCAAGGTGCTGGCTCCGGTGGAGGCCATCCGGGCCGAGCTGGCCGAGATCACCGCCACCAACCTCAGTCGCCGGGTCCCGGTTCCCAAGCACCAGCGCGACATCAAGCTCCTGGCCGAAACGGTGAACGACACCCTGGACCGTCTCGATGCCGCCCACGAGCAGCTGCAGCATTTCACCTCCGATGCCTCGCACGACCTGCGCAGCCCGATCACCGCCATGCGGATCCAGGTGGAAGAGGCGCTGATGTACCCCGACGACACCGACTGGCCGCGGACGGCGAACGTGATGCTGGCCGGCACCGAACGGCTGCAGGCGATCGTGACCGACCTGCTGACGCTCGCGCGGCTGGACGCCGGTGCACCCGTGTGCCTGGAGGCGACCGATCTCGCCGAGCTGGTCGGTGTCGAGCTGGACCGCCGTCCCCATCGCGTGGAGGTCATCAGGAATCTGCAGCAGGGCGTGTTCACCGGCTGCGACCGGCTGAAGATCGCTCGCCTGGTGACCAACCTGATCGACAACGCCGAGCGCCACGCCGAGGCACAGATGACGGTCATCGTGTGCGCCGACGGGTCCGTGGCGGTCCTGGAGGTGGTCGACGACGGCGCCGGTATCGCCGTCGACCTACGGGAGGTGGTATTCGAACGCTTCACCCGGCTGGAGGCCTCCCGCGACCGCGACGCCGCAGGAACCGGGCTCGGGCTCGCGATCGCCCGGCAGATCGCAGAAGAACATCACGGGACCTTGACCGTCGAGGACAGCGAGCGAGGAGCCCGCTTCGTCCTGCGCCTTCCACGGTGCCACCTCCTGCCCCCTGTCTGAGCCACAACTCCAAACTCGCCCTTCAGCCAAGCGGGCCGGCCCTCGTAGCCAGTTTGGAAGAGTGAAGAGTACGGACCGAGATCCTGGGACCTGCTGCTACGCAGATCGGTGGCCATGCCGAGCGGTCTATGAGTCTCCGTGAGCGGCGGTCCTGCCCGCCGCCATCTGGCGAGATGTCAGGGCCGCCACCGCCGCGGTCCCGTGCCGAATTCCCAAGAGGTTTGCCAAACGCTTTGCTAAACTGGCTGTATGGAAGAGACCGCACACAATGTGCCCGCCCCTGGTGAAGGGCCGGCCGTCAGTGTGAGTGCGTCCCTGCATGAGGGCACGGTCGAGGCGGTGCGTGCTCGGGCCGGCAAGCGGGGCTTCTCCGCCTACGTAGAGGACGCCGTTCTGCACCAAATTCGCCGCGACAACCTGCGTGAGATCGTCGAGTCGCACACCGGTCAGTACGGCGAGTTCACCGAGGAAGAGATGGCTGAGGCCCGCTCCGCCCTGTACGGCCCCGCCGAGGACCGGCGGGGCAGCGCCGCGTGAGCATCCAGACCCTCGTTCTCGACTCTGAGGGGCTGTCCAAAGCGGTGCGCGACGACCGCCAGGTCATGGCGATGCTGGAGCAGGCTCGTCTGGACGATGCCGCCGTCGTCACCAGCGCCGTCACCCTTGTCGAAGCCCGTGATCCCCGGACTCCGCAGGCCCGCTTCGACTGGGTGCTGTCCCGCATCGAGATCGTTCCGGTCAGCGAGCAGATCGCCCGCCAGGCCTCACGGTTACTGGCAGCCGCATCGCTGCACGGCCACAAGTACGCTCTCGACGCGCTGGTGGCCGCCACCGCGCTGCTGCCTCCCGGCCCAGCGGTCATTCTCAGCAGTGACCCCGATGACCTGGCCGCCCTCACCCAGAGCCCGGTCCGCGTCGTCAAGGTCTGATGCGGCTGCTGTCACGGTCTACTTTCGAGGAAGATGAAAGTCTCGCATCTCTCGGTATCGACCAGACAGGCCCATTACCGCGTGCGTGAGCCCGGCCTGTATGCCAAAGGCGACGTTCGAGCGTTACTCGCCGACCGTGATCTCGACCCGATCGGGATAGAACGCAGCGTGCCCCGCGATGTCGGCGACCGCGTCGTACGGCTCCGGGTAGGTCCAGATCGCGTCGGTGAGTTCGCCGTCGGCGGTCGCGATCGTGTAGTACGACGCCTCGCCCTTGTATGGACAGTAGGTGTGCGTCTCGGTATGGCGGATCGCGTCTTGATCGATCTCGGCGAGCGGCACGTACTGGACGGCCGGATAGCTGGCTTCGCGCAGCGTGAGAGCTTTGTCGGTGTCCGCGAGAATCCGTACGCCGACGCGCACGACCACGCGGGCTGAGGTGGGTTCGACGGTGATGGGGTGGTCGGGTCCGGGGATCTTCGGCTCTTGAGTCATGCAGACACAACCGGCTGCGGCCGGAGAACCTTCCCGGGAAGAATGCGGCTTTTCTCCTCTGGTTCCGCACGGCCGGTAGTGCCAGGCTGCCGGGGGAGCGCTGAGTGCCAACGGTCCGCCGCACCTCCGTCGTAGGTGCGGCGGACCGTTCCTGCTACATCGGCAGCAGCTCGAAGATCTCCACCGCGAACTTCCCGTCACTGTTGGACAGGAACGGGAGGCCGTCGGTGAACGCCTTCGCCGCAGCGAGATCGTCGGCCTCGACGATCGTGTA
>JAOPYK010000210.1 GCA_025964695.1 Streptosporangiaceae bacterium | reverse complement strand
CTTCACCCGCATCACCGCCGGCTTCTGACCGGAGGTCAGGCACTGGACTTCCAAGGTCGTCACAGCGCCGACCACCGTCGCCGCAGCCCGGTGGCGGTGGTCGGCGCGTGATGCCCGACAAGCGCAGTGCTGTTGCGACTGCCTATCTCCTGGTTTTTCGATTCAGCACCGCAAGATATGACCATGGAGCCGGAGGATCTCACAGAGCCGGAACGAGGGCTCTGGGCGGCATTCCCCGCTGGCCGCACCGTTGACCTGCGTGACGGCGACCCGATTCTCGATGATCCCGCGGCCGGCGCGCAATGGGGTACGGGACGCACCGTTCGCGCCAGGGAGGGTGCGCCGGCGCCAACTGGACCAGCCCGGATCCATGGCCGCCCCAGGCATCGGTCACACAACCGCTAATAGCGGATGATCGCATGTTCTGCTCTTGTGGGAGTGGATCCCGTGGGTGCAGATTCAGCTCCGCCTGGCGAAGGACAGTCCGTGGTTGCCGAGGGCTTGGCGAAGTTGGCGGGAGCCCTCTGACACAACCGACGGCCACTAACTAACGGGAGGCAAGCGAATCGTCCTGCGTCACGGCGTCAGCGGACGCTTTAGCGGTTGCCCCGTCCCTACTGCTCGCAGGGGCCCGCAATTCCGCCACGAGGGCAGCCAGCGCAAGCACCAGCAGCACGCCTTCCACCACGACGCTGGCGACGCCCAGCGGCTGGGTCCAGTTCCCCCTGTCATCGCTGTAGCCGGGCAGCCCCGGACCACGCGAGAGTACATATCCCAGCAAGGGGCCCAGCGCGACTCCCACCGTCAGCAGCCAACCCGCCCGGCCGACCGAGCCTCTCCTGGCCAGCAGAAGTAGCACGGCGCACAGCACCCCCACCGCCTCCAGCAGGTAGTAGCCGACGCCGACATAGTGCGGGCTCTTGTCCCCGGGGAGGCCTCCCTGATCCTGCAGGTGGATCCACGCGACGGCCAAACACAGCAGCACGGCGGCCACCCGGGCCGGGTGCACCGCGGCGGAGCGAGCGATCATTTGCGGTCCTCCTCAAACGTCATGGACGGCGGCTCCTGCCCCCACGTATTTCGGTCGCGACCTCCGAAACACCGGACGCCGGCCTCGGCGATCATTCCTCGACGTGCCATTAGAGACTCACGGCCCGACCGGACCAGTCGGTTACGGACAGGTGAAGAATCGGTGAGCAGACAGGTCGATAGAAGCTCCGGGGAGACGTTTTGGTGAATTGGGACTCGCTCGGGACACACTTCGGTTCGTGTCCATTCACGGGGGGTGAACCGTGGACCGTAACGACCGTCCTCGGGAAGATCTGATGGCCAATCAACCGCCGCCCTCCGCCGGATCCCTCGTCTGCCGCGGTTGCGTCCACGGGGGTGGATGCGGCAGTACCGCAGCCGCGAGGAAGCCCTGGCAGCGTGCACCGGATGAACGCCTGCGGCTGCGGAAGGTGGTCAGCCGGTGCGTACGCCGGTCTGTTCGGTGCGCAGGATGCTCGCACTCAGTTGGAGGCATTCGCCGCAGATCCACACGCCGGGGCCGGCGACCATGGCCCGGCCGGGGTCGGTGCAGCCGCAGAACGAGCAGGCCCGTCCGCTGCGGTCCCGGCCTTTGCCGAGGCGGCGGCGGGGACGCGGGTGCGGCGGGATCCAGTCGACGAGTTCTTTCTTGATCTGGTCGGGGTCGATGCCGAGGTCGTTGAGGACGCGGCGGGCGGACGAGCCCGGGTCCAGGGCCATGACGAACAGCACGTGCTCGCTGCGGACCTGGCTCTGGCCGCGCCGGGCCGCCATCCGCCGGGCCTGGAGCACCGCGTTGTCGGCCTCGCCGTCGCCGACGACCCGCCGCTCGGTCCCGTCGCCGCTGGTGATGACGGCGGGTTCGAACAGGCGCAGGCTGGTGTCGCGGACCTTGTCGCGGGTGACGCCGAGCTGGTCGAGGATGTTGGCGGCCACCCCGACGTGCAGTAGCCCCAGCAGCAGATGCTGGGTGCCGGGCACGCTGTCGTCGGCCTCGGCCGCCGCGTAGGCGACGTCCAGGCAGGCGGCCAGCCGCGGCACCATTACCATCGCCTCGGCCGCTTCACCCACCAGGTCGCTGACCTCCAGGCGGTGCGCGAACTTCTGCCGGGCGGCCTGCTTGGACACCCCCAGCCGCTCGCCGATCACCGTCCACGACAGCCCGGCCGCGCGGGCCGCACCAACGTAGTGCTCGACCACTCGGTCCGCGGCATCCCCGGCTTCAGCCGCGACCGTGACCGCGCTTTCCAGCAGCACCAGCGGATCGGTGCTGCCCGAGGCCCGTTCCTGCACCGCTTCGATCAGGACGCGCGCGTCCAGTGGCTCACCGCTCATGCAGACAACAGTAGGTTGTCGATCCTGCTTCGACAACCCTGTGTTGTCACGCGTTTTTCGTCGCGTGTCTGACCGGCTACTTGCGACATGGACATGTCTGGCCCGGGTCAGTGATCGGCGGAGGCAGTGGATGCAGCGGGCGGGCGTCCGGCTCGCGGACCTATGCAGCGACGGCGGGGTCGAGGCGCAACGACCGGTGCCCTACGTCGGCCCACGTGAGCCGGCCCGGTTACCTTTCCGCCACGCCGGTCGCCGACCCGGACGCCGTCTCCTCCCTGGTCGTCGTCTGGCTTGACGACGACCAGCTCGCCGCGCCGGACGAGACAGAGCCGGACTATCACCGGGTCGGCCTTCCGCCGGATTCGTACGTCGTAGCGCTCCCCTTCGGGAGAGCTCGTGTACGACCCGTACTGCTACCTGAGCCGGCACGGCTGCCTCGCGGACGGCCAGGGAATTCCGTGGCCGCTGAAGAGCCGGCCGAGCCGATCTCCGACCTGCTCGAGGGCAGTCCGGCGCTACGTGGGGCTGTGCGGAACCACTCCGCGGGAGTGGCTCAAGGGCATCACGGCGTTGGAGGTCGCGACATGGTTCGCGCTCTGCTGCTGCGGGAGGAGAGGCTCGTGATGCGTCAGGATGAGTTCGCCGATCTTCCGAGGGCCTACACCTGACAACGGGCCTGCGGTTCCGGGCGCGACGCGGTCAGTCGGCGAGGTCGGCTTCGATCTCCAGGACGATCTGGACCTTCTCGCCGAGCGCGGTGCCGCCACCGGGGATCGGCCCGTTGTAGCTCACGCCGAACTCGGACCGCTTGATCTCGGTGGTGGCCGAGAAGCCGGCCTTGGTGCCGCCTTGAGGGCTCGGCCCGAACTCCGGCGTTTCGGCGGTCAGGGTGACCGCCTTGGTGACGCCGCGGATCGTCAGGTCCCCGTCGATGAAGTACTGGTCGTCCTCGTAACGGAGGCCGGTCGAGGCAAAGGTGAGGGTCGGGTAGTTCTCGGCCTCGAAGAAGTCCGCAGAGCGGATGTGGTCATCGCGCATCTGGTTGTTGGTGTCGATCGAGCCGGCCTCGATGGTGGCGGTGACGGTGGAGTCCAGCGGGTTCTCGGCAGTGACGATCTCTCCGGTGAAGCTGCTGAAGTGGCCCCGGACCTTGCTGACCATCATGTGCTTGATGACGAAGCCGACATGCGAGTGGACGGTGTCGATGGTCCACCGGCCGGCGACGTAACCGGGGATCTGGACTTCGGTCGAGATCATGACGCTCCCTATGCTTGAGATACGGTCTAGTAGTTCTGTTTGGTTCCTCGGTACTCTTTTGAAACCACAGTCATCATCTTGCTGGCGGCAATGTCCGCGCAATCAGGCACTTTTGGGTGCCCCGGTTCCCTGGAGGTAACAGTGCCGGAGGGCAGGGTCGGTCCGCATGACCCCAATGGGTGCAGGATACGGGAGGTCCTCGACCTGGTCGCGGACAAGTGGTCGCTCTACGTCGTCGCCCACCTCGGTGACGGCCGGAAGCGGTTCACCGAGCTCAAGCGCGGCATCGACGGGATCAGCCAACGCATGCTCACCGTGACGCTGCGCGGCCTGGAACGCGATGGCGTCGTGCTGCGCACGGTCTACAACGTGATGCCGCCGCACGTGGCCTACGAGCTGACCCCCATGGGCCGGACGCTGCTCTGCGCCACCGCCCCACTGCTCGAATGGAGCGCGGAGCACCTGCCCCTGATCGATGCCGCTCGCGCCACCTACGACGCCCGCTCGGGACTTCACCTGCCACCGCCGGCTGAGGTGGCCGGCTGACATCGCCCGGCCGAGCTGACCGAGGCCCTGCTCACCTTCCTCGGTGAAAATTCTGATGCCCGGCTCGTCCCGTGTTGACAAGCTGCTGGCGTAGACCGCCGGATCAGCCCTGCCGGCGCGCCCCGATCACCCCATAACGGCCGCGGGAGGGCGCGCTCGTCTCCCCGGCCCCGGCGCTCACAGATCGAACTTGACCCCGGTGAGCCGCTCGGACTCGTCCCACAGGCGACGGCACAACTGCTTGTCGCGCGGGGGGCCGCCGGAATCGACAGGCACCGGGCGGCCTCGCGTGCCGCCCGGCAGGGACGGCCCGTAAAACTCTCCCCCGGCTACCGCCAGATCGGTCGCGGCGCGCAGCGTCGGCAGCGCCGCCTGGCGCGGCGAGTGACCTGCCACCGCCGTGGCCAGGAGGATGGCGCTGCGAAACGCTCGGGAGGCGTACCGCATCACCTCCGTCTTGGCCAGCCCGGGATTGGCAGCCACCGCGATGGTGGGCATGTCCGCCGCGCTCAGCCGGCGGTGCAGCTCGTGCATGAACATCAGGTTGGCCAACTTGGACCAGGGGTACTGGTTACGGTCTCCGTGCTGCTGTTCGAACTCGACCTTCGCACTGCGGTGGGCGAAGCTGCTCACCACGACGATCCGCGAGGCCGACGCGGCCAGCAGCCGGTCGAGGATCAGCCCGGTCAATGCGAAATGGCCGAGATGATTGATGCCGAATTGCGGTTCGAAGCCATCCTCCGTGTGGTCCGTTACGTTCGCCACTCCGGCGTTGTTGATGAGCAGGTCGATCCGGTCGTACCCGTCCCGCAGCTTGGTGGCGGCGGCCCGGATCGATGCCAGTGATCCGAGGTCGAGCCGCAGCAGCTCCAGCCGCGCGCCGGGTGCCGCAGTGATGCGGTTCGCCGCCTGCTGGGCCTTCTCCAGGTTCCGGCAAGCGAGCACGACCGTCGCGCCACGGGCGGCCAGCACCCGTGCGGTCTCCAAGCCGATACCCGTGTTAGCGCCGGTCACCACCGCCGTACGGCCTGTCTGATCCGGGACATCGGCCTCGGTCCATGCCTGTTTCACCATCGCTTCCCTCCGGTTGCCGCGTCTTCTTCCTCTGACCGGTACAGGACGGAAACCGGCCTGGGGACACCGTCCACCTGCGACATCTCCTCGCCGTAACTGGATGTGCGCGATCAGCGCATGGTCGGCGGAATCGGTAGGTGCGCAGGTAATAGGCGCAGATGTCGACTTCGATCATCTGCGGCAACAAATCCCGCAAAGCCTCCCCCGCCGGAAGAACCCGCACCCACCGTAACCGCCCGGACGCAGCCGAACGGGACAACGACCCGAACCGGCCAGACCCGACGAAGCAACAGCGAAAGGCATCGGACGTTACGCCAAGGAATGTGGTAGCGGGGGCGGTCTGATGGGTGCGGTAGGCCTCCATGAGATTCAGTCTCTTGCCCAGCTCGTGGCTTGGGTTGGCGGGGAAGATCTTCTCGCAGTCGAGCGGCACCGCTGACCGATCTGCCGACGGTCTGGTCGGCCGAGAACGACATTGGATGCGGCGATGAGCAGGAGTTCCTCGCCGGGTCGCCCTCTCGAAGGCTCGGGGCTTCAGATTGCGAAGACCTGTGAGTCGTCGGCGAACGCTTTGAACTCCAGGGCGTTGCCTGCTGGATCGTGCACGAACATCGTCCACTGCTCGCCGGGCTGTCCTTCGAAGCGCAAATAGGGCTCGATGACGAACGCCGTGCCCGATGCGCGAAGGCGGTCGGCGAGCGCGTGGAATTCCGGGATCGTGAGGATCAAGCCGAAGTGCGGTACGGGCACGTCGTGGCCGTCGACAGGGTTGCGGATCTGCTCCGTGCGACCCGGAGCGAGGTGGGTGACGAACTGGTGGCCACTCAGGTTCCAGTCGATCCAGGTGTCGGCGCTGCGCCCTTGCTCGCAGCCGATGACCTCGCTGTAGAAATGCCGGGCTGCTGTCAGGTCGCTGACGGGCACGGCGAGGTGGAACCGTGGAATCGGCGAGTTGAGGATGGTCATGGTTGCTGCCGCCCTTCTGAAGGAAACGCCGGGTACCGCACCCACGGCTTGTCCGGATGTTATCATCCAGACAAGACGAGAGGGGCTGCGGATGGGCGAGCGGACCGACATGGCGCCGGCACGCAGGCGTGGCCTGGCGGACGAGGTCGCAGATCGGATCCGGGAGGCGATCTTCTCCGGAACCTACGCCCCGGGAGCCCAACTGCGCGAGGTCGAGCTCGCCAAGGCACTCGAGGTCAGCCGCGGTCCGGTGCGTGAGGCGCTGCTCAGGCTCGAACGCGAGGGTCTCGTCCAAGGCGAGTGGCACCGCGGCACTACCGTCACCACGCTGTCTGCACAGGACGCCTCGGAGTTGAACAGCCTGCGCGGGGCCCTGGAGCAACTGGCCGTCGAACGGCTCCTGAAGTACGCCTCTGACGAGGACCTCGCGGCCATCGAAAAGACTGTGGACCGGATGGATCGTGCCGAGGACGTGCACGCCATGGTCTGGGCGGACCTCGAGTTCCACGACGCCGTCTACGCCGCCGCCCACCACAGTCGCCTTGAAGCGGCCTGGCACGCGATCCGCTCCCAGGTCCATCTGTTCTTGCTCACGCGGATCGGCCTGAGCGACGACGGCTACACCGATCACATCCCGGCCGAGCACCGGGATCTCGCGCACGCGTTGCGGGCGCGTGACGCCGAGCGGGCCCTGCAGCTCTTCGCGGAGCACCGCAGCCACGCTTTCGACCTTCTCATGAACCAGTAGGCCTGGCATGGGGCCGACGTCGCGGCGCTCCACGGCGTCCTGTTTGGCGGGTACCAGCGGGAGCGTCAGCAGGTGGGCGCTGAACAGTTCGGTAATCGGAAGTGATCAAACCCCACAGTTCCGCGCCCGCACTGCTGCTACCACCTCTTTCATCTCCACCAGAACACTCCAGGGAGGCTGTCATGGCAATCGCCGATCCCATGCCAGTGCTGACCGAGGCCGAGCAGTCTGCCTGCCACGCAGTCCTGGCGGAAAGTGGCGCCCAGATCCTCGTCGGCTCGGTGGTCGACATGGCCGGGGTCGCAAGGGCGAAGTCCGTTCCGGTGCGCCGCGCGGCCTCGTTCCACGTCGCCGGCATGGGTGCCTCGCCGACCTGGAATGTGTTCTGTATCGACAACGCGATCGCCTTCACCGACCGGCTCGGCGTGGTCGGCGATCTGCGGCTCCGCGTCGATTTGACCGGATTGCGCGTGCTCGGCGACGGTTTCGCCTGGGGCCCGGCGGAGTTCTTCGACCAGGACGGCAGACCGGTGGCGGGCTGCGCGAGGGGGCGGCTGCGCGGCCTGCAGGCGCGGGCGGAGGCGGCCGGGTTGGGAGTGCTGGTCGGAAACGAACTCGAGTTCGTGCTCACTGATGCCGGCGGTGAGGCTCTGCAGAGCAGGCACTGGCAGGCCTACGGCCTTGGCCCGGTGTTCGACCATGAGGGGTTCCTGGCCGACCTGTGCTCGGCCATGGAGACCCTCGGGCTTGTGGTGGAGCAGCTGCACGCCGAGTACGGCACCGGGCAGTACGAGGTATCCCTCGGGCCGGTCGGCCCCCTTGAGGCCGCCGATAGGGTCGTCCTCGCCCGGCTCGTCATCGGGCGGGTGGCCCGCCGACATGGCCTGCGGGCCTCGTTCTCGCCTCTGCCGTTCGAGGGCGGCGCCGGCAACGGCGCGCATCAGCACCTGTCCTTTACCAGGGACGGCGCGCCGCTGCTGTCGGGTGGGCCGGGATCCAGGGGCCTTACGGCGCAGGGCGAGGCCGCACTGGCCGGCATCGTCACGGGGTTGCCCGAGCTGCTCGGCGTGTTCGCCGGGTCGGTGCTGTCGGCGTCGCGACTTCAGCCGGGCCGCTGGTCGGGGGCCTTTGCCTGCTGGGGGCTGGAGAACCGCGAAGCGGCCGTACGGTTGTGCGCCGCGACTGGTGGAAACCCCTACGGCGCCAACATCGAGCTGAAGTGTGTCGACCCGTCGGCCAATCCGTATCTGGCCATCGCCGCGATGCTCGGGCTCGCGCTGGAAGGAATGGAGCGGTCGGCGGTCCTGCCCGCCGAGGTACGGGTTGATCCCGCAGCGCTGCAGGCCGGAGGTGCCGAACAGGGCGCGGACCAGGTCGTACGGCTGGCAGACACCCAGGCCGCAGCGCTGGACGCTCTGAGCGGCTCGGCGCTCGCCCGGCGGATCCTGGGCGAGGAGATCGTCGAGGCGCTACTGGCCGTTCGCCGCCATGAACAACATACCTACGCCCAGGTCGAGCTCGACGAGCTCACCGAACGGTTCCGGTACGCCTGGTCGTTCTGACAGTCTCTCTCAAGTCCTACCTGAGCAGCGTAAGGAGAATCCGCGATGGATCAGTCCGCAGGGGGGCACGTGTGCCACGCCGTGCACTGCTCTGGGTCGCTGGGGCGCTGTCACTCACCATCGTCGGCCCTACCCTCGCCATGGCCGGCAACGGCCAGTCGATCGCCGGTATGCACCGCAAGGGCGTACCGATGTCGTTCCTGATCGGCCTGATCGGGGTCGCGCTGGTCGGGTACGGCTTCGTACGGCCGACCCGCACCCGCCTGGGACAACCACCCAGGCGGGTGCGGGCACCGGCGGCACCGGCGAATGGGGGTCAGGCATGATGGAAACGTTGCGTGCGGCGGTGGCGGAGCTGCAGCTTGTCGACCACCACGTCCACGGGGCCTTCAACGTGCCCGTGACGCGCGCCCGTTTCGAGGAGTCCATCAACGAGGGCTCCCCCGATCCGATCCCGGGTTGGATGACCCAGTTCGACTCCCAGCTCGGTTTCGCCATCCGCCGCTGGTGCGCGCCGCTCCTCGGCCTCCCCGAGCATGCGCCCGCCGATGACTACTGGGCCCGGCGTGCGGAGCTGGGCGAGCAGGAGGTCGCCGGGCGTCTGCTGCCGGCCGCCGGCGTGAGCGACTGGATCGTTGACACCGGGTATCTGGGTGGCGACATCCTCGATCCGTACGGGCTGGCTGCCGTGTCCGGCGGACGGGTCCACGAGATCGTCCGGCTCGAGGCACTCGCACAGGCCCTCGCAGCCAAAGGCGTCTCCGGAGCAGAGTACGCGGACGCCTTCCGGGACCTGCTGCGCGCGGCGGCCAAGACGGCTGCCGGCGTCAAGACCGTGGTGGCCTACCGCAGCGGATTCGATATCGACTGGACACCGCCGGCACCGGCAGAGGTCGCGGCGTCGGCGGACCGGTGGATCGCAGACGCCGGGCCCGACCCCCGGCTGACCGATCCGACGCTGCTGCGGTTCGGGATCCACAGTGCCGTCGACCTCGGCCTGCCGATCCAGATCCATGTGGGCTACGGAGACCGGGACCTCGACCTGCACAGGGTCAACCCGATGCTGCTGCTCGGCTTGCTGCGCCGGGCCGAGGTGGCCGCCGTACCGATCACGCTGCTGCACTGCTACCCATACCACCGCGAGGCCGGATACTTGGCGCAGTCGTTCAGCAACGTCTACTTCGACGTCGGGCTCGCGGTCAACTACGTGGGGGCCCGGGCCACGGCCGTCGTGGCCGAGTCGCTGGAGCTGGCGCCGTTCGCCAAACTGCTCTACTCGTCCGACGCCTGGGGACCCGCCGAACTCCACTATCTCGGAGCACATCTCTGGCGACATGCCATCACCGAGATCGCCGGAGCCTGGGTGTCCGCAGGCGATTGGTCGGCCGCCGACGCCCTGCGAGTGATCACCATGATCGGCAGGGACAACGCGCGGCGCCTGTACCAGCTCTGAGTCCGGACGTCTTCGTAGCCTGTGACGCTTGAACGGTGATCGTTGTACTCGGTGAGGGTCTTGGTGACGTCGCTGAGCAAGAGATCAGCGCCCCCGTCGAGGTGATCAAAGACCAGACCGGCAGGCAGGAGGCGCCGGCGCCCATCGGCTGCAGGAGCGGGCCGATCAATGCATTCGCCTCGGCTGACGGCGAGCACACCAGGCAGGCGGATGTTGACATTCTGAATGTTAGCGAGCTAGTGTCGATTCGTCTCGGCTTCTGATCATTGGTGTTGACGCGCGTCAGAAGTCGGTGACTCCTTGTGCATCTGGTCGGCGTCGGTGGTTCAAAGGCCGATGTGCTCTGCAAACCGTCCAGAATGCCCCTCGTTCGCCCTGGAAGGCACAAATGGCACACCACTTCCTTGAGCCCACGGAGGGTGTGGTTCACGACTTCTTCAGCCGCGCACTAGCACCGGTGCTGTACGTCGATTCCGGCGACACGGTGACAGTCCGATCCCTCGATGCCCGTGGCTATCTGCAGGAACCAGAGACTCCCGGCGCATTCGGTGATACTTTCCTGCCCGGTGCCCGGGGCCATGCCTTGTGTGGGCCGATCTTCGTCCGCTCCGCCCGGCCCGGGACGGCCGTCGCGGTACGCCTCGTGAAACTGACACCCAGTGATTGGGGCTGGACCGTCGCCGGGGACCATGAGAACGCATTCATGGACTGCTTGAGCATACCGGCCGATGTGATGGTCGCCTTGCACTGGCGGTTGGACTCGCAGTCACAAGTCGGCACTAACAATCTCGGTTTCAGCGTTGACCTCCATCCGTTCCTCGGCGTGATCGGGGTCGCGCCCGCCGAGGCCGGCGAGCATTCCACGACCCCGCCGCGGTATTGCGGCGGCAACATCGATTGCAAGGACTTGATCCAGGGCAGCGTGCTTTATCTTCCGGTGGCCGTCGACGGGGCGTTGCTGTCGGTCGGCGATGGCCACGCGCGGCAGGGCGATGGTGAGGTTTCTGGCACGGCCATCGAGTGCGCGATGACTACCGAACTCGAGGTGAGCGTCGTACCAGACCCGGCGCTGACGACGCCCTACGCGACGACACCCAGCGGCCGGATCACTTTTGGTTTCGACGAAGACCTCAATGAGGCCTCCGCGGCGGCACTGAACGCAATGCTCACTTGGATGGAACAGCTGTTCAAGGTGAGCAGGACAGAGGCGTTGGCGCTGGCGAGCAGCGTCGTTGATCTTCGAGTCACTCAGGTGGCCAACGGCGTGTGGGGCGTGCACGCGGTGCTCGCCGACGATGCGCTTCGAGTGACCACCGAGGGGCAGAGCGGCACGCCGTACGCTACTTAGCGCTCGCCGAACGGCTTTCAAGGTGTTCAGCTCCGCCTCAGTGCGGTCAGTCCTTCCTTGAGCGTCTCGAGACCGGCCGCAACATGGATGCCGTCTGGACCCGGATTCCCATCGGTACGCCGCTGCCAGTGGACGCGTGTCGGCAGTGGACCTCTTTCCGCGAGCACCACAGCTGGACACCGTCGGGAAAATCACCGCCTCAACAGCAGTCGGCTAGCGTTGCGGAACGCGTGCGCACCCACACGGAGCGGCGCGGGAGCAACCCCGCAGATGCCGGCCAACGGCCCATGCGCGTCCCGGACGACGGCTTCGCGGGCGCCGTCCCAGCCGCGAACATACCTGCCCAGACCAGATACACGGAGGCGTTCAGCACGTCGTTGGCCGCGTCGATCCGCTGCGGCAACGGTGCAGCGAGGCCTCCGCTGACAGCGTGCCGGTGCTGCGGGCCGCGGCGAGCTTGAGACCGACGACCGCTGGACGGGCAGGTGTGTGGATGTGATCACGTGACCTTAGGGGGAAGTCTTGACCCCGCGAAGGCCAACTTACTAACATGCTGAATGTCAACAAGGCGCTATCCGGTCGTCGGCTACCACGAGGGCCCTCGATTGTTTTTCGTGGTCGGCTCGGCGCGGGGGGTAAGCGTTCACCCATAACGGACGGCGCAAACTTCCCGGGTCCTTGACGGGATCCAGGGACGCCCGCGATCGCCGGCTCGCCGGTCTCCCCAACCGTGACAGGCTCACCGAACTCGTCAATGGCGGCGAGCTGCCACCCGGCCGACGGAAGGCCGATGCGGGCTGGCCTGCGAGCGATGAGCTGTGCGGCGCATGGGACGACGGTCGTTTCGGTCGGACCGTAACGACAGATTTACACAATTTAACCGATAAGAAACACACAACAGTACAAACTTGCATACCACCTAGATCTTCCGCAATTCTCCGCTGGCTGTGGTGTGGTCAGCGGCATACAGGAGAGGCCGTGACCGTGCCGCGAATTCGCCGCCTGACCGTGAGCATCACAGCAGGAAGTGCTGTTGGGCTTCTGCTCACTGCATGTACGGGAGGTGCGGCCACGTCGTCGAGCGGGCAATCGGCCAAACCACAAACGGGCGGCACTTTGAAACTGGCCGGGCAGGGAGACATCGACTTCCTTGATCCCACCGCCGGCTACAACACTGACACTCACACTCTGGAGCGGGCGTGGACCCGGCAGTTGTTCAGTAATCCGGCGAGCACAGACGCCAAGACGGTCGCCGGCACTGTTCCGGATGTCGCCAGTGACGTCCCGACCGAAGCGAACGGGGGGATCACCGACAAGGGCGCGACGTACACAATCCACCTCCGCGATGGCGTCATGTGGAATTCGACGCCGCCCAGGGCTGTCACGGCCGGTGACTTCGTCCGGAGCTTCAAGCGCATGTGTAATCCGGTCGCTCCCGTCGGTGCCCCAAGCTACTTCACCAAGACAATCAAGGGAATGGCTGCCTACTGCCAGGCCGAGTCAAAGATTTCCGGCACGGCAGCGGCAATCGCGAAATACATCAATGGCAACGAAGTCTCCGGGATGTCAGCCCCGGATTCCAAGACGATTGTGTTTCATCTCACCCATGCGACGGCCGACTTCCTCGACATCATCGCCGAGCCGTTTGCATCTGCGGTGCCGGTCGAGTATCTGAACTACGTCCCGAACAGCCCTGAGTTCAAAGCGCATGTGCTGTCCGACGGCCCCTATCAGATCACCAAATACACCCCAGACGCGGGGTTTCAGCTCGACCGGAACCCGGCCTGGAAGGCGAGCAGCGACCCGGTCCGCAAGGCCTACGTCGACAAGATCACGATCACCGAAGGGCAGACGCCAGAGGCAGTGCAGCGGCAGATCCAGGCAGGTACGACCGACCTGGGCTGGGATGTTGTAGCTCCGACCCCGGATCTGCCGTCTCTGACGGGAGACCCGAATCTGGCCGTTCATTCCAGCGGCGCGGTGAACTACGCCGTCTTCAATGAGCAGAGCCCTAATGCGAACGCAGCGATGAAGAATGTCAAGGTCCGGCAGGCGCTGGAATACGCGATCGATAAGACAGCGATCGCCCAGGGCCTTGGTGGTAGCAAGATCGCCAAACCAGCCAGCCAGATCCTCACCCCGGTGGACATCGGTTACCAGGACTTCAATCTGTATCCGACCCAAGGCGACAAGGGTGATCCGGCAAAGGCGAAACAGCTCCTCGCGGCTGCGGGCTATCCCAACGGGTTCACGTTGAAGCTCTTGTACCCTAACACCGACCAGAGCCCCAAGATTGCCGAGTCGATGCAGACCGACCTCACGGCAGCCGGGGTGAAGGTCCAGTTGGTCCCCACTACCAAGAACGACTTCGTTGTCCACTACATCTCAGATCCAGCAAGTTCACAACGCGGCCTGTGGGATATCACGCTGCTGTCGTGGGTGCCGGACTGGTTCGGCGTCAACGGACGAGCGGTCTTGCAGCCAATGACAGATGGTCCGAACTATGGTCCTAACTCGGTGGACTACGGCGACTACAACAGCCCGACAACGAACACGTTGGTTCAGCAGGCGCTGTCTTTGCCGAGTTCCGAGGAAGCCAAGGTCGGCGACTTGTGGCATCAAATCTCGGCGCAGAGCATGAAAGATGCGGCGTTCATACCGCTCGCCTCGGTCGACGTTCCGCTCTACAAGTCGTCACGACTGATGAATACCGCCTACCTCCCGATCAACCAGAATTACGACATCACCAACGTCTGGCTGAAGAACAGATGATCGCCGCGGGCGAAGCGGTCTCCGACGCCGGAATGGGAGTGCCTGCGTGTCCCTGCTCGAGGTAGACGACCTGCACGTCTCCTTCTCGACTGCCGATGGCGTTCTGCGGGCGGTCCGCGGCATCAGTTTCGCCGTCGATCAGGGGGAGACCTTGGGGATCGTCGGTGAGTCAGGATCAGGCAAGAGCGTGTCGACACAGACGATCGTCGGGCTGACCCAGGGAGCCCGGATCTCTGGCACCGCACGGTTCGAGGGCAAGGATCTGCTCGCCATGCCTGATGCGGACCTTCGGAGCGTCCGCGGGGCGAAGATCGGGATGATCTTTCAGGATCCCCTGTCGAGCCTTCATCCGCACTATCGCGTGGGCTGGCAGATCGTGGAGATGATTCGCGCCCATGAGTCGGTCTCTAAGAAGCAAGCCCGGCAGCGTGCGGTCGAGTTGCTCGGTTTGGTAGGGATCCCTACCCCTCAGCAACGGGTAGATGACTTCCCACACCAGTTCTCCGGGGGGATGCGCCAACGGGCCATGATCGCGATGGCTTTGGCGCTCAATCCCAAGCTGCTGATCGCAGACGAACCCACCACGGCGTTGGACGTTACGGTGCAGGCGCAGATCTTGGCGTTGATCAAGCGGCTGCAAGATGAGTTCGGTACGGCGGTGATCATTATTACCCACGATCTCGGAGTCATCGCCGAGATCGCGGACCGGGTCATGGTGATGTACGCAGGCAAGCCAATGGAGTACGCCGACAAGCGGACGCTGTACCACGAGCCGCACCATCCCTACACCGAAGGACTCATCGGTTCACTGCCACAGCACGGAGGGCGCGGCAGCATGCTCAAATCCATTCCCGGGCTTCCGCCCAGCCTGTTGCAGGTGCCGCGGGGATGCCCCTTTCATCCTCGGTGCGACTATGCCAGCGATCGCTGCCTCGGCGACGAACCTCCCATGCGGCAGGTTGCCGGCGGTCTCGATCATCGATCTGCCTGCTGGCTTCCACCCGAAGCTGTAGGTACGACGGCCGACGTAGTGTTGCGCCGTCAAGAGGTCGCGCGACTCGGGCATCCCGGATCACCGGCCGACATGACCTCGGTGCAGGATGAATCGGCCTCGGCATGACAGAAGAGAGCATGCCCGGGCGCGTTCAGCCGCCCAATGGGGAAACGCTGCTGGAGTTGACGGACGTCGTCAAACACTTCCCTGTCCCGTCGGACAAGCTGTTCGGGGGCAAGCGTGAGCACGTTCACGCCGTGGACGGGATCAGCTTGGCTGTACGCCGGGGCGAGACGATCGGGCTGGTGGGCGAGTCCGGCTGCGGCAAGTCCACCCTCGCGCGATGCATTATGCGGTTGTATGAACTCACCTCAGGCACGGTTTCCTTCGACGGCAATGACCTATCCCGTTTGTCGGCCCGTCAGCTTCGGCCGTATCGCCGCAAGATGCAGATGGTCTTCCAAGACCCTTACGGCTCGCTCAACCCACGTCGCAGGGTCGGCTCGATCATCGCCGATCCCTTTGCCATCCATGGGATGGGCAGAGGTGCCGAACTCAAGACCAAGGTCCAAGAGCTGATGCAGCTCGTCGGCCTCAACCCCGAGCACTACAACCGTTTTCCGGCCGAATTCTCCGGTGGCCAACGGCAACGCATCGGGGTCGCGAGGGCACTGGCGCTGCGGCCAGAACTGGTGGTGTGCGATGAACCGGTCTCGGCGCTCGACGTCTCGATCCAGGCGCAGATCATCAACCTCCTGGCCGATATACAGGGCAAGCTAGGTCTGACCTATGTCTTCATCGCCCATGATCTGTCCGTCGTTCGGCACGTGAGCGACCGGATAGCGGTGATGTATCTCGGCCGGATCGTCGAGGT
>JAOPYK010000170.1 GCA_025964695.1 Streptosporangiaceae bacterium | reverse complement strand
GGGTCAGCGGCGGCGCGGGCCTTTCATCATGACGGACAGCAGCCGGCCGGCCGTGTCGGGGTCGGCGGACGGCTGCTCCGCGGCCCAGGCGACCGCGCCGATGAGCGCGAACACGTCGCCGGTCACGTCGCCGGGCTGCGGCGTCGGGCCGCGGGCGGCTCAGTCGAGGTCCACGGCCTCGCCGATGGGCAGCCGGCCGTGCTCGGCGCCGGTGCCCGGACCGCGCTCGCCCAGCAGTCCGTCCACCAGCGTTCTGCCGATGTCGCTCAGGCCGCTGTCGTGCACCGAGAATGTGCGTCCGGGCTTCAGCTCACGGACGTAGTCGATGAGCTCGGCCGTCTTCGACCAGGGGGCGTGCGCGGGCAGCATCAGGGCTTCGATCCGCCGTTCCGGGATGGTCAGGGCGTCTCCGGGGTGGAAGACCCGGCCGTCGACGAGGAACCCGATGTTGGTGATCCGGGGGATGTCGGGGTGGACGACCGCGTGCCATTCGCCGTGCACCTCCACCTCCAGATCCGTGACGGCAAAGGTGTCGCCGTGGCCGACGACGTGCACGCGGCCGCCGAGCCCCCCGAGGGTGTCGGCGACGGAGCGGTTGGTCCAGATGCGCAGCGCCGGGTCGGCCTCGGCGGCCGCCCGCAGCCGGTCCTCGGCGAAGTGGTCGAGGTGCTCGTGCGTGATCAGCACCGCGTCCGCTCCGTCGAAGGCCGCGGGGGTGGTGAACACGCCGGGGTCGATGACCAGTGTCGTGCCGTTCTTCTCCAGTCGGACGCAGGCGTGCTCGAGCTTGGTGACCAGCATGATGTCTCTCCTCCCCTGAGGTTCCAGCAAGATCGCAACCGTAACTATACAGCAAAGCTGTACAGCCTGGCTGTATGATTGTGGGCATGACCGAGGTGGACGTCGTGCGGACGGCGAGCGAGCTGCGGGCCGTGGTCGGCGCGCTGGTGCGCCGGGCGCGGGCGACGGATGAACTGCCCGCGGCCCAGGCCGCCGTGCTGGGATTTCTCGATCGCGACGGGCCGATGACGACCAGCGAGCTGGCCGGCGTCCAGCGGGTCCGCCACCAGTCGATGTCGCGCACCGTCAGCCAGTTGGTCGAGCAGGGTCTGGCCGGCCAGCGGCCCCATCCCGGCGACGGCCGCAAGACCCTGATCGTGCTCAGCCCGGCCGGGCGGGAGGCGCTCGAAGCCCGCCGCGGACGGCGGGCGGACTGGCTCGCCGAGGCGATGGCCACCGAGCTGTCCCCGGCCGAGCAGGTGAGGCTGGCGCACACCGTCGAACTCCTCGCCCGCCTGGCCGCGCACTGAAGTTCGCGCGCCCCGCTCTCGGCCAGGCCGGACATCTGTCTTGTTCCTCATGGCTTGACGTCATACAGAGTTCATGAATTTGTGAAGTCTGGAAATACCGTAAACTTTCGAAGGGACGATGGTGGAGAGGGAGTGGCGCGTGCCGGACGGAGCTCGTGATAACGACGGTGTGCGCCGATTCGTCGAGCACATGGCCCTGGTCTGGGCCGACTGGGGTTTCCCCCGGATGGCCGCCCGGGTGCTCATGACGATGATGGCCGCCGACGAGAAGGTGCTGACCGCCGCGGAGCTCGGTGAGCGGCTCGAGGTCAGCCCGGCCGCCATCTCGGGGGCGGTCCGTTATCTCACTCAGATCGGCATGGTGCAGCGTGAACCGGTGCCCGGGTCCCGCCGTGACAGTTACCGGCTGCCCGACGACGCGTGGTACCAGGCCGGCGTCGTCAAGGGCGGCCTGTTCAAGATCCTGGTCGACATCGCCGCCGAAGGGGTCCCCGCGCTGGGCGGCGAGGGGTCACCGTCCGGCGCGCGGATCGCGGAGATGCGCGACTTCTTCGCCTTCATGCAGGCCGAGATGACCACGATGATCGAGAAGTGGCACGAGACGCGCCGCTGATCATCTCGGCTCCGCCAGGAGCCGCTCACTCTGCCCATGCTCATGCCGGAGGGGGCGAGCCGGCCGGCGTGCGGGGCGGGCAGCCGTTAGGTCTCGGCGGGATCGGGGCCGCCCAGCCGTACCTGCCGTGGGCGCCGTGACGCCCCGGCACGAAGCATCGTGCCGGGGCGTGCACCCGGCCGGCCGGCCGGGCCGTCACCGCGCGGTCACCGAGGACCGTTGAGAGATCGATGCCGCCACGTCCCCGGCGGCCCCCCGGGTGTTCGCGTGCGATCGGTCGGCACCCTCAGGAGTGGCTGCGTTCCACCAGCGACTTGAACTTCGCCATGTTCTGCTGCATGGTCTGCTTCACCGTGCCGTTGTGGCTGGAGCCGTTCAGCCCGAACGTCTCGCTGAGCTCCTGCGGGTCGTACTCCAGCCGCACCTGCATCGTGGTGCGCCGGTCCCCCATGGGACGCAGCTCGATCGTGCCGCCCAGGTGCGGGGCGCTCTTGATCTTGAAGGTCATCTGCTCGTTGCGACGGCCGTCGACGATCTCGGTGTCGCACTTCTGCGAGTGGCCGTTGGCCTTGATCTGAACGGCGGCCTGGTCGTTGCCCCGTTTCTTCACGCTCTGCACGCCTTCGATGAACTGCGGATAGGAGTCCATCTTGTGCAGCTGGGCCCAAACGGCTTCGGCCGGGACGTTGAGGTCGATCGATTCTTGGAGAGTGGTCACTGGTGCGTCCTCTCTACTCGGTGATCGTGATCCGCGCGGACCTCGTCCGCTCAGTACTCAAATACCCGCCACGCACCACGGACTGTTACCGTATGTACAAATATTGTCACGCTAAGTAGTAGATAGTCCACGGTGGGGACCCGGCCCGCCGATCAGAGATCCGGCCGGTCCGAGACCCGGTGACCACGGGCCGCGCTCAGCGGTCGGCCTGGGCCAGCAGACGCGCGCTCAGGTCCCGTACCGCGGTCCGCAGCTCGTCGGGGCGGCGGATCTGGAACGGCCAGCCGAGACCGGCGAGCATCTGGGCCATCCCGTCGAGCCGCTCGGCGCGGGCGGTCAGCAGCACTCCCCCGGCGGTCTCAGTCAGGGTGGCCGCGACGGGCGGGATACGCCGCCGGGCCTCGGCCAGGCCGGTCTCCAGCAGGACCTCGACCTCGTGCGCGTACGCGACGCCGGCCAGGCCGCGCATCACCTGCTGGACCGGGTCGAGGCCGTCGGGGACCTCATACGATTGCAGGCCTCGCGTCACCTCGAGCACCCGGTCGGCGCGGAAGGTGCGGACCTCGCCGCTGCGGTGGTCGTGGCCGGTGACGTACCAGCGCCCGGAGTGGAAGACCAGGCCGTAGGGGTCCAGGTCCCGTTCGCTGTCGGCGCCCTGCCACGAGCGGTACCGCAGCCGTACCCTGCGATGGTCGTGGACGGCTCCGGCCAGCGCGAGCACCACGGACGCCGCGGTGTCGGGGCCCTCGCGGGGGGTCAGCGTGAGGCCGAGGGTCTCCCGCAGTGCCTGCACCCGGCCGCGCAGCGCCGCGGGAAGCACCCGCCCCACCTTGGCGAGCGCGCTCTCGGTGGCCTCCGGAGGCAGGCCGAGCCTCCTGCCGGCCAACAGCCCCAGGACCACGGCGGTGGCCTCGTCGTCGGTGAGCATCAGCGGCGGCAGCTTGAAGCCGGGCAGCAGCCGGTAGCCGCCGTACCGGCCGCGCTCGGCGGTCACCGGGATGCCGAGTTCGGCGAGCAGGGCGGCGTAGCGGCGCACGGTCCGTTCCTGCACGCCGAGCTTGTCCGCGAGGACCGGCCCGGTGAGCCGGTGGTCGGCCTGCAGCAGTTCGAGCATGGCGAGCACTCGCGTCGTGGGATGTGACACGGCTCACCTCCTTTATCAGGACCGATTCCGTCCTGTTATGACCGTAGCGTCCGCGGCATCGGCCCGGTGGACGGCACGGCCGGATCGGGCGGCGGATCGGCCTGATGGTCTTACAGAGAGGTGCGCAGATGACGACGTACGTATTGGTTCCCGGATTCTGGCTCGGCGGCTGGGCGTGGGAGGAGGTGGCGGAGCGGCTGCGCGCGGCCGGCCACGAGGCCCACGCGGTGACGCTCACGGGGCAGGCCGACCGCGCGGCCGAGGCGACCCCCGAGGTGGGCGTGGAGACGCATGTCGCGGACGTGATCGCGGTGCTGGAGAGGGGTGATCTGCGGGAGGTGGTGCTGGTGGCCCACAGCGGCGGGACGACTCCGGTGACGGGTGCCGCCGACCGGGTTCCCGAGCGGATCGCGCGGATCGTCTATGTCGACACCGGCCCGCTGCCCGACGGCATGGCGCAGATCGAGTTCAATCCGCCGCAGGTCCGGGCCGCCATCGAACGGCAGGTGGCCGTCGAGGGGGACGGCTGGAAGATCCCGGTGCCGGCCTTCGACCCCGCCGAGGATCCGGGCAACCTGTCCGGGCTCACCGAGGAACATCTGCGGGCGATGCGCGAGCGGGGCACCCCGCAGCCGTTCGGGACCGCCCGGGAGCCGCTGCGCCGCCCGGCCGTGCCGCCCGCGACGCCCCGGACACTGATCGCCTGCACGTTCCCGCTGGAGCAGGTCAAGGAGCTGGCCAGCAGCGGGAATCGGGTGTTCGCGCTGATGGCCGATATGGACATGCGGTCCCTGCCGACCGGTCACTGGCCGATGTTCTCGCGCCCGGCCGAGCTCGCCGGGCTGCTGGAGGAGATCGGCCGGGGGTGAGCCCGCGGCGGAGGCCCGGCGGCCGGTCTCAGCGCCTCAAGGTGCGTGGCTCTCCAGGTCTCGAGTTTCTGGTCTCATGGGCGGGTGAAGGTGCAGGGAAGGCGCTTGTAGCCGTTGATGGAGGCCGACAGCAGGCGGTCGGGTTCACCGTCGGCGCGGATGTCGGGCAGCCGGCTGAACACCTCCCGGAGCATCACGGCGATCTCCCTGCGGGCGAGGTTGGCGCCCAGGCAGAAGTGCGGGCCCGGCGCGCCGAAGGCGACGTGCGGGTTCGGGTGGCGGGTGATGTCGAAGACGTCGGGGTCCTTGAAGACCGCCTCGTCCCGGTTGGCGGAGTTGTAGAACAGCACCACCTTGTCCCCGGCCCGGTAGGTGTGCCCGTTCATCTCGTGGTCGCGGGTGAGGTTGCGCCGCATGAAGATCACCGGTGTGGAGTAGCGGACGATCTCCTCGACCGTGCCAGCGATGCCGGCGTCGAAGTCCGCCAGCAGCCGTTCGCGCTGGCCGGGGTTGTCGGTGAGCAGCTTGAGCCCGTGTGCGATGGCGGTGCGGGTGGTCTCGTTGCCGGCGACGACGAGCAGCAGGAAGAACGAGCCGAGTTCGTGGGCGGTCAGGCGTTCCCCGTCGACGTTCGCGCTGACGAGCGCGGAGGTGAGGTCGCCGGCCGGGTTCTTGATCCGTTCCCGGGCCAGGCCGGCCGCGAGCCGGTGCAGGTCGCGGGCGGCTCGCAGGATCTGGGTGATGCCCTTGGCGGTGCTGAGCCGGCCGAGGCCGGGGCCGATGGAGGTGAACTCGGGGTCGGCGTTGCCCAGGATGACGTTGGTCCGGGCGATGACCTCGGCGTGGAGCCGGCCGGGGATCCCGAGCAGGTCACAGATCACCTCGACCGGCAGCCGCACGGCGACCCGCTCGACGAAGTCGCCGGGCCCGCCCGCTATCAGCTCATCGACGATGCGGGCGGCGCGCCGCGCGATGTCGGCCTCGATCTTGGCGAGCATCCTGGGGGTGAACGCCCGGGACACCACGCGGCGGATCTTGGCGTGCCGGGGGTCGTCCATATTGATCAGGGACCCGAAGTACCGCGCCATATATCTGGGCAGGTCGGGGATGCTGGTGGCGCTGGGCTCGCTGCTGAAGATCTCCTGGTTCCGGCTGGCCTCGCACACGTCGGTGTGCTTGACCAAAGCCCAGTAACCCTTGCCGCGGCGCATGAACGGGATCGGCGGCTCGGCGTAGAACTGTGGTCCGTCCTCGGCGCGCAGCAGCGCGAAGGCCTCCGCCCGCTCCTGGAGAGGGCGCCGCCAGAACGCCAGTGCCGACGGGTCGATCTCCGCGAGAGTCATGGTCATGACCGAACGCCTCCCAGATCGCTCTCACCTGGCGCAATGGTTGGATAAGGCCGAATTACTGTCAATGGCAGTGTGCATATCGTGACCAGGGGCGGGGTGGCCGCGCGATCCCGCGGTGCGCGCCGGTCTTCCGCTCCCCTTTCTCCGGCCGCCCGGCGCGGAGGTCCCGCGCGGGCTCGCCCGGGGGCCGATCAGGCCGGGAGGGTCGCGCAGTCGCCGAGACCCGACTCCAGCCAGGTCTACGTCCCCGGGCTGCTGATTCAGCTGGGCCTGTTCGGCGCCGGCCGTCAGCATCGCCTCGCTGTCGTACGCGCTGGCGCTGTTCCTCGGGCACTACACGGCCGCCACGGTCTGGGAGCGAGCACCCGTCGCCGTGTTCCTGGTCGTCGGCTGTGTGACGTTCGGGACCCGCCGCTTCCTGGAGGAGAACGCCTGACCGGTGACGGCCCGGCGAGGCCTACCAGACCGTAACACCGCCTGACACGCCGGACGATTCGCCCGGGCCGACTACCATTCGCTGGGTGAACTGGCAGGCAGCCGGGGCCGGCACAGACCCCTACAGCAAGGCCGAGGACGAGGTCCGGGCGATGGCGGCGGCACCATGGTGGCGCACCGCCGCCCCCCACCAGCGTGCGGAGGCGATCACCTCGCGCATGTTGTCGGGCGGCGCGGAATGGTGGCTGTTCGGCGCGTGGGGGCGCTGGTACCGGTGCGGGCTGGACGGCAACTGGCACGCCTGCCCGCCGCCGGCCGACCCGGCGGCCCGCAGGGCGCCCCTGACCGCCCCGCCCGGCGCGGGCAACCCGCCGGTTCCTCCCGCGCTGATCCCGACCGGCCCCGATCTCGCGGCCGGCCGGGCGGCCACGGCCGGATTCCTCGGTGACGCCCCGGCCACGACCCTCGTCGCCCGTCTCCAGCAGTCCCTGATCACCGCCCTGTCGGTCAACCCCGCTCAGTTCACCCTGCAGGACCCCGCGTTCAAGCCGGGCACCCCCAGCACGCTGGCCGCCGCCTGGGGCGCGCTGCTGTGGTGCGCCGGGTCCCCGGTGCTGCTGGACCAGCACCCGCTGATCGAACTGTTCGTGTCCTACCTGACCGTGCCCGCCGGCCAGCTGCGCTGGATGGTTCCGCCCGACCTGTCCCGGCTGTCGGCCTACTACTCCGGCAGGCTGCTGGCCGGCGACGCGGTCGGCGCCTCGTACGTGGCGCGGGTCATGGGCGAGGTCGCCGGCGGGCTGCGCGAGGACCCCCGCTTCCGGCCCGGCGCCGACGCACTGGCCGCCATCACCGCCACCACCGTCCGGATGGTCCAGAACGACATGGCCACCGCACGCTACGGGCCCGCCGCGATCGCACAGGAATGGCAGCGGCGCTGCCCCGCCGAGCACGCGCTCCCGGTACTGCGGGAGATCGCGCCCGGCGAGTACCTGCGGCTGGCCTTCTACGACCTCTGCCAGATCGTCGCCGGCCTGCAGGAGCGCCCCGGCACCCCCACCGACGTACGGCGCGCGGGAGCCGCAGTGCTCGCGGCCGACCTGCAGAACACCCCCAACGTGCTGCCCGCGGTGCTGCCCTGGCTGGATCCCGACAGCGCCCGCGTCGTCCAGGAGGTTCTCACCCAGCCGTCCCACCCGCTACGGGAGCTGTGGCCACGCGAGGGCAGACTGCCCGAAACCCTGCGCACCGACGACGTCGAGCAGCTCCGGGCGCTGCTGGCCACCTCCCACGCGCTGGCCCTCAGCTGGAGCCGGCTGGCCAGGCTCAACCCCCCGGTGCCCGGTTTCACCGTGCCCGCCGCCACCGCCGCCGAGCTCACCAGCCCCTCCCTGCAGATTCCCAAGTCCACCGGCGAGCTCACCCCCTGGCAGATCATCGACGCCGCTCGGGCCCACCTCGCGGCCGAGCGCGCCGCGCAGGCGCCCCCTGCCGACCCATCGGCCGCCGAGCCCGTGTCAGGGGAACCGGCCGCCGGGCAACCACCGGCCACCCAGGCCGCCGCCGGCCCGGACCCGCACGACCCCGCGACCCAAGCCGCCTTCGGCCAGGAGGCCTTCCCGCCCGGGCCGCCCTCGGGACCCTTCAGCGGTCCACGGCCGGCCGGCCCCTACGGCGACGACCCCGAACCCCCGATGCACGGCCACCGGCCGCCGCCGTTCGTCGACCTGCCGCCGGGCACGCCCATGACCGCACCGGACCCCGGCCCGCCCCCGACGTGGCCTCAACAACCCCCTGCCGACGCGCCCTACCCCGGCCCGTCGTACGCTCCGCCGGTGGCCGACCCGCCCCCGCCCGCCTGGCCGCCCACCGACCCCACGGCACCTCCCGGATACCGCCACCACTCCCCCACGCCGGTACCCGGGGCCGTAGCGACCGGGGGCTCGATCACCGAGGCCTACGGCATCAGGTTCCTGTGCGGCCTCGACGACGTCGGCCAGGTGCTCGTCGAAGTCCGCAGGCGAGGCCAGTGGGCCAAGCGGCTGCGCGGCCAGGAGATGTCCAGCGCCTCGGCACCCGCCCTGCTGTTCGTCGGCGCGCCCTCCACGGGGCAGCGCCGCCTGTCCCGGATGGTCGGCCGGACCCTGGCCGAGGTGGAGGTCAGCAGCGGCGACGTCCACGGTTTCGACGCGCGTGAACTGCTGGAGCGAGGCCCCGAGGGGGTCCGCGGCATGCTCGACGAGCACGCCGGGCACACCATGCTGCTCGAAGGACTCGACGCGCTGATCCTCGACTCCCCGCAGGGCCCGGTGTTCGCGGCCGCCCTCTACCGTGCCCGCGCCGAAGGTGTCAGCGACACCACGCTGGTGGCCACCTGCGCCCCCGACAGGCTGGCCCAGCTGTCGGCCGCCCACCCGGAGCTGGTCACCGACTTCCGGACCGTACGGCTGCCGGATCTCACAGACCCGGCCGCACGGGCCGCGCTGCTGGAGGTGCTGGCCACCGAACGGCACCTGAGCCTGTCCACCGCCGCCTGGGATGTGGCCCGCCGTGACCTGAACCGCATCCGCGGCCGCGGCCGTCTGACCGGCGCCCGCGTCGTGGAGGCCTATCTGGACCGTGCGGCCACCCGGCATCTCGGCCAGGCCGACCAGACCCAGTCCCTCGGCGGCGGGCTCGTGCTCGACCCACCGGACTTCACCGGGGTCGCCGAGGAGCTCGAACCCGCGCTGCGCGACCTCAAGGACGTCGCCGGCTACCGCGACGATCTCCGCTCCCTCGCCGGGATGACCGGCGTCAAGGAGACCATCGAGCGCATGGTCGCCGAGGCGCAGGTCGCCGCCGCCCGCCGCCACGCCGGGCTGCCCGTCGGCGACGGCACCCGCCACCTCGCGTTCGCGGGCGGACCCGGCAGCGGGAAGAGCACCGTCGCCCGCCTCCTCGGCCAGATGTATGCCGCGATCGGCCTGCTCGACTCCGGCCACGTCGTCGAGTGCGTCCCCGCCGAGCTGGCCGCCTCCGGCGACATCGCCGCCGCCGTCCGCGCCAAGGCCGCCGAAGCTCTCGGCGGGATTCTCGTCATCGACCGCGCCGCCGCTCTCGGCGAGCCCGGTACCGGTGCGGTCCTCAGCGAGCTGGTCAAGGTCATGGACGTACGACGCGACCAGGTCGTGGTGATCTATTCCGACCGGCAGCCGGAACTGCAGCACCTCGTGAACGCCGTCCCCGCGCTGGGCCGCCGCATCGGTGAGGTCCTGGTCTTTCCCGACCCCACCGACCAGGAGCTGGTGGCCATGTTCCGTGCCGGCGCGGAGCAGCAGCAGTACGTCCTGGACCAGGAACTGCTGGTCATCCTGCCGGAGCGGCTGCGCGCACTGCGGCAGCGCCACGACTTCGCGGCGGGCAGGTCGGTGCGCCGCCTGTTCGACGACGCGGTCGCCCAGCAGTCACTGCGCATCGTCCGGGACGGCCGCACCATGTCCGCCGACCAGCTCACCCGCCTCACCGCGGAGGACCTCCCCCACTGACGGCTCGCACCGTGACCCTGCCGCGGGGAGGCCGGGAAATGCGCGATCACGCGGAAGGGGTGCGAACCGGGGATCCCGCGGGCCAGGATGGGGAGGTGACCCGCTCGGAACGGCTGCTCGCGCTCGTGGCCGAACTGCGGGCCGCCGCACCCGCCCGGCTGCAGACCCGCGCACTCGCCGAGCGGCTGCGGGTCAGCGAGCGGACCGTGCAACGGGACCTGACGACCCTGGCCCGCGACGGTCTCCCCGTGCGGATCACCCGCGGCGGCTGGGCCCTCGGCGCGGAGCCTCCCGCACCGGCCGTGACCGGCACCGCCTCGCTCGCCCAGCCCGTCCGCGACACCATCGCGCACGCCGTACGAGCCCGGCGCGTCGTCCGCATCTCCTACCTCGACCAGGCCGGTGAGCGCACCCGCCGCAACGTGGAGGCGCACGGCCTGGTCATCGCCCCCTACGGCGAGTACCTCGTCGGCTGGTGCCGGCTGCGCGAAGGACCACGGCTGTTCCGCCTCGACCGCATCGGCGCCGCCTATCTCACCGGCAGCGACGCCGGGCTCCGCGACCTCGACGAGCTGCTCGCCACCCTGCGCGTCCCGGCACCGCGCCCCGCCGTCGAGGACGGTCCCCTCTCCCGCACCCCGGCACGGGCACGGGCCTGGACCCTGGACCGCGTCGAGCACGTACGCGTCCGGCTCGCGGAGACCGCCGCCGAGGCCCGTACGGCAGGCGAGGGCATCGCCGACCTGCGGGCCGTCCTCGGCCATCTCGCCGAGTGGAGCCGCTGGCAGATCGGTGCGCTCCGGGCCGTCGCCACCGGCGAGGAACTGGTCTTCGACGGACGCCGTCCGCCCTTCCCTCCGGAGTTCGACCGCGACCTGCCCTACACCCGGCGGGAACAGATGATCCAGGACGCGATGGCCGTCCGCTCCTTCGGAGAGGTGGCCCGTGACCTGGACGACGTACTGAACGGCGCGGCCCACTGGGCCGCGGACTGCCCCGACGCGCTGTGGCGCGGCACCCTGCCGGAGCCGGGCCGGCCCGGAGAGCACCGCCCGCTGGCAGACCTGATGGCAGGCTGGTGGAGCCCGCTGTCGCACATCGAATGGCACCTGGACCGGCTGGCCGACGACCCGGGGACCGCGCTGGCCTTCGGTCACGTGGTCGACGAGGACGACGACCTCGAACCGGGCGGGCGGCTGGTCGAACGCTGCCCGCTGCGCCTCTAGCAGGCCGCCCCGCCGCCGGCAGATGCCGCCTGGCCCGAACCGCGACCGAAGGCCAGCGGGCGGGTGAACCACAGCGTCTTGCCGGCGCTCTCCGGCCGGACCCCGAACTCCGCGGCCAGTGCCGCCACCAGCCACAGCCCCCGCCCGTTCTCGGAGTCCGCTTCGGACTCCCGGGCCCGAGGCACCCCCGCGCCGTCGTCACCGACCTCACCGACCAGCTGCGACCCGTCCAGGCGCAACTCCAGCCGCACCTGCCCATGACCGTGCACGACGGCGTTGGTCACCAGCTCGTCGACGATGAGAACCACCTCATCGGTGTCGGCGGGATCGGTCACCCCCCAGCCGAGCAGAGTCTCACGGGTCAGCACACGCGCCCGCGCGGCGGTGCGCACCTCAGCGGCCAGGTCCCAGGAGGCCACACGTATTCCGTGATGTGCCCGCCCGTTCGTCTCGAGCCGTCGTACAGTCAACTCCCCGACTCCCTCACGCTCACCGGCCGCCGAACCTGCGCCCTCGCCGAGGCATGTCCCTGGCGTGAGCCGGGGGCAGCACGACATGGCGAACTCGGGCGATGGCGCGATCCGCTCCGCACGAGCCGGACCCGGCGCCGGCGCACCTTTTCGCCGTACCGCTGGTCAGGGCACTGCTCGATACACCTCAGGTCTTGGCGTACCGGATATGTCTACATACTCAAGGACGCACCGGACATCCAGCCGGAGCACGAGGGGATCCCGAACATGGCCTTCAGGACACCCTGCCTTCAGCACCCTGAACCGCCACACCGGCCCGTCGCGGAATACGCACACCCTGACTGCGGTTAAGGTAGGTGATGCCGGTGTGGTTTGTGTCCCCCGGGCCGTAACCCACGCCTTCGCGGAATACCGCTCGGCTTCGGCCGAGGCAGGAGCCACGTTGTGCTTTTCGCCGAGGAGGCGACCACCACACCGGCTCAGGCGTCCCGCCCCGGCGAGAGAGATCTCGCCGGGGCGTTCGTCTTCCCCTACGACATCGCCACGACCAAGGCCGTAAGGATCGCCGCGACCATCACGAGCACCGCGACCACCACGGTCACGATGATCCTGATACGCCGCTGACGCGTCCGGCCCAAGGTCGACAACCGATCCGCGAGTCTCGGGTCGTCCGCACTGAGCCGAGATGCGATCTCAGACAAGAGTCGCTGCTCTTCGATCGAGAGCGCCATGCCGCACCTCCGGGGGTCACACTGCGCTCTTTCTTCCCCGACAGAAAGATCGTTATCCCCGTTGGGCGACAACTATCTACACGTGTCGAGCACCTTCGGGCTTTACTAGGGACCCTGGTGTACCTGCGGTTTCGGCTCGCAACAACTCTTAGCGTCCGGCACTCAATCCTGGTGGGTGTGCCCACGATGTGCCCTCGGGCCGTTGACGTTCAAGCGGCAGGCCAGGTAGCGACGCTCGGGATACGTCAGTCGGGCGCGACGGACGTTCCGCCCCATTCCTCCGGGGCAACATCCGCGAGCGTCTCCGAGAACGTCCACTGGTGGCCCGCAGGGTCCTCGGCGGCGTACTGCCGTTCGCCATACTCGAAGTCGGTCGGTTCCATGACGATGCGTGCGCCGTGCTCCCGGGCACGCTCGCAGTGGGCGCCGGCGTTCTCCACGCGCACCATCACCGAGTGTGTGACCTCGCCGGGGCGCGGTGGGCGGCGATCATGTCGCACATCCCCGACGATCACGGCACCATCGCCGAAACTGAGCTGTGCGCGGTGGTCCTCGCCGATCCGCACCCGCTCGACAAGCCCGAAGGCTGCACCGAGCCAGGCGACCGCCTCGCGCACATCGGGATAGATCAGGACGGGGATGACCGTCGACGCCGGGATGGAGCGATTCGGCTTCATGTCTGACTCCAGAGGTTTGGACCGTGCAGCGCCGCGCGACTGAAGCACGTAGCCACCAGCGGAGGCCAGGGCTGCTCGTCACCGGAAACCTTCGCGGGCGCAGAAGAACCCCGGCCTTAACTTAGCGGAGCAGCAACTTAGCGGAGCAGCTGTCCGGGCGGCGGAACAACTTCGCCCGTATCTGGCACGCTGCTCGGGATGCAACCGGCGCGCCCCCGACCCGAGACGGTCTGAGTGAGTTCGGGCGCAGGCCAGTCGCTTGTTATCCCCGTTGGGCGACAACAGTCGCACCTCGTGCCGGCCGGCTCTCGTGATGCAGCCGGTCCAGCGCCGTCACGTAGTACGTGTAGGTCGCACCGGGCTTGACCGTGGGGTCGGAGATGCCCGTGCCCCGTACGCTGACCAGCAGGCTCCTGGGATCCACCGGAGCGCAGGCCACGCCCTTGCCGTCCACCCGGTACACCGCGTACGACGTCGCACCCGAGCCCTGCCACCGGACCTTGACCGATGCGCCGCCCGCCGTGGCCTCGACCCCTGCGGCCGGGGACGGAGCAGCACCACCGAGTTTCGGGATCACCGGAACGATCGCCGGCCGCTGGTAGTGGTCCTTGCGCAGCCGGGTAGCGAACCCGACCTTGTTGTGCAGCACGTCGACCGCGCTGAAGTACACGTCCCCCCGCACCGCCGGATAGTGGGAATCGACCGTCACATGCCGCGACAGTTCGGCGGGATTCCGCCACGTCGCGTCCTCACCCACCCGGTAGGCCGCCTGCCCGATCGACAACTGCACGCCGGTGCCGGTCACCTGCCGCGCCCACCAGTCGACCAACGTCCGGTAGTCGGCCCGCGGATCCCCGATCGGCCAATACAGCTGCGGGGTCACATAGTCCAGCCAGTCCTTCTTCACCCACAGACGCGTGTCGGCGTAGATGTCGTCGTAACTCTGCAGCGCCTGGGTCCTGGACCCGTTGGGATCACTGCTGATGTTGCGCCACACCCCGAACGGGCTGATCCCGAACTTCATCCACGGCTTGGCCTGGTGGATCCGCGCCGACAGGCTCTGCACGAGCGCGTTGACGTTGTGCCGCCGCCACGCGGCCACGCTGGAGAAGCCCTTTCCGTAGGCCTTGAACGTGGCCTTGTCGGGGAAGTCGCCACTTGCGGGATAGGGATAGAAGTAATCATCGAAGTGCACACCATCGATGTCGTAGCGCTTGACGACGTCCAGCACCACCTTGGCCGCCAGGTCCTGCACCTGCGGCAGACCCGGGTCGTACCAGAGATTGCTGCCGTACCTCGGCGCCCAGTCCGGATGCCGCCGGGCCGGATGGTCGGCCGCCAGCTTCGAGCGATCGGGATCCGTGCTCGCCCGGTACGGATTGAACCAGGCGTGGAACTCCAGATCCCGGTCGTGCGCCTCCTTGATCAGGAACTGCAGCACGTCATAGCCCGGATCCTTGCCCTGGGTGCCGGTCAGCCACTGCGACCACGGCTCGTACGGCGACCGGTAGAACGCGTCGCCGGCCGGCCGCACCTGAAAGAACACCGCGTTAAAATTCAGCGCCTTGGCAGTGTCGAGCAACCGGCGATATTCCGCCTTCTGCCTGTCCACCGATTCCCCCGGCCTCGACGGCCAGTCCGTGTTCTGGACGGTCGCGATCCACATTCCCCGCACCTGGCGGCTCCTGGGATCACCGGGCGCAGGAACACCCGGGCACTCGGTCTTTCCAACGCGTGTGCCCACCGCCTGTGGGTCGGCGCCGGCCGGCGGCTCCACCGAGTCCGCCCGCCCACCGCAGGCCGTGAGCGCGCTGAGCGCGATCAGCCCAGCCGCGGCCCCCCGAAGTCCTTTGCGCATCCCCGTCCCCTGGGTTAGTGAAAAGGCATTCTGCCGGACCAACAAGTCTACGTGCGTGTTTGGTGGTGTAATCGCTAAGCTGCCACCCCATCAGAGGGTGCGCATCTACAGCTACACGGAGAAACACGCATGAGTTACGGCAATCCACCAGGTTACGGCGGCGGTTACGGACAGCAGCCCCCGCCCGGCGGCGGCTACGGCGGCGGTTACGGACAGCCTCAGGGCGGTGGCGGATACCAGACCCCCCCACCCAATCACCTCGTCTGGGCGATCATCACGCTCTTCTGCTGCCAGATCCTGGGTATCGTCTCGGTCATCTTCGCCGCCCAGGTCAACGGAAAGTTCCAGCAGGGCGACTACGCCGGAGCCGTGGACTCCTCGAACAAGGCCAAAACCTTCGCGATGATCGGCACCATCCTTGGCGTGGTCCAGGTGATCGGCATCATCGTTTACATCATCGTGGTCAGCGTGGCCGTGTCCAACACCCCGGGCTACACCATCCCCAGCTACACCTACTCCCCCTGAGTGACGCGTTCGCTCATGCGAGTCGCCACTCCTGACGTCGTCCGGCGCGGCATGCAGCGGTATCCGCTGCTGGCGCCGGGCGGCGCCGCGCTGTCCACCGCCGCCCTCTTCGTCTACGTGGGAGCCATCGACCCCAACCAACCCGGGCACTACCCGACCTGCCCGTACCTGTTCGTGACCGGGCTCTACTGCCCCGGCTGCGGCTCACTGCGCATGATTCACGCGCTGGCGCACGGGCACATCGCCGAGGCGTTCGGCCGCAACATGCTGACCTTCTGCTTCCTGCCCCTGCTGGCGTTCATCTGGGCCCGGTGGACGGTGCGACTGGCACGCGGGCGGCCGAAGACGACGGTCGCCGACCCCCGGCTGATCTACGCCTTGTTCGCGGTCATAGTGGTCTTCACCGTCCTGCGGAACATTCCGTTCTTCCACGTCCTGGCGCCTTGACCCGCACCACGGTCACGTCAGTAGGACGTGCCCGTCGAGGACGCTGCCGACAATCGGATGACGGTCACGCCGATCCCTATGAGGAGGGCGACGATTCCGCCGATCCACGCGACCTTCGCCAACGTGTCCGACTGCCCCTGATTGCGATACTGCCCCTGCGCGATGAGGCCCAGTGCGATGGCCGCAGGCGAGCAGCAGAACCAGCAAACGATCCCGATGATCGAGAGCACCATGGGAGTGCTGGACTGGGGCTGCGGTGGCTGCTGCCCGTAACCACCGCCGTATCCGCCTCCGGGAGGCGGACCGTAACCACCCGGAGGTTGCTGGGGGTACCCCATGAGTGTTCCTTCCTTGGACTTCAGATGACGCCATAACGGATGAGCTGCCACGACTCGGACAGGACGAGAGCCGTGAGAATAGCGGTCAGCGACCCTATTTGGCGCCCCCCATGCGGCAACTCTTGCCAGCGCCTCATCAGAGGTGAACGCCGCACGAACGGCAGGACGACGAAGCCCGCGCAGGCGGCGACCGCGAAGGGCGATGCGTGAAGGGCCCCGGCGAGGTCACCGTGTCCCAGGCAGACGCCGGCAGTGGTGAAGCCACAGAACGGGCAGGGAATCCCGGTGGTCCCGCGTAGCAGGCACAGGGTCGGCGGCCGCGGCAGGCGCACCATCGCCAGCGCGACCAGCGCCCCGGCCAGCATCACGAGCCGTGCCGTCACCATACGAGCAGACCCGACCACCATCCCCCGAGTCTGCCGCACTCGCTCTCACCTGGCCACTCCCTTAGCATCATCGAACATGTATTCTATCGTTCAGATGTTCGACAAGGGGGACGTGTGCGCTGGGACAATCTTCAGATCGTGCCGGAGGGGAACCGCCCCGATCTGCCGCTGATCGAGCGGCAGGCCGTGGTTCGCACGATCGACACCCCCGAGTTCAGGGGGATGACGTTCTACGAGATCCACGCCAAGTCGATCATCAATAAGGTGCCCGGCGCCTCCAGGGTTCCGTTCAACTGGACGATCAACCCTTACCGGGGATGCAGCCATTCCTGTAAGTACTGTTTCGCCCGTAAAACGCATGAATATCTGGACTTGAACTCAGGGTCCGATTTCGACTCCAAAATCGTGGTGAAGGTCAACGCAGCCGAACTCGTACGCAAGGAACTCGCCGCACCGAAGTGGGGCGGCCAGCACATCGCCATGGGGACCAACGTCGACTGCTACCAGCGCGCCGAAGGCCGCTACCGGCTGATGCCCGGCATCCTCACGGCCCTGCGTGACACCCGCAACCCGTTCTCGATCCTCACCAAGGGCTCACTCATCCTCCGCGACCTCCCGCTGCTCCAGGAGGCGGCCGAACGCACCGAGGTCGGCACCGCAGTCTCGGTCGGCTTCCTCGACAAGGAGCTGTGGCGGCTGACCGAACCGGGCGCCCCCAGCCCGCACAAGCGACTGCAGGTCTGCACGACCCTCAACGAACACGACATCCCGTGCGGCGTGCTCATGGGGCCGATCCTGCCGTACCTCGCCGACTCGCCGAGACAGATCGACGCCGCCGTGCGCCAGATCGCCGAGACCGGCGCGCCCTCGGTGTCAGCGATCACCCTCCACCTACGGCCAGGAGCCCGGGAGTGGTACATGAGCTGGCTCCGCGAGCACCACCCGGAGCTGGTAGGCCCCTACGAGCGGCTGTACGGGCGCGGAGCCTACGCACCCAAGACCTACCAGGAAACGATCAGCCGGCGAGTCCGGGAAGCCGCCGACAAGCACGGCATCGGACGCGGCCGGACCGCCCGCAACGCCCACCGCCGCACGCCGCCGGCACCACCCGCCCCCCCACCGGCCGCGGAACAGCTCTTCCTGCTCTGATCAAGGAACTGTTACGCCCGCCCGAACCCGCTACGCCCGGCCGGCCCAGCGCGCTGACACGGTCTAGCCGAAGGACCACGAAGCCGATGGCAAGGCCGATCACCCCCGGCGCCGGCCCGCCGGGCCGCTGCCCTACAGGCGGCCGCGCGGCGGTCCGGTCCCAGCGGTCACCGGGCGTCACTCAGCTCTACCGGCTCGGCTATCACATCGACCATCGCCCCATTGCGTAGCACGCTGATCTGCAGCGGCTTGCCGATCGCGTCGTCGAACATCAGCCGCTGCAGGCTCTGTGCCACGCTCACCGCGACACCTCCCGCGGTCAGCACCAGATCGCCCGTGCGCAAGCCTGCCCGCGCCGCCGGGCTCCCCGGCACCACTTCCGCCACCCGCAGCGCCGCACGCTGTCCGAGCCTGTCCCGCAACCCCAGCGGCACGGGCACCGGATTGGTGATCAACCCGAGAAAGGCCCGCCGGACCCGGCCGTCGCGCATAAGCGCGCCGATGATGCGCCGAGTCGTCGAGTTGATCGGCACCGCCAGACCCAGCCCGATCCCGGCGACCGCGGTGTTGATTCCGACCACCCGGCCCCGCGCGTCGGCGAGCGCCCCTCCTGAGTTACCGGGATTGAGCGCCGCGTCGGTCTGGATGACGTCCTCGATCACCCTCATCGCGCCGCCGTTGCGGGCCGGCAGCGACCGGCCCAGCGCGCTGACCACGCCGGCGGTCACCGAACCGGCCAACCCGAGGGGATTGCCGACCGCGACCACCAGCTGGCCCACCACCAGGGTGTCGCTGTCGCCCAGCTCCGCAGGTTCCGGAGTGGACCCATCGGCCCGCACCACCGCGAGGTCCGACAGCGGATCAGTCCCGACGGTGGTGAACGACGTGGTCGTGCCGTCGACGAACGCGGCGGTGCCCTCGCCGGCGTCCCCGACGACGTGGGCGTTGGTGAGCAGGAAACCGTCCGTGGTGAACGCCACCGCGGAGCCGGAACCCTCCCGGCCACGCTGGCGTACCCGCACACTGGCCACCCGGGGGGTCAGCTCACGGGCCACCGCCGAAACGACCTGAGAGTAGGCGTCGAGGGGGTCGGAGTCTCGGGGTTCGGGGATCATCACACCTCCTGATGATTACATCGTTACACGGCAACGCCGCGCCGTGAAGATGTCTTCCCCTTCCCTCGGGGTGCGCTGGTCGTCCAGTTGAGGGTCGTGTTCTTTGAGTATGGGGATTCAACAGCCAGCCCCGGGCCTTTACGTTGTAAATTAAACGGTCAAGCACTTGGCAGGTCCTGGGTCAGCGAAGCGTCGACAGTCCCCCGTCGACCGCCACGACCTGCCCGGTGACATAGCCCGCCCTCGCCGAGAGCAGGAACACCGCCACCTCGGCCACCTCCCAGGCGGTCCCCTGCCGACCCATCGGGATGAACGCGGCCGTACGTTCCCGGTCGGTGTTTCCAGCAGAGGCGGCCCGCCCCATGACCGTGTCGATGAGGCCCGGCGCGACGACGTTGGCGCGGACCCCGCGCGCCGCGCCCTCCGCCGCGACGTGCCTGGCCAGACCCGCCAGGCCCGCCTTCGACGCGTCATAGGAGGGCGATCGGCTGCCCGGCTTGAGGCCGGCGAGCGAGCCGATGTAGACCAGCGCGCCGCCGGCCGTCAGCAGCGGCAGAGCCGCCTTGCTGACCAGGAAGGGCGCCCGCAGATTGACGTCGAAGACGCGGTCCCAGTCCCCCACCTCGGTGCCGGCCAGCCCGTAACCGACCCCGATACCAGCGTTGAACACCACACCGTCCAGGCCGCCGAGCAGTCCGGCGGCCTCCGCCACCATCCGGGCACAGCCGTCGGGATCCGCCACATCGGCCACCACGACCTCACCGCGCCCGCCGTTCGCCGCGACCAGTTTCGCCGTCTCCCGGGCGGCGTCCTCGTCCAGATCGGCACAGACGACCGAGGCGCCTTCCCGGGCGGCCGTCACCGTGATGGCCCGGCCGTTACCGGCGGGGGCGTCGGGATCCGGGCTCGGCCGGGTGCCCGCCCCGACGATCAGGATCCGCCGATCAGGGAGAATGCCGGAATGCTGGGAGTTCGTCATCCCAGCACGCTAGCCCGGACCGACCCGGCCGCCCAGGCCCACGATCGCCGACGGCTCCGCAGGACAACCACCGAAAGGACCGGCGCATGAGCACGGCCGCCACACCCCGGCGCACCTTCTACGACGCCGTCATCGTCGGCGGCGGCCACAACGGCCTCGTCGCCGCCGCGTACCTGGCCAGGGCCGGACGGAGCGTGCTCGTCCTGGAACGGCTGGAGCACACGGGCGGCGCCGCCGTGTCCACCCGGACGTTCCCCGGGGTGGAAGCGCGGCTGTCCCGCTACTCGTACCTGGTCAGCCTGCTCCCCCGGCAGATCGTCGACGACCTGGGCCTGCGGTTCGCCACCCGACGCAGGCGCATCTCTTCGTACACGCCGACCGAGCGCGGTGGGCGGCCGACCGGGCTGCTGGTGGACGCCGGGGACCCCGGCCGTACCGCAGAGGCGTTCACCCGGCTGACCGGCTCCGGCCACGAGTTCGACGGCTGGCGGCGCTTCTACGAGATGACCGGCCGGGTCGCCGCGCGGGTCTTCCCGACCCTGACCGGGCCGCTGCCGAGCCGACCGCGGCTGCGGCGGCTCGTCGACGACGATCGGGCCTGGGAGGCGCTGTTCGAGAGACCCCTCGGCGAGGTCATCGAGGACACCTTCACCGATGACCTGGTGCGCGGAGTCGCGCTCACCGACGCGCTCATCGGCACCTTCACCGACGCCCATGATCCGTCGCTGCGGCAGAACCGCTGCTTCCTCTACCACGTCATCGGCGGAGGTACCGGTGACTGGGATGTACCGGTCGGGGGCATGGGAGCGCTCACCGGCGCCCTGGAGACCGCGGCCCGGTCGGCCGGCGCCGAGATCGTCACGGCGCACGAGGTGACCGGCATCGCCACCGATGGGTCCGGGGCAGAGATCACCTACCGGACCGCCGAAGCGGAGGGCCGCGTGGCCGCACGGCATGTTCTGGCGGGCGTCGCACCGCACACCCTCGCCGCACTGCTCGGAGAGTCGCGTACGGAACCGGCCCCTGAGGGCTCCCAGCTCAAGATCAACATGTTGCTACGGCGGCTTCCCCGCCTCCGCGACCCCGAGGCCGATCCCCGCGAGGCCTTCGCCGGAACGTTCCACATCGGCGAGTCCTACACCGAGCTGGAACGCGCCTACCGGGACGCGGCCGCCGGACGGCTGCCCGCCGCGCTGCCCGCCGAGATCTACTGCCATTCGCTGACCGATCCGTCCATCCTCGGCCCCGAACTCGCCGCGCGCGGATTCCACACGCTCACCCTCTTCGGGCTCCACACTCCGGCCCGGCTGTTCACCGAGCACGGGACGGACGAGGCCGTGACGGCGGCACTGGCCACCCTCGATGCCCATCTGGCGGAGCCGATCACCGGCTGTCTCGCCGCGGACGCCGACGGCCGCCCGTGCCTGGAGGCCAAGAGCCCGCTCGATCTGGAACGCGATCTCGCGATGCCCGGCGGGCACATCTTCCACCGCGACCTGGCCTTCCCGTACGACCCGTACGACGGCGACGGCGACAGCGGCGGCGGCAGGAGCTGGGGGGTCGAGACCGGCCACGCCAACGTGCTGCTGTGCGGCGCCGGGGCGATCCGCGGCGGCGGCGTCAGCGGTATCCCCGGTCACAACGCGGCCATGGCCGTCCTCAGCGGACCGGCATGACCCGCACCGGACCCGGACCGGCCACTGCACCGGCTCCCGCGAGGGCTCAGCGCCTCGGGATCACAGCGGACCGGCGACCGGGACGTCCGATTCCGCCACCACCGGCGGCGCCTTCCCACCGAGTGCCCCCAAGTGCCCGCGAGTTCCACGCGAGGAGCATGGGACGGCGCCCTCGGCCCTCACCGCCTGCGGCTAGGGTGGCGTGGGTGAACAGGCTGGAATCCCAGTCCGGGCCGGTCGTCGTCGATCGGTCCGGCGGTCTCGGCGGCGAGTTGGTGCTGCGCCGTGACCAGGACCACTACGAGATCATCAGCAACGGCGTGTTCCTCATGGACACCCGCAATGGCGAGTCCGAGCGGCTCCTGGTCAGCGCGGCGCTCGAGCGGCTGCCCCCTTCCGGGCACGTGCTCATCGGCGGCCTCGGCGTCGGGTTCTCCGTGGCCGAGGCGGTCCGCTCCCCCGGCGTCACGGTGACCGTCGTGGAACTCGAAGCCGCGATCATCGAATGGCACCGCACCCACCTGCGTTCCTGCTCCGCCGGTGCCCTGGACGACCCGCGGGTGCGCGTCGTCCGCGCCGACCTGCTCGGCTGGCTCCGCACCACCGCGGAGACCTATGACGCCCTGTGCCTGGACATCGACAACGGCCCCGACTGGACGGTCACCGAAGGCAACGCCGAGCTGTACGGCGAGGCGGGGCTGGACCTCCTGGCCGGCCGTCTCGCCCCCGGCGGCGTCCTGGCCGTCTGGAGCGCGAACGCCTCCCCCCCCTTCGAGACCAGGCTCCGGGCCCGGTTCACCACGGTGGAGATCCGCACCGTCCCCGTCCGCCGGGGGGAACCGGACATGGTCTACCTCGCCCGCATGAAGCCGTGACCTGCCTCCGGTAGGGTCCCGTAGGCTTCCCGGCAGGCCCCCACCGCCCTTGGCCGACGGCGCCGGAACCGGTCCGTACGGTGCTCGGGAAACGGTCCGGCACTGTCACGCAGGTCACGTCCAAAGCCCGGCTCCCACATCTTGAACGGGTTCAACTTTCCCGTAGAGTGACCATCGTGAACGTCGCGCTGGGTATCTCGGACCGCCTCACCGTCCGCACCGTGCCCGTCGCCGAGCCCGCCGACCTGCTGGCGAGGCTCCCCCATCCGGACGCGCTCGCCTGGGTGCGGCACGGCGAGGGCCTCGTCGGATGGGGTGAGGCGGCACGGGTGATCGTTCCCGCCGGCGAGGACCGCTTCGCCTGGGCGGACGCCTGGGTAGGCGAGCTGTTCGGGACCGCGCAGGTCGACGACCCCCTGCAGGTCCCGGGCTCGGGGCCGGTCGCGTTCGGCAGCTTCAGCTTCGACCCCAAGTCCGGCGACTCGGTGCTCATCGTGCCCCGTTCGATCCTCGGCCGCCGTGACGGCCAGGCCTGGTACACCACCATCGGGGGCGGGACCGACCCTCTCACCCTGCTCCGGCCGTCCGTGCGGCCGACCCGGCTGCGCTGGAGCGACGGCACGCTGACCGCACCCGCCTGGGAGCGCGCCGTCGCCGCCGCCGTGGATCGGATCCACGAGGGACGTCTGGGCAAGGTGGTCCTCGCCCGCGACCTGCGTGCCGTGGCTGCCGAGCCCATCGACGCCCGGGTGCTGCTGCGCAGACTCGCCGAGAGCTACCCCGACTGCTACACCTTCGCCTGCGCGGGCCTGGTCGGGGCCACCCCCGAGCTGCTCATCCGCCGTACGGGCGACCATATCGACTCGCTCGTCCTCGCCGGGACGACCGCACGCGGCAACAGCGAGGCCGGCGACCGGGCGCACGCGCGCCGGCTGCTCGGCTCGGCCAAGGACCGGGAGGAACACGGCTATGCCGCCGAGATGGTCCGTGACGCCCTCGCCCCGCTGTGCGCCGAGCTCACCGTGCCCACAGAACCACAGCTGCTGACCCTGCCCAACGTCATGCATCTGGCCTCCCCGGTGCACGGCCGGCTCGACCGGGAACGCTCGGTCCTCGACGTCGTCGCCGCGTTGCACCCGACACCCGCCGTCTGCGGCACCCCGACCGACGTCGCCATGGACCTGATCCGCGAGCTCGAGGTGATGGACCGCGGCCGATACGCGGGCCCGGTCGGCTGGATCGACGGCCGCGGCGACGGCGAATGGGGCATCGCGCTGCGCTGTGCCGAGATCGAGGGCCCGCGCGCCCGGCTCTTCGCCGGCTGCGGCATCGTCGGCGGCTCCGACCCCCAGGCCGAGCTGGCCGAGGCGCAGAACAAGTTCCGCGTCATGCAGTACGCCCTCGAAGGCTGAGCGAGACCGGCGCCTCCGGCCGGCCACCAGGTCATCCGGGTGACGCCCGGAACCCTGCGACACTGGGACCATGCGCGCGAGCCGGTTGCTGTCCCTTCTCCTGCTGCTGCAGACCCGTGGCCGGATGACCGCGCAGCGGCTCGCCGATGAGCTCGAGGTGTCGGTGCGCACCATCTACCGGGACGTGGAATCGCTCAGCGCCGCCGGCGTCCCGGTCTACGCCGACCGTGGCCCGGACGGCGGCTACCAGCTGCTCGACGGCTACCGAACCCGGCTGACCGGCCTCACCACCGACGAGGCCGGCGCCCTGTTCCTGGCCGGCATGCCCGGCCCGGCGGCCGCCCTGGGTCTCGGCGCGGAACTGGCCGCCACCGAGCTAAAACTGCTGGCCGCGCTGCCACCCGAACTGCGTTCCCGCGCCGGGCGGATCCGCGAACGCTTCCATCTGGACGCCCCCACCTGGTTCCGCGAACCTGACCAGGTCCCCCATCTCACCGCCGTGGCCGACGCGGTCTGGAACCAGGGCCGGATCGAGGTCCGGTACCAGCGCTGGTCGCAGCCGCGGCTGGTGACGCGGACCCTCGATCCACTGGGCCTGGTCATCAAGGCCGGCCACTGGTACCTCATCGCCCGGTCAATCGCCCGGTCACAGGAGGACGTCCGCACCTATCGGGTGGGGCGGATCCTGGGGGTGGAAACGCTCGGCGAACGGTTCGTCCGGCCAGCGGGGTTCGACCTGGTCGCCTTCTGGACGGACTGGGCGGAGCGCTTCGAAGCGGGCGTGTACCGCGCCGAGGCCGTGGTCCGGCTCTCGCCGGAGGGGCTGCGCCGAGCCGAGTACCTGCTGCCGGTGGCCATGTCACGGGCGGCTCAGGCCACCGCCGGACCACCCGACGAGCAGGACTGGGTGCAGGCCACCATCCCCATCGAGTCGGTCCGGCACGGCCATGGAGACCTGCTCAAACTCGGCTCCGACGTCGAGGTGCTCGAACCGCTCGAGTTGCGTGAGGCCATCGCGCAGTCCGCACGGGAACTCACCAGGATCTACGAGGCCGGCCGCCCTTTCCAGGAGACCAGCCGGTGACGATACAGAGAACACCTGCGCCGTACCCGGCACTCGACAGGGAACCTCTCAAACGGTCCATATAGTCTCTGGTCAATGGACGCGCAGACTCGATGGATTGAACTGGACGGGGCGGTGAACGTCCGCGATCTCGGCGGGCTGGCCACGACGGACGGGGGGACGACCCGCTTCGGACGGGTACTGAGGGCCGACAACCTGCAGGATCTGAGCCCCGAGGACGTACAACGGCTCACCGGCGACCTCGCACTGCGCGACGTCATCGACCTGCGCAGCGGGCCGGAGGTGTCCCTCGAAGGCCCCGGGCCCCTGACCCGCATCCCCAAGGTGAGCATTCACCACCTCTCGCTCTTCGCCGAGGGCGGCGAGTACACCGACGTCGAGGCCGACGTCCCCCCGGAGAGGACCGGGCCACAACAGACCGGGCCACAACAGACCGGGCCACAGGAGACCGGGCCACAGGAGGCCGGGCCACAGGAGACCGACGGTCAGAAGATCGACATCGACAAGGTCCTGCCCTGGCAGGAGCGGCGGGACGAAGGTCCCGAGGCTGATCGCTCGGTCGGGCACTACCTCGGCTACCTGCGCGAACGGCCAGACTCGGTGGTCAACGCCCTGCGCGTCATGGCCACCAGCGAGGGTGCCGCCCTGGTGCACTGCGCGGCGGGCAAGGACCGCACCGGGGTGGTCTGCGCACTCGCCCTCGAAGCGGTCGGTGTGATCCGCGAGGAGGTCGTCGCGGACTACGCCCGTACCGGCGAGCGGCTCGAGGGCATCCTGCGGAGGCTGCGCTCGAGCACGACCTACGCCGCCGACCTGGACTCCCGGCCGGCCGACAGCCACCTGCCGCACGCTTACATCATGGACAAGTTCCTCGCCACCCTGGACGAGAACCACGGCGGAGCACTTGGCTGGCTCAGTTCGCACGGCTGGACCGCCGCCGACACCCGCACACTGAGGGCTCGCCTGACCGGCTCCTGATCGTGCCAGGTGAGAGACCGGAGCGGTGACCAGGTTCGGGAAGATCTTCTTGTGACTTCCAGCCCGCGGCCTTTACGTTGTAAATTGAAGCTTGAACAATCTTTAGGGGGCCTTGGACGGCAAGCCCCGGGCCGGGGACGCTCCCTCTCTGCCCCAGGTCATCTGCGCGCCCACGTGCCCCGTCCGTACGACCCAGACGATCGACAGCACCGCGAGCACCACCACAACGCCGCTCAGAGCGAGCGTGACCGGCCTGCCGGTCAGCACACCGCCCCGCCCGGCGGTACGGACGCCGTAACGATCGATGATGACCAGCACGATCAGGGCCAGCGCCAGCAGGATGACCAGCAGCCGGAGCGTGCTGCCCAGGGCCGCGTGCTGGACCAGCAAGCCGCCGTCACCTCCGCCGCCTACGCCGCCTCCGCCTCTGCCTCCGGGAGGTGCCGTCCGCGGCGGGCCGACACCGGCCGCCCCGCTCATCCGGGCGGTCCGCTGGTCCCGGAGGGCCTCTCCGGCGCCGGCTGCCAGGATGGCGCCGACCATGGTCACCACGGCCGACACCGCGGCCGCCGGCCCGTACCGGGCCCGCCAGGCGGGCCGTAGCGCGAGGACGACGACGGCCACCCCCAGCAACGGCACGAGCACGACCGGGATGTGCACCAGCAACGGGTGCGCGGGCAGGCCGAACGCCCGGGACGGCTGGAACGGTAGCAGGATCGCGGCCAGCAGCACCGTCGCCGGCAGCAACAGCACGCAAGGGTCCAGCAGGAAGGAGCGCCGCACGGACGGGGGGTGGTCCGGGGCCGCGGCGTCACCGGTCGTCCGGAGGGTGATGTCGCTCATGAGCCGCGAAACTATGGCCGGCACCCGAGAGAACCCTCGGAGAAGGCTGGGAATCAGATGAGAGCCGGCCATCCGGGAGGCCTGGTCATCCGCCGGCCGCGATGATGGCGGCGATGGAGCGCTCGGCCGGCACAGCGATGGACAGCGCGGGTGCCTCCGCCGACCGTCCCGGGGATGAAGACCAGTCCAGCACGTACAGGCCGGACTAGCCCTTGACCCGCCCGTACGGGTCCGTGGCCTTCCCTGAGCAGCACACCGCCCAGCGGGTGGGCGGTCACGGTGAACCGTCCAGGGAGCGCCGGACCGCCGCGTGCGCGGCCTGGCGCATCAGGCCGTGCAGCTCGGCGTTGGCCGTCCGGTCGGTGCGGGCCTCGATGATCCGCAGGCCCTCCCCCGCGACCGCCTTCGGCAGGTTCGACGCCGACTCCAGCCGGGTGTAGGGCAGGCCGTGCGCCGCCGCCAGATAGGACAGGTCGACCCCGTGCGGGGTGCCGAAGACCCGCTCGAACGGCCCGGTCAGGGACGCCTGGGGCAGCAGCGAGAAGATCCCGCCGCCCGCGTTGTTCACCACGACGATCGCCAGATCCGGCCGGCTGTCCTGCGGGCCGAGGATCAGCCCGTTCTGGTCGTGCAGGAACGCCAGGTCGCCGAGCAGCGCGTAGGAGCGTCCGCTGTGCGCCAGGGCGGCGCCGATCGCCGACGAGACCAGACCGTCGATTCCGCTGGCGCCCCGGTTGGCCATGATCCGGATGCCCCGCCGGGGCCGCATGACCTGGTCGAGGTCGCGGATCGGCATGCTCGCGGCTGTGAACAGCAGCGATCCCCCGGGCAGCCCGGCCACCAGGTCCCGGGCGAGCCGGGGCTCGGTCACCTCGTCACCGGCATCGAGGACCTCATCGACGGCGGCACGGGCCGCCAGGTCCGCGGACCGCCAGACCCGCAGCCAGGCGCCGTCACCCGAGACCACCGGGATCTCGGCCTCCTGTGCCACCTGGGTGGCCGACCGTACCGGGTCCGGCCAGCGGGTCAGCGTCGGCGCCACCACGATGTGCTCCTCAGCGTGCCGCAGCAGCGACAGCAGCGGCCGGGACAGACCCGGCTTGCCGAGCGTGACCACCACCTCAGGGCGGGTGCGCTCCACGAACTCCGGCACGCCCAGCAGGAAGTGGTGCGAGGACAGCGCGTGATCGCCGTACCGGGCGTTGCCGTTGGGCTCCGACAGCACCGGCCAGCCCGCCATCGACGCGGCGGCCACGTAACGCTTGACGTTCACGGCCCCGTCGCCGACCACCAGCACCCCTCGCCGGGTCGGCGGCACGTGCAGCACCGAGCCGGGGGTCGCGGCCCTGACCTTCGTCCAGGCGCCGGTCGCGTCCCCGTCGAGGGCCTCGCACCAGGTTTCGTCACCGTCGGGGATGAGCGGCTCCCGGAAGGCCACGTTGAGGTGGACCGGCCCGGGGTCGGGTTCCCGCGCGGCCGCCCAGGCCCGGCTCATCATCGATCGCCAGTAGGCGACCATGCCCGGGCGGTCCTCGGGCACCCCGACCTCACAGGTCAGCCGCACCGCCGAGCCGTACAGCTTGACCTGGTCGATCGTCTGGTTGGCGCCGGTGTCACGCAGCTCGGGCGGCCGGTCGGCGGTCAGCACGACCAGCGGCACGCCGGACTCGTGCGCCTCGATCACGGCGGGATGCATGTTGGCCGCCGCGGTGCCCGACGTGCAGATCAACGCGACCGGGCGGGCGGAGCGCTTGGCCAGGCCGAGCGCGAGGAACGAGGCCGAGCGCTCGTCGATGCGCACGTGCAGCCGGACCCGTTCGGCCTGGGCGGCGCCGTGCAGCGCCAGCGCCAGCGGCGCCGACCGGGAGCCCGGGGCGAGCACCGCGTCGGTCATGCCGCAGCGCAGCATTTCGTCGATCAGAACGGTGGCGAGTGCGGTCGCCGGGTTCACCGGCGTACCCCTCGTCGCGTCCGGAAGGTCTCCGGGGGATTCAACGGATGACTCCGATCACCGGGGGGGCGTCCATGAGGGACTGCGCGTCGGCGACCTTCCGCCGCCAGTCGTGGCCGTCGATCTCGTACCGGGCGAGCGCCGCCTCGTCCACGTCCGGGCGTCGTACCGGGATCTCGCCCGCCTCGGCCAGCAGGGGGTCGGCCACGACGTCGCCCTCCAGCAGGGACAGGGTCGCCAGCCCGCAGGCGTACGGCAGTGCGGGGAGCGCGGCGGCCAGCGCCAGCCCGGCGGCCAGCCCGATCGAGGTCTCGAGCGCGCTGGACACCACGACCGGCAGCCCGCAGCCCTCCGCGACCCGCAGCGCGTTGCGCACCCCGCCGAGGGGCTGCACCTTGAGGACGGCGATGTCGGCGGCCTCGGCGGCCCGGACCCTCAGCGGGTCGTCGGCGCGCCGGATCGACTCGTCCGCCGCGATCGGCACGTCCACCCGGCGGCGGACCTCCGCGAGTTCCTCGAGCGTCGCGCAGGGCTGCTCGGCGTACTCCAGATCGAACCGGTCCAACATCTTGATCATGCGCTGGGCGTGGTCGACGTCCCAGCCGCCGTTGGCGTCGATCCGGACCTTGCCGGCCGGCCCGACGGCGTCCCGCGCGGCCTCGACCCGGGCAAGGTCGTCGGCGTCGGTCTGGCCGGGCTCTGCGACCTTCACCTTGGCCGTGCGGCAGCCGGACACCTTCGTGATCGCATAGGCCCGCTCAGGATCGACCGCGGGCACGGTCGCGTTGACCGGCACGCGGTCCCGCAGAGGGGCCGGCCAGCCGTCGTAGGCGGCTTCGCGGGCCGTCGCCAGCCACCGGGCGGACTCCTGCGCCCCGTACTCGGCGAAAGGGGAGAACTCACCCCACCCCGCGGGGCCGTGGATGAGCACGCCCTCCCGCCGGGTGATCCCGCGGAAGTGCGTACGCATCGGGATGGAGTAGACCCGCATGAACAACCCCGCCCTCGCCGTTCGTCTCGCTCTTAATACCAGGGATAGGGCGACCAGTCCGGGTCGCGCTTCTCCAGGAAGGAGTCCCGGCCCTCGGCGGCCTCATCGGTGCCGTACGCGAGCCGGGTGGCCTCGCCCGCGAACACCTGCTGGCCGACCAGTCCGTCGTCGATGAGGTTGAAGGAGAACTTCAGCATCCGCTGAGCCGTGGGGCTCTTTGCGTTGATCTTACGCGCCCATTCCAGGGCGGTCGCCTCGAGCTCGGCGTGCGGCACGACCGCGTTGACCATGCCCATCCGGTGGGCGTCCTCGGCGGTGTAGGTGTCGCCCAGGAAGAAGATCTCGCGGGCGAACTTCTGCCCGACCTGCCGGGCCAGGTAGGCGGAGCCGAATCCGCCGTCGAAGCTGGCGACGTCGGCGTCGGTCTGCTTGAACCGGGCGTGCTCGCGGGAGGCGAGGGTCAGGTCCGAGACCACGTGCAGGCTGTGCCCGCCGCCCGCCGCCCAGCCGGGCACCACGCAGATGACGATCTTCCCCATGAACCGGATCAGCCGCTGCACCTCCAGGATGTGCAGCCGCCCGGCCCTGGCCGGATCAATGGTCTGGCTGGTGTCTCCGGAAGCGTACTTGTAACCGTCCTTACCGCGGATCCGCTGATCCCCGCCGGAGCAGAACGCCCAGCCCCCATCCTTGGGTGAGGGCCCGTTGCCGGTGAGCAGGACACAGCCCACGTCACCGCTCAGCCGGGCGTGGTCGAAGGCCCGATAGAGCTCGTCGACCGTGCCCGGCCGGAACGCGTTGCGCACCTCCGGCCGGTTGAACGCGATCCGCACCGTCCCCTGGTCGACGGCCCGGTGATAGGTGATGTCCCTGAAATTGAAACCTTCGACGACCTTCCACGCGTCCGGATCGAACAGCTCGGAAACCATGTGCGTCAACTCCTCCTCAGCCGGCACCATTCAATCGCCGGTAGGTGCGGTCCGGGTAATCGGGGTCGACTAGCCTGGTGATCACTATGACTCGTCGTCTGAGGGCCGTCGTCCTGCCGCCGGGCCCCCCACTGCTGCGGGCCCTGTCCGGCGCCCTGGACGGTGTCGGCCCGGCGATCTGCCCGCTCTCGCCGGATCTGCCGGCATCGGCTCTGGCGTCCCTGATCGACGCGCTGGCCCCCGATGAGGTCGAGACCACTGACGGCGTACGACGGTACGAGCCGGGCGGCGCGCACGTGCCGGTCGCCGACGACACCGCGGTGCTCATCGCCACCTCCGGATCCACCGGAACGCCCAAGATCGTGGAGCTGTCCGCGGCCGCGCTGCTGCACTCGGCCACCGCGACGCTGGCCCGCCTGGAGGCACGGCCCGGTGAGCGCTGGCTGTGCTGCCTGCCGACCAGCCATATCGCCGGTGTCCAGGTGCTCGTCCGGTCCCTGGTGGCCGGCACTCCCCCGATCATCCATCCGCGCTTCTCCGTGTCCGGGACCGTCTCCAGCGGGGCCGCGCACCTGTCCCTGGTGCCCACCCAGCTACGGCGGCTGCTGGACGCCGGGGCCGACCTGTCCGCCTTCCGGACGATCCTGCTGGGCGGCGCGGCCGCGCCGCCCGAGCTGCCCGCGTCCGCGCGGGCCCAGGGCGTTCGGGTGTTCACGACGTACGGCATGAGCGAGACCTGTGGCGGCTGTGTCTACGACGGCGTCCCGCTCGACGGGGTCTCGGTGGGCGTCGGCGACGACGGGCGCGTCCGGCTGGCCGGGCCGTCACTGTTTACCGGCTACCGGCTGCGCCCCGACCTGACCTCGGCGGTACGGGACGGGACATGGTTCGTCACCCAGGACCTCGGCGTGCTGAAGGACGGCGTGCTCCGGATCCGGGGCCGCGCCGACGACGTCGTCAACACCGGCGGGGAGAAGGTCGTCGCCGGTGAGGTCGCCTCGCTGCTGTCGCGGCATCCCGCGGTGAAGGACGTCGTGGTGGTGGGCCGTCCCGACGCCGAGTGGGGCGAGAAGGTGACGGCCGTGGTAGTGCCGGGGGCACGGGTGCCGTCACTGGAGGAACTGCGCTCGTGGGTGCGTTCGGCCCTGCCCGGGTACGCGGCTCCGCGCGAGCTCGAACTGGTCGAGGCCATCCCGCTGCTGCCCTCCGGCAAGCCCGACCTCGAGCGGCTGCGGCGAGGATCCGGTGAACGACCAGCCTAAGGAGAGCAGGTTCACCGTCCTGCTCGCGCTCGCCGCGAATCTCGGCATCGCGATCGCGAAGATCATCGCTGCCGTCGTCACCGGATCGGTGGCGATGGCCGCCGAGGCGGCGCACTCCATCGCCGACACCTTCAACGAGCTGCTGCTGCTGGCGGCACTGCGCCGGAGCGGCCGGCCGGCCGACCGGCGGCATCCGCTGGGGTACGGCAAGGAACGCTATTTCTGGTCTCTGCTCGTCGCCGTGGCCATCTTCGGGATGGGCGCGCTGTTCGCCTTCGTGCAGGGGATCCAGGCTCTCATCGGTCACACCAGGGCGGAGTCCGACCCGATCGTCGGCTACATCGTGCTCGCCGTGGCCTTCCTGCTGGAATCGCTGTCGTGGCGGCAGGCCATGCGGCAGGTCCGTGCCGACGCCCGCCATCACGAGCTGGAGTTGTTCGCCTACATCAGGCGGACCGATGAGCCGACGTCGGTCAGCGTGCTGCTCGAGGACTCCGCCGCCCTCGTCGGTCTGCTGCTGGCCTTCGCCGGCCTCGGCCTGCACCACCTCACCGGTGTCGCGGCCTACGACGGCATCGCGTCCATACTGATCGGCGTCGTGCTCAGCGCGGTCGCGCTTCTGCTCGGCCGGATCAACAGGAACCTGCTCATCGGCAACCAGGCCGACCCCCGCCTGGTCAGGGGTGTAAAGGAACTGCTCGCCGCCGCCCCCGAGATCGAGTGGGTCGTGGACATCATCACCCTCACCATGGGCACCGACCAGATCCTGGTCTGCGCCCGGCTCGACTTCCGCGACGACCTGACCGCCGGGCAGGTGGAACGGACCTGCGTCCGGCTGACCCAGGCGCTGCGAGAGGGTTGGCAGGAGATCGACGAGGTGTTCCTCGAACCGGTTCCCCGCGACGATCCGGTGCTCCGGGAGCGGGTGATCGCACGGTACGGCCGGGTCACCCCCCAGCCGGGAGCGACGCCCGAGGGCGACGAGCCCGGCGCCTTTACACAGTAAGGCACCGTCGGCCGGGTCGTGGGCGCCCGTGCCAGCCCACAGACCTTGATCACCCCGCCGGCACCTCCCTCAGCACCCGGTCTACGGGCGACTAAGAGGTGATAAAGGCCGATCATGCATAGTTTGCCCTGGTCGGGAACAACAGCCCTGTCCCGAGGCGTTCCGATAAGTGCCCCACGAAAACTTGTTCACATCCTGTGGCCCACTGACCAGCGAAGGGAGGGAGGTGTCCTCATGCCCCGAACCGCCCGAGTGACTTCCTCCGCGAAGCCGATCGACATGCCCCTCGACGCGCTTCTCGAGCGCGGACGGGTCCAAGGGCACCTCGCGCTCAACGAGGTTCGCCAGGCGTTCGAGAGCGCCGGCATCACGCCTGCCGAGGGCCGGTCGCTGCTGCGCGAACTCTCCGAGGCAGGGGTGCAGCTGGCCACCGAGGACGAGGCTCCCGCCAAGACCAAGACGACCCGCAAGCGGGCCGTGAAGACCACCTCCGCCAAGACGACGGAGACCGGCGCCGACGAGGACGAAGACGTGGAAGTCGAGCCCGGTATCGAGCTGAACTCCACCAAGGATCTGGACGACCAGTCCTCGGTGATGGGTGACTCGGTCCACACCTATCTCAAGGCGATCGGCCGGCGTCCGCTGCTCACCGCCGAGCAGGAGGTGGACCTCGCCAAGCGCATCGAGGCCGGCCTGTACGCCGAGCACAAGCTGGAGTGCGGGAAGCGGATCAGTGCCCAGCTGCGTCATGATCTCGAGTGGATCGTCGAGGACGGCCAGCGCGCCAAGGCCCACATGCTCGAGGCCAACCTGCGGCTCGTCGTGTCGGTGGCCAAGAAGTACTCCGACCGCGGTCTGTCCCTGCTCGACGTGGTCCAAGAGGGCAACCTCGGCCTGATCAGGGCTGTGGAGAAGTTCGACTACAGCAAGGGTTACAAGTTCTCCACCTACGCCATGTGGTGGATCCGGCAGGCCATTCAGCGCGGCTTCGCCGACTCGGCCCGCACCATCAGGCTTCCCGTGCACGTGCTGGAGCTGCTCAGCAAGCTGAGCCGGATCGAGCGCGACATGCACCAGCGGCTCGGCCGCGAACCCACCCCAGAGGAACTGGCCGACGAGCTCGGCAAGCCCCCCGAGATGGTCCGGGAGCTGCTGCGCACCAGCCGCCAGCCGATCAGCCTGGACTCCACCATCGGCGACGAGGGTGAGACCCGTATCGGTGACCTCATCGAGGACACCGACAGCCCCGAGGCCTCCGACCTGGTCGATCGGCAGATCATGGCCGCGCAGCTGCGCCGTGCCCTCGGCGTGCTCTCCCCGCGCGAAGAGAAGATCATGGCGATGCGCTTCGGCCTCTACGACGGGACCCCGCGCACCCTCGACGAGATCGGCAAGCACCTGGGCCTGACCCGGGAGCGGATCCGCCAGCTCGAGAAGGAATCGCTGTCCAAGCTGCGGCACCCCAGCAACGCGCAGCCGCTGCTCGACTTCGCCGTCTGAGGCGAGTCCCCGGCACCACATCACGGCGAAGGCCCTCAAGGGCCTTCGCCGTGATCTTTGTCGTCCGCGCCAGGAGCTGGAGAGCCTGCTGCTGCGGGTGCTCGCCCACCACGACGGGCGCTTCGCGGACCGGCCCGAGCGGGCACGGGCGGACCGGGCCGACCCGCCGGCGACGGGCGACCAGATGGGAGAGCCCCGGGGCGGCCTGTCAGGCTGAGGCGGGATCCGTGGTGAACCGGATGACGGAGAAGAAGGCGCCGCTCGGATCGTCGAGCACGGCGAACCGGCCGATCGGGATGTCATGAGGCGGGACCGAGATGGCGCCGCCCAGATCGGCCGCCCGCTCGGCCGCCGCGTCACAGTCCTCGACGGCGAAGTAGGGCATCCAGTGCGCCGGGAGGTCCTCGGGCCACATCTCGTTCATCTGGATCATCCCTCCGATGGAAGATCCGTTGAGCGTCCACTCGGTGTAGGTGGACGAGCCGAACGGATGGGTCTCCGCCTGCCAGCCGAAGACCTCCCGATAGAACGCCTTGGCCTTGTCGATGTCCCGGCAGGCCAGCTCGCTCCAGCAGTAGGTGTTCGGATCGTTGACGAAGCCGGCGCCGCGGAAGGTGAGCGGCTGCCAGGCACCGACGACCGCGCCCTGGTCGTCCGTGAAGATCGCCATGCGGCCCTGGCCCATGACGTCCATCGGCTCCATGAGCAGGGTGCCGCCGGCTCCGGTGACCTTCTTGGCGGTCGCGTCCACGTCGGCGACGCTGACGTAGGTGGTCCAGACCGGCGGCTGGCCCTCCTCGGTGATCGGCATCACCGCGGCCAGCTCATGACCTTGGATGCCGCCCAGCGTGTCGGCCATGGTGAACAAGGTGTATCCGCCGGCGTCCGGATCCGGGCTCGTGTGCGCGTCCCAGCCGAACAGGCCGCCGTAGAAGGCCTCCGCCACGGCGGGATCGGGGCTGGACAGATCCACCCAGCACGGGGTGCCGGGCTCGTACGACGTCATCTGCGGCATGGCCGTCTCCTCGTCGCGGTTGCGAATGAACCGCCGCCGGAGAGCCCGCGTGCGAGCTTCCGATGGTGGATCCGAGAGCAAGCATTCCCGGTCAGCCTAGAACCGGTCACGCAAAACCACGCGCCGTTCACGGAAAGCGGTGGCCAAGGTTCGGTGAACCTCCCGACCGGCTCAGCCGGCGACGGCCGCCGGGGGCCCCTGCCGGGCATGCGGGAAGACCTCGTCGTAGCGGCGAAGGATCAGCCGCGCCACCGCGTCGTGCGCGCCGATCGGCGCGCTGACCTGGTCGGCTCCGGCGGCCCGCATCCGGTCGTGGAACAGCCCGGGCGCCAGCAGATAGGCGGCCACCGTGACGCGGCGGGCTCCGCGGCCTCTGAGCTCCTCGACGACGGCGGCGAGCGACGGTACACCGCCGGCCACGAAGCCGTACGACACCGGGCGCTGCAGCCGGCGGCCGAGCAGCCGCGCGGCGACCCGCACATCGGACACCCCGGCCGGGTCCGAGGAGCCGGCCGCCCCGAGAACGACGGCGTCCGACCCCCGGCAGGCCGCCAGCCGGTCCACCAGTGCCGCCCCGAGCAGCGAGTGCGGGCCCAGCGGGCGTGCCATCGCCGCTCGCTCGCTCCAGCCACCCGACGGCGGCCTCAGCCGGCCGGGAATGTCCACCAGCGCGTGGTATCCGCGTGCCAGCATGAGCGGGACGGCGATGACCGGGCCGTCCACGACGGCCACCGCGTCCTCAAGCAGCGGACTCGCCATCTCGGCGTAGGCCTCGGCGATCTCCAGCCGGGGCCGCAGTGCCCGCACCCGGTCCAGCAGTGCCCGCACGGTCTCGGGACCCGCGGGGTTGCGGGTGCCGTGCGCGACCGCGAGCAGTGCGGGCGCGGTCACCCGACTCCTTCGGCTCTGGCCGCCGGATCACAGGCCAGCCGGTAGCCCCGTTTCACCACTGTCTCCACGATGCCGGAGCGGCCCAGCCCGCGGCGCAGCCTGGCCACGGCCATCTCCACCGCGTGCTCGTCGGCCTGCGGCCGGCCGTCCCGGGCGAAGAGGGAGCCGTTGGCCACCACCCGGCTCGGCAGCACCCCGCACAGCTCGGCGCGGGACACCACATGCCCCGGACGCCTGGCCAGAGCGCGCAGTATCGCCATCGGGGCCGGTGCGATCGGGCGGAGCTGGCCGTCGAGGACGACGGCGTGCCCCCGCAGCTCCAGCGCGTGCCCGCGCACGTGCAGCCTGCGGGCCCTGCGCACCGGCAGGTCCTGGACCAGCGCCCGGACCAGTGCTCCGATCCGCGCCCGCTCGGGCTGCACGGTCGGCACGCCGCGGTCGTCGAGCGGCTGGGCCGTGACCGGCCCGACGCAGGCCGCCACGACATGGGTGCGCAGCGCCTCCAGCAGGGCCTCCTCCAGCCCGTCCTCAGCGGCCACCGCCAGGGTGGCGACGACCGCGGGTGCGCTGGTGAACGTGATGGCGTCGACCGTGCCCGCGACCGCCTGCCCGACCAGCCGGCGCAACGGCGTCGAGTCGTCGGTGCGCGACCACCGGTAGACGGGGATTTCCACCACCTCGGCGCCCGCCCGGCGCAGGGCGTCGGTGAACTCGGGCAGCGGCTCACCGTAGAGCTGGACGGCGATGCGTGCCCCGTCGACCCCGGTGGCGAGCAGATGGTGGAGCACCTCGGTGCAGCTCTCCGACTCCGGCGACCACTCCTCCTGGAGGCCCGCCGACCGGATCGCCCCGCGGGCCTTGGGGCCCCGGGCGAGGATGCGCACCTTGGTGAAGCGCTCGATCAGGTCGTCGCGCAGCCCCCACCCGTCGGCGGTCTCGAGCCAGGCGCGGAACCCGATGCCCGTGGTGACCACCACGTAGTCGAGGGACTGGGCGATGCAGTCCTCGGTCGCGTGCAGCAGCTCCGCATCGTCCGACAGCGGCACGAGACGGATCGCGGGAGCGTGCACGACGCGGGCGCCGCGCCGTTCCAGCAGGGATGCCAGCTCCTCATGCCGGCGGGCCGCGGTCACCCCGACCGCGAAACCGGATAGCGGCTCACCCTCGGCGTTCATCGTCGCCATCTCCTGGTGCGTTCGGTCACATGCGGTCGCGGCCGGGCGGGCGGTGACTGCACGAGAAGGCGCGGCCTCGTTGTCAAGGCAGTGCCACCTCCACCCGGTCGCCGGCCCCGGCCGGGGACCTGCGGATGGCGAAGACGGGCACCGCCTGGTCGGGGTCGTCCAGGCATCGCCCGGTGCGCAGGTCGAAGACCTGCTTGTACATCGGTGAGGCCACTGTGGGGACTCCCTCTCGCGTGCCGAGGATGCCGCGTGCCAGCACGTAGGCGCCACTGAACGGGTCGTGGTTGGACAGGGCGTACAGCCCTCCGTCGTAGGTGCGGAAGACCGCGACCTGGGTGCCGTCGATGAGCGCGCACGCACCCCGCTCGGGCATCAGATCGTCGTAGGCGCAAACGTCGACCCACCGGGTCGTCGTGTCAGCGAGCGCCGTCACCGGGGCATCACCTCCAGCTGGGGATCGGTCACCAGGACCGGCTTGATCTGGTTGCGTTCCGGTTCGAACGCGATGCTCTGGTCCGGCGTGTCCGGAGCGTTGACGAAGGAGACGAAGCGGCGCAGCGTCACCGGGTCCTCGAGGATGTCGCGCCACTCGTCGGAGTAGGCCTCGACATGGCGTTCCATGGCGGCGTCCAGCTCGGCGCAGATGCCGAGCCGGTCGTCGACGCCCATGAGCTTCAGCTTGGTGGACAGGTCCGCGCCGGGGAACATCGCCGTACCCGCCTCCCCGTCCAGGAGCCGGCTCGCGACCACCTCGGCCATCGAGAAGCAGGGGCCGACCAGCCCGTAGATCATCCCGCCGACGAGCGCGCACTCCCCGATGGCGTAGACGGCGGGGTCGGCGGTCCGGCAGGACTCGTCGACCACGATGCCGCCGCGCTCCCCCACCGGCAGCCCGCAGGCGCGCGCCAGGTCGTCACGCGGCCGGATACCGGCCGAGAAGACCACGACTTCGGTGGCGATCTCCGTGTCGTCGCTGAGCGTCACCCGCGCGACCCTGCCGTGCTCGCCCGCCGCCAGGCCCGCCATCGGGACGCCCGCGTGCACGGTCAGCCCGAGCGCCTCGATGTGCCGGCGCAGCATGGCGCCACCGCCTTCGTCGAGCTGGCGGGGCATCAGCCATGGCGCGACCTCGACGATGTGGGTGTCCAGCCCTAGCCCCTGCAGCGCCCGCGCCGCCTCCAGGCCGAGCAGGCCGCCGCCGACGACCACTCCGCCCGCCCGCCGGCCACCTGCGTGGCCGGCACCGAGCCGTTCGGCCGCGAAGGTGCGCAGCGCGTCCAGATGCTCGATGGTCCGGTAGACGAAGACGCCGGGCAGGTCCTTGCCCGGCACCGGAGGCACGAACGGCGCCGACCCGGTGGCCAGCACCAGTGCGTCGTATCCGGCGGACGCACCCGATCGGGTCGTGACCGTACGGTTCGCACGATCGATCGCGACGACCGGGTCTCCGGTCAGCAGGGTGACCTCGGGACCGTGCGCCGGATAACCGAGCTCCGCACCCTCGCTGAGGTATGACGTCAGGGCCACCCTGTCATAGGCCGGGCGGATCTCCTCCCCGATCACCGTGATCTGCCAGCTGTGGGCGGTGTCCCGCTCGCGCAGCGCCTCGACCAGGCGGTGTCCGGCCGGACCGTGCCCGATCACGACCAGCCGCAAGACGCTGTTGCCTGGGACTTCCATGGAGTGATCCTCAGCAGGAGCCGTTTCGCTGCTGGGTCCCCTTTGTCACCGCCGTGTTAAAAGAAGCTAACTTTGAGATGTGTTCGTGGTCATCGCGTGACCAAACGCTACGCGATCGGACCTATCCGTACAGTGAGTCTCGAACCGGCGGTTCACCCCGGAACGCCGCGGATCGCCGGGGCCCGCTCAGACGTCCACGGAATCCTGCTCGTCGAGCCGGCTGACGATGCCCTCGACCGTGTCCCGGCAGCCGCCGCAGCCGGTGCCGGCCCGGGTCCGCGCCGCGACGGCGTCGGCGGTCCTGGCGCCTTGCTGCCAGCACGCCCGGATCTTGCCCTTGGTCACGTTGTTGCAGTGGCACACCGTGGCCGCGTCCGGCATACGGACCGGCGAATCGGTGACGGCCGGCCCGCCGACGCCCTGGAAGAGCAGGCTGAGCCGGTCACTGGGCAGTGGCGCGGCCCTGTCGTAGAGCTGGGTGAGGGTACCGGACATGCTGGTATCCATCGCCGCGCTCCGCGCGGCGGCTCGGATCGCTCATTCGGTGACCCCTTCGCCGACCGCGGAGACCGCGATCTCGACCCGTACCGCGCAGACCTTGAACTCCGGCATCCTCGACATCGGGTCGAGAGCCGGGTTGGTGAGCAGGTTGGCCCGCCCGGTGCCGGCCCAGTGGAACGGGATGAACACGGTGTCCGGCCTGATGGTGTCGGTCAGCCGCGCCGTCACGATCGACATGCCGCGGCGGCTGGTGACCCGCAGCAGCACGCCCTCGGTGATGCCCAGCCGCGCGGCCAGATCCGGGTGAAGCTCCGCGTAGGGCTCGGGGACGGCGTCCACCAGAGGATTGACCCGGCGGGTCTGGGCGCCGCTCTGGTAATGGGCCAGCACCCGGCCGGTGGTCAGGAAGATCGGGTAGTCGGCATCGACGTGCTCGGCGGGTCCCCGGTGCTCGACCGGGGTGAACCGGGCCTTCCCGTCAGGGGTGGCGAACCGGTCCAGGAAGGGACGCGGGGTGCCGGGATGTCCCTCGCCGGGGCAGGGCCAGAAGACTCCGCCCTCTTTCTCGATCCGTTCGTAGGTGATGCCGGAGTAGTCGGCGATGCCACCGGCGCTCGCCCTGCGCAGTTCGTCGAAGACCTCTGCGGGCGCCGTGGCCCATGTTCCGGGGGCGCCGAGGCGGAGGGCGAGCCCGGCCAGCACCTCAAGGTCGGAGCGGACCCCGGCCGGCACCGGTACCGCCTGCCGCCTGCGGAGCACCCGGCCCTCGAGATTGGTCATCGTGCCGGACTCCTCGGCCCACTGCGTGGTGGGCAGCACCACGTCGGCCCGGGCAGCGGTCTCCGACAGCACGAAGTCCGCGGCGACCAGGAGGTCCAGCGCGTTGAGGCGCTCCTCGACCGCGGCCGCGCCAGGCGCCGACACGACCGGGTTGGAGCCGAAGACCATCAGCGCCCTGGGGCCGCCCGGCTCGCCGAGTGCGGATAGCAGCTCGTACGCCGAGCGCCCCGGGCGCGGGATGATCTCCGGATCGACGCCCCAGACCGCGGCCACGTGCGCCCGCGCCCCGGGATCGTCGATCTTCCGGTAACCGGGCAGCTGGTCCGCCTTCTGTCCGTGCTCCCTTCCACCCTGGCCGTTGCCCTGGCCGGTGATGCAGCCGTAGCCGGACCCCGGCCGGCCCGGCAGGCCGAGCGCCAGCGCCAGGTTGATGAAGGCGGTGACGGTGTCGGTGCCGGAGGCGTGCTGCTCGGAGCCCTGGGCGGTCAGAACGAGGGCGGTGCGGTTGTGACCCGGTGCGCCTCGTTCGGCGGGCACACCTGTGACCTGGACTCCGGCGAGGAGCCGCACCGCCTCGCGCATGTGGGTGACCGGCACGCCCGTGATCCGCTCGACGCGGTCGGGCCAGTAGCCGTTCACAGCGATCCGGAGCCGGTCGAATCCGGTGGTCCGCTCGGCGACGTAGGCCTCGTCCAGCAGCCCGTCGGCGATGGCGACGTGGAGGAGCCCGTTCGCCAGCGCCAGATCCGTCCCCGGCGTGGGCTGCAGGTGCAGATCGGCCTGGCGCGCGGTGGCCGTCTTACGGGGGTCGATCACGATGAGGGTGCCGCCGTTGCGCCGCTGGTCGCTCAGGTGCCGCATGAACGGCGGCATCGTCTCGGCGACGTTGGCGCCCACGAGCAGCACCGTGCCGGCCGTGGCGATGTCGGTGAGCGGCACCGGCAGGCCCCGGTCCATCCCGAAGGCCCGGTTGAGCGCGGCCGCGGCCGACGATATGCAGAACCGGCCGTTGTAGTCGATCTGGGAGGTGCGCAGCGCGATTCGGGCGAACTTGCCCAGCTGGTAGGCCTTCTCGTTGGTGAGACCACCTCCGCCGAACACCGCGACGGCGTCCCGGCCGTGTTCCCGCTGCAGCCGTCCGACCTCCGCGGCGATGTGGTCGAGCGCCTCATCCCAGGTGCAGGGTTCCAGCGGAGCCCCGAGATGCGCGCGCCGCAACGGCGTGGTGAGCCGGTCCGGACCGTCCAGCAGGTCGGCCGCCGTCCAGCCCTTCTGGCACAGGCCGCCCTGGTCGGCCGCCACGTCGTCCCGGGGGGCGACCGTGACCGGCGTCCCGCCCACGGTCATCCCGCACTGCAGGGCGCAGTATGGGCAGTGAGTCGGTGTGTCGGTCACGGCTCGATCATGTTCAGAGGGCATTTCGAGGTGGCGTCCCTTGTGTGACCTCAGCGTTAAAAGGGGCTCACTGAGCGCATCATCCGAGGTCAGGTGGATCGCCGGCGGATACCGCCGGGACCGGATGGGTAGATCACGTCGTGAGATGTGACCAGGCAACGGGGAGGCGGCCATGGCACGGTGCGAGGTCTGCGGCAACGAGTACGACATGACGTTCGAGGTGCACGCCCAGGGGGTGGTCCACGTCTTCGACAGCTTCGAATGCGCCATCACCCGGATGGCGCCCGTCTGCGAGCACTGCCAGTGCCGGGTGATCGGCCACGGGGTCGAGGTCGAGCGGAAATGGTACTGCTCCGCCCACTGCGCCCGGATGGCCGATCCCCGGGTGGCCGATCTGGTCAGCGACCACGCCTGACGGTTTCCGGCCCGCTCAGACTCCGGCACCGGCCAGGCTCGGCACCGCGCCGACGGCGACCCGGCGGCGCAGATAGCAGAACCACGTCAGCACGACACAGACGCCGTAGAAGACGGCGAGCCCGGTGAGCGCCGGGCTGATGCTCTTGGTCTGTTACAGGGAGATGCGGAAGCCTGCTGGATCAGCACCCCGCCGAGGGCCCCGACGGCCGAGCAGATGCCGATCGCCGCGGCCGCGTCCCGCCGCCCCTTGGCGGTCGCCGTGGCGACGGCCTCCGAGTCGGCCGCGTTCGCCCCGGCCAGCGCCTGGGTGCGGAAGATCGCGGGGCCGTGGTCAGGTTGTCCATGAAGAAGTATGCTCCCGCCGCGGCCAGCAGGACGAGCGGCATCCACACCCAGCCGACGGCCACCAGGCCGAAGGCCCGGCGCCCGGGTCACCGTGATCGACTTTTTCCTGATGGGCCTGGGCGTCGGCGCCGTCGCGGTGGCGGTGAACGCCAGGGACTGGAACGCCTTCCTCGCCGCGTTCCTGTTCGTCTTCGCCATCACCGGCATCGGCAACGGCTCCACGATGAGCGGCGGCATGGCCAGCTGCGTGACGCTGGTGCCCAGGTTGCCGCCGGCCGCGTTCAGGCCCAGCGGAAGGCCCTGCCTGCTCACCGGGTAGAAGTGGGTGATGTTCGCCATCGACGAGGCGAAGTTGCCGCCGCCCAGGCCTTCGATCCAGTGGCCGGCCCCGCGGAGCGCGGCCGGCGCCTCGGTCTCTTCGTCGGCCAGTGCCGTCATGCTGGTCCTCCCGGAATCGTGGCGGCGCGGGCCCGCGAGCGGGCCTGCTCGGTGCTGTCGACACCCGAAAACTAAGAACGCCGCGTTTCAGCGGCGGTCACGCTTTGTGCCCAGTACGCAACGTCCTCCGCACAGCGGAAACATTGCCGGGTGAGCAGACGGCAGCCGGCAGGCCTTCATGGCAGATGTCTGCCCGATTTCGGGCAGAATCCTTGGAGTCGCTGCCGCGGGCAGGCCAGAATGGAGTCTCATGCTCACCGTTGGACAGCCGTACGGGGATCTCGTCGATCACCTGACCCGCACCACCACGCTCACCGGGGGCGAGGCGGCGCGGGTGGTCGCCGACGTGATCGCCTACTTCACCGAACCGGCGGAGGCGTACGTACGCCGCCGGCATGGCGAGCTGCGGGCCGCGGGCCTGACCAACGAGAGGATCTTCGACCGGATCGCCGCCGAGCTGCCGCTCCGGCGGGTCGCACCACCCGAACTATCGGTGCGCCAGCTGCGTCGGATCGTGTACGGCTGACCATCGGCGATGGCCTGCCGGGCGCCTTCGGCCCGGACATCGACGGAACCGAGATAGAGGAGACACTCACCGTGTGTGGAATCGTGGCGTACATCGGGCCGAGGGACGCCGTCCCGGTCCTGCTGGAAGGCCTCGCGCGCCTGGAGTACCGGGGGTACGACTCCGCGGGCATCGCGGTGGTCGGCCGCTCCGGTGATCTGCGGGTCCGCAAGGTCAAGGGGCGGGTCGCCGACCTCGCCGCCGACCTGCCCGCCCGGTTCAAGGGCGCCCCGGCGATCGGGCACACCCGGTGGGCCACCCATGGCGAGCCGAGCGACGCCAACGCCCATCCGCACGTCTCCGGCTCGGTCGCCGTCGTGCACAACGGCATCATCGAGAACGCCGACGAGCTGCGCGCCAAGCTGGTGGCCGAGGGCGTCGAGTTCGGCTCCGAGACCGACTCGGAGGTGCTGGCGCATCTGATCGCGCAGTCCGCCGCCGAGACCCTGGAGGACGCCGTCCGGCAGGCCCTCAGCACGGTGGTCGGAACGTACGGCATCGCGGTCGTGGACGCCAGGGAGCCGGACCTCATCGTCGTCGCCCGCAACGGCAGCCCGGTCGTGCTCGGCATCGGCGAGAAGGAGATGTTCGTCGCCTCCGACCTGTCGGCGCTGGTCCACTACACCCGGCAGATCGTGCACCTGGACGACGGCGAGCTGGCGACCGTGCGCGCCGACGGGTTCCGCACCTGGACCCAGGACGCCCGCACCACCTCCAAGAGCCCCTCGGTGGTCGACTGGGAGCCCGGCCAGTGGGACACCGGCTCTTACGACACCTTCATGCAGAAGGAGATCCACGAACAGCCCGCGGCGGTTCAGCGGGCGCTGTCGGGACGGCTGGACGGCCGTTTCCACACCGCCCACCTCGGCGGGCTCAACCTCGACCCGCGCGAGGCCCGCGAGTTCCGCCGGGTAAAGATCATCGGCTGTGGCTCCGCCTACTACGCCGGGCAGATCGGCGCCCAGCTGATCGAGGAGCTGGCCCGCATCCCCGCCGACGCCGAGCCCGCCTCGGAGTTCCGCTATCGCAGCCCGGTGGTCGAGGGAGACACGCTGTACATCGCGGTCAGCCAGTCGGGCGAGACCTACGACACCCTCGCCGCCGTCCAGGAGCTGCGGCGCAAGGGCGGCCGGGTGCTCGGCGTGGTCAACGCGGTGGGCAGCGCGATCGCCCGCGAATGCGACGGCGGGGTGTATCTGCACGCGGGCCCCGAGGTCTCGGTGGCTTCCACCAAGGCGTTCACCTCCACCGCGGTGGTGCTGGCCCTGATCGCCCTGCACCTGGGGCGGATCCACGACCTGTCCCCGGCCAACGGCCGCCGGATCGCCGACGGCCTGCGCGCCCTGCCCGGCCAGATCGAGGAGATCCTCGCCCAGGAGGACGCGATCGCCGCGCTGGCCAAGGAGTACGCCGGCTATCCGGGCATGTTCTTCATCGGCCGGGTGCGTGGCTTTCCCGCGGCGCGTGAAGGAGCCCAGAAGCTCAAGGAGATCTCCTACCTGCACGCCGAGGCCTACCCGGCCAGCGAGCTCAAGCACGGCCCGCTCGCCCTGGTCTGCCCCGAACTGCCGACGATCGCGGTGATACCCGACGACGAGCTGCACGAGAAGAACCTGTCCACGCTGGGTGAGATCCGGGCCCGCAAGGGCCGGGTGCTGGCGATCGCGCACAGCGCACCGGACGGCAAGCTCGCCGACGACGTCATCATCGTGCCCAAGAACGAGACCGAGTTGGATCCGATCCTGCTGACCATCCCGCTGCAGATCCTCGCGTATCACGCGGCGGTGGAACTCGGTCACGACGTCGACAAGCCCCGGAACCTGGCCAAGAGCGTCACGGTGGAGTAGCCGCCCCCGACGCCGTGATCATGCGACCCATCGCGTGATCACGGCGGGGAGCCCAGGTCAGTGCTGGGTGAGCTGCGGGCCGGTCCAGCCGAACCGCGGCGGGCGGCGTTCGATGAAGGCGCGCACCCCCTCCTGGACGTCGCCGGCCGCCGCGGCCTCCTGGCGCCAGCGGGCCACCGGCTCATCGGTGGGCCGCCCGGCCGCGCTGCGGTCGACGAGATCCTTGGCGGCCCGCACGCTGAGCTGCGAGCGCACGGTGACGGTGTGGCAGAACTCGTGGACCCGATCGTGCAGGGCCGGCGCGGGCAGCATCTCGTCGAGGAACCCGATCCGCAGGGCCTGCGCGGCTCCGATCAGGTCGGCGGAGAACAGCAGGTACTTGGCGGCCGAGGGCCCGATCAGGCTCACGAGCCGCCGGGTCGTCGAGGCCGGGTAGACGATGCCGAGCTTGGCGGGGGTGATGCCGAACCTGGCGTCGTCGGCCGCGAAGCGCAGGTCGCACGCGGCCGCGAGCTGGCATCCCCCACCCACGCAGTAGCCCTCGATCATGGCGATGGTCGGCTTCGGGAAGGCGGCGAGGGCCTCCTCCGAGGCCACTGTCAGCTCGTCTCCGCCCAGCCTGCCCAGGTCCGTGATGTCGGCCCCGGCGCAGAAGGTGCCGCCCGCCCCGGTCAGCACCACCACCCGTACCTCCGGGTCCGCGGCGAGACCGTCGAGCAGCCCGGGAAGCGCCCGCCACATCTCCGCGGTCATCGCGTTGCGCTTCTCCGGCCGGTTGATCCGTACGGTCGCCACCTGCTCGTCGATGGTCAGGTCCAACATTCGGTCAGTCTCCTCGCGCCGCCGGCCCGTGCGTGCTCAATGATGACGGCCGCGGCGCCGCCTGCTGACGGCGGGCCAGTCCGGCGAGCGCCCCGAGGAGGACAGGACGCTCTGCCAGGGGTCGCCGGAACCCAGCGGCAGATGCGGCACGCCCCAGGTCCAGGCCGCCACCAGCAGTTCGGTGTCGCGCGGCCGGTAGTCCTTGCCGAGCGCGCGGGCCAGGTCCCAGGCGTGCAGATGCCATTCGACGCACGCGGCACCCGCATGGTCGCCGACGGTGTACTTGGTGCCCCGGTAGATGAGGTGCGTCCGGTCCCAGGCGTCCGGGACGAGATCGGCGTAGGCGCCCGCGGAGACCGTGAACGACATGATCCGCTCCGGGCCGGTCTCGGCCGGCAGCACCGCCAGCTCGGCCGCGTTCTGCCTGGCCTGCTGCCGGATCAGCACCGCCGACGCCGCGTCCTGGGCGAACAGTTTGGACAGCCGGCTGTCGGGGGCGTCCTGGAGATACTCCAGGTAGTTCTCCGCCACACAGCGCAGGTGACCGGCGAGGTCCAGGGCCTGCCAGTCGGGGCACGGGGTGAGCACGCTCCAGTCGGAGCACTCCGCGGCGAGCCCGCGGATGACCGCGACCCCGTCCCGGTAGGACTCCAGGACCCGATGACGGTCCGGTGGCGTGCGCTCCAAGTGTCTCCCCCCACGATCAGGCCACGGCCACCATGCCATGCCCCTGCCGGGTCGCCCCGGCCCTTACTCGGCTCAGATCCCCGCGCCGGAGCCCCATCCCGGCCTCGCCAGCACCGGCTACGACGGTCACCGCACCCCGATCGCGGACGCCGGGCGATGCCGCCGCAGCGCGTACGTGAGTGGGTAGATTCTCAAAGTTCCGCGGCGGGTGCCACTCGGGAGTGCTGTGTCCCGCAGGCTCGTCCAGGTCTTTCCGCGACCGGCGGGAAAACCGCCCGGAACCGCCGCGCGCGTCGCCGCGAAGGGCCGGCCTTGGCCACGCCCGGGCGCCGTACGACGCTGCTCGCGGGCGCCGTGATGCCCGCATCCGTGGAACGGGGCGCAGGTCAGGTGCGGGCTACCGGGCGGAAGCTGAGCTTGTGCGCCTCCCGGGCGGTCCGCAGCCGGTCCACCTCGTCGGTCCAGGGCCGCACACTCCACCGCGCGGCGGCCTTCCGCTGAGCGATCTCGGCCGGCCGCACCGTCTTCGGATCGTCCGAGGCGTACGCCTTCGCGCCCATGGCGGCCCGCTGGGAGGCCTCGGCCGCGAGGATGGCCTCGGCGAAGGCCTGGTCCAGGGCGATGGAGAGCTCACGCAGCTCCGGTGCCGGACGGCCGTCGGCCTGTGCCCGCCGAAGCTCCTGTTCCACCCCGGTGGCGGCCGTCAGCTTGTCGCGGTAGGTGGCGGCCAGCTCCTGGTCGGCGCTGTAGCGCTCTTGGACGTCTTTGTTCACCCGGCGGCCCAGCATGGCGAGGTCCTTCCTCTCAGCGAGCGAAAGGGGCTGGTCGCGGCCCCCGAGGGGCAAGCGTACGCCGGGTGCCGGTGTGTCATGACGCCGGTCGCGGCCTTTACGCAGTAAGGTCTGCTCATGTCACATCCCCGGGAACCGCTCACCCGCGATCGGATCATCGACGCCGCCCTGCGCATCGTCGACGGCCAGGGCCTGAGCCGGCTCACCATGCGCCGGCTCGGCGACTCCCTCGAGGTGGAGGCGATGGCGATCTACCACCATCTCCCCCGGGGCAAGGAAGCGCTTCTCGACGGGCTCGTCGAGCATGTCGCCGTGCATCCCGCACCGGTGGGCGGCGCGGGCGGGGACTGGCGGCAGCGGCTGGCCGCCTGGGCGGACGGCTACCGCGATCGGCTGCTCGGCCACGCGGGCGTGCTGCCACTACTGGTGACCCGGCGCAACGCGGTGGCGCTGTCCATGACGGCCGCGTCCCTGCAGGAGGTGCTCCGGCAGGGAGGTCACCCCGAGGCCGCCGCGGCCACCGGGGCGCACACCCTGCTGAGCTTCGTCATCGGCCACACGGCGCTGGAGGTGCGGGGCCTGGCCGCCCGGCAGGCGGCCGGCCCGGAGGACACCGTCGACTGGTCCGCCCGCTTCACCGCCGGGCTCGGCCTGGTCCTCGCCGGGCTGGCCACCGCTCGCTGAGCGGTCACGCCCGCCCGCGTGCTCCGATGTCCCGGCCGGCATCCGCTGGAATCCGGGCGAATCCGAGGGAATCCGAGGAAAGGACGCGGATTCGTTCCCGGAAGGACGGCGTGTCGTTTCCGCAAGGTTATTGATCAGGGGGAGGCTGGGCACAACCAGCAGTGAGCGGGGTCACAGGACGGGGGTGCGATCGTGTCAGAACCAACATCGCCCCAACGGACTATTCCGCACCGGGGCGAACCCCAGGACACTGGTGAACGTCCTAGATGACAGACCGACAGCACATCCACGAGTAGTTGAGACCGGAGGCACACAGATGTGCCCGCACCAGCCGACCTGTCCCTCGTCCGACACGCACGACCGCGAGGCCGCACGCACGATCGCCTGCCACCCTGAGCAGGGATGGAGCCTTCTGTGCAACGGCGTCGTTCTGTTCGACGACACAGGCGAGCTGCTGCCCAATGGGGGGATCATCGCACCGCACCGACCCACGGACCTTCCGGCTCCGTCGGCGGCCTGATCGGTTCTCCACGGGAGCCGTGGCGGACCGATCACATCAGATGATCATCTTCGGGGGCTGAGCCGCCTGCCTTGACGCACCCGCCGCAGGCCCGCTTCAGCGGCCCGGGCCCGGCCGGTCAGTGCATCGGGCGCCCGCCGGGCGGCCTCGCCCAGCGCCGTAGCCATGGTCCGACCACCGCGCCGACGGCGGCCGGGTTCTTCGACAGATCGTGACGCTCCCCCGGCAGCACCTCCACCCGGGTGGCGTCCGCCGCATCAGGAATGCCGAACGGGTCACGGTCCCCGTTCACCACGAGCACCTCCGTACCCGCCCACGACTCGTCTCCGTCTCCCCGGGCTCCGCGCAGTTCGTCCGCCCGGGACCGCTCCGGCCTCCCCGGCGGGTGCAGCGGGAACGCCAGCGCCAGCACGCCCCTCGCCCCGGCCCGTCGGGCGGTACGGCAGGCCACCCGGGCGCCGTTGCTCCGGCCGCCCTGGATCAGCGCGAGGTCACCGAACCTCTCCCGGAGCGCGCCGACCACCTCGAGCCAGGCCTCGTCCTGCTGCGCCGCGTTCCCCGGGAATCGTCTGCCCGCCACCCGGAAGGGCTGCATCACCCGGGCCACCGCACCGCCGAGGGCCAGCGCCGCCTCCCGTACCGCCAGCAGGTCCGCGGCCTGGACGCCGCCGTTGGAGCCGTGCGTCAGCACCAGAAGGAAGCCCGGGTCCGCCGGTTCGTCCAGCGTCACCTCCGCCGGCCCGTGCGCCGTCTGGATGTCCACGTCACCCACCGTAGCGATTCCGGTTACATGATCGGCGAGCGGGCAGACTGGCCGGGTGAGAACGATGACGGACGCCGAGTGGCGGGAGTTCGTGCTGGCCGGCACCCGGACCGGGAAGGTCGGGCTGACCCGTGCGGACGGCGCCCCGCACGTGACGCCGATCTGGTTCCTGCTGGACGGAGACGACCTGGTCTTCACCACCGGCAAGACGAGCCTCAAGGGCAGGATCCTCGAACGCGACCCGCGGGTCTGCCTCTGCGTCGACGAGCAGGAACCGCCGTACTCCTTCGTGGTGATCCACGGCGTGGCGTCACTGTCGGAGGATCTGGACGAGCTCAGGAGATGGGCCACCGCCCTGGGGGCCCGCTACATGGGCCAGGACAGGGCCGAGGAGTTCGGCGCCCGCAACGGCGTCCCCGGCGAGTACCTCGTCCGGGTCCGTATCGCCAAGGTCATCGCCCAGCGTGACATCGCGATCTGACCCAGCCATCCGCCGTCGCCGGACCACCGGGGACCATCGCCAGAGTTAATGAACCATGGTTTAATAACTCCCATGGCGCGCCCCCGGAAGGTCAGTGACGAGCAGCTGCTCGCCGCAGCCGGAGATGTGATCGCGCGGCTGGGTCCCGCGTTCACCCTCGCCGACATCGCCGCCCAGGCGGGAGTGGTGGCGGGCACGCTGGTGCAGCGGTTCGGGTCCAAGCACGGCCTGCTCGCCGCGTTGTCGCGGATCACCATCGAGGCGCTTCCCCGGACCATCCGCGCCGCCGTCCACGGTGTCGACGATCCGGTGGAGGCACTGCGCCACGGGGTGATCGAGCCGTACGCTCCGCTCGACGACCCGGCGAGCGCCGCGAACAACCTGGCCCAGCTGGCCGTGGACTTCGCCGACGGCGAGCTGCGCGGCCTGCTGGCGGAGCTCTACGCGGCGATCGAGGCCGAGGTGGCGGTCCTGGTGGGGCGCGCGGTGGAGGCCGGCGCGCTGCCGGGCGCACCGCCGGTTCCGCATGCGGCGCGCATCCTCGCCGCGCTCGCCGACGGCAGCGCCATCCGCTGGTCCGTGCTGCCCAGGGGCGGTCTGCGCGCCCGGGTGGGCGCCGACGTCGACGGGGTGCTCGCGTCCTGGCGCCGCGCTCCGGGTTCCTGACACACCACCGACAGGCTGGAGTAGAGATGAGCCTTCCACTGCACGACAGAATCGCCCTGGTCACCGGTGGCACCCGCGGCGCCGGCCGGGCCATCGCCGTCGAGCTCGGTACGGCGGGCGCGACCGTCTACGTGACGGGCCGCTCGACCCGCGGGTCACGCAGTCCCCTCGACCGGCCGGAGACCATCGAGGACACCGCCGAGCTGGTCACGAAGGCCGGCGGGCATGGCATCCCCGTGCGCTGCGACCACATGGTCCCCTCCGACGTGGCGGAGCTGGTGCGGCGCATCGAGCAGGAGCAGGACGGCGGGCTGGACGTGCTCGTCGACGACACCTGGGGCGGCGAGCGGTGGATCGAGTGGAAGCCGATCTGGGAGCATGACCTGGACAAGGGCCTGAGCATGGTGCGCAACGGCCTGGAGACCCACCTGATCACGCTGCACACCGTGCTCCCGCTGCTGGTACGGCGGGGCAGGGGCCTGGTCATCGAGCTGACCGACGGCGACGACATGTTCAATGAGCACTACCGCGGCTCGATGTTCTACGACCTGGTCAAGGTGGCCATCACCCGGCTGGGCAAGATGCTCGCCGACGAACTCGGCCCCCACGGGGTGACCTCGGTCTCGCTCACGCCCGGCTTCCTGCGGTCGGAGGAGATGCTGGAGCACTTCGGCGTCACCGAGGACAGGTGGCGGGAGGCCATCGTGAAGGACAAGTGGTTCGCGATCTCCGAGACTCCGCACTACGTGGGACGCGCGGTGGCCGCACTCGCCGGCGACCCGGAAGTGGGGCGCTGGGCGGGCCAGTCCCTGTCGTCGGGACGGCTGTCCAAGGAGTACGGCTTCACCGACCTCGACGGCTCACGGCCCGAGGCCAGCCGCTTCTTCGCCGACGCCTATTTCGGTGACAAGAAGGACGCCCGGGTGGAGGACTACCGCTGACCGGCCCGCGGGCAACGGCGGACGAGGGTCCTTCCGGGAGAGGCCGCGTACCGGCCTGAGGTCACCGGCGCCACGTGGGCCCGGTGATGATCGCCTCGCTGAAGATCAGATGAGCCGGCCGCCCGGATGAGCGGGCTCCGAAGCGCGGTGGCGGCCGGCCGCCCGGGACTTCCCCGGACGGCCGGCCAGGCGGATCAGCGATGTCTAGAACGCGCCCCAGCGGAGTATCACCACGGGGACGGCGCCGGCGGCGCGACGACCGGCGGACGGTCGTCGCAGGTGATGGTGTTCGGCAGCTCCCACGGGGCGAACCAAGGCCCGGTGGTGCCGCCCCCGTCGTTGTCGCCCAGGTCCGTCAGCGAGAACTCCGACCCGGCGGACGTGAAGTGGAACGACCCGCAGTTGTTGACGCCGACCGCGCCGACGTTGCGAGCATCCACGTTCTTGAAGGACGCCGATCCGGCCACGCGAGCGCTGACCACCGAGGTGCCCGTGCCGTCGACCTTGATGTCCTTGAAGTGGACGTTCGTGATCGAGTACAGGTCCTTCACCGGAAAGTCGGCCACCAGCATGATGGCGTTGTAGGTGTTGTCGAGGAAGTTGTCCCCGGTCACCTGGATGTCCGCGTCGATGTTCTTCTCGAGAGCGTAGAACCAGACGGCTCCCAGGCCGATCTTCCAGTTCAGCTCGTACGTCCCGGCGCGGACCGTGGTGTTGTCGGTGATCCACAGGTGCCCGGTGAACGCCTGGGCGCCGAAGCGAGACCCGACATGGATGGCGCTGCCCTCCCGGATCGGGTCGGCGATGAGGTTGTTCGAGACCGTGTTGTCGGTGCCGCCGTAGATCGCGATGCCGTTCGCGAGCACCGGCGTCTGCACCGTGTTGTGGTCGAACGTGTTGTTGGCGTCGGCGGTCTTCTCGGACCACATGGCGAGGCCGTCATCACCGGTGTTGCGGATGAAGTTGTTGGACACGACCGAGTCCGTGACACCGGTGTGGAAGTTGAGGCCGTCGGCGATCTGGTCGACGATGACGTTATTCGTGATCCGCAGCTTTGACATCGGCCCGTCGAACCACAAGCCCACCTTGGTGTGCTGGATGTAGAGGCCGTCTATGGTCGAGTTGCTCAGCGCCCCGCCGACGCCGTTCACCTGGTCGTCGTCGATGCGCTCGCGGACGTCACCCTCGATCGCGAAGCCGGACAGGTGGACGTTGGTGCTGCCACCGGCCGATGTGTACTTGCCGTAGAAACCGACGCCGGTGTGCACCGAGTGGTCGGGGGCCGGGGTGCTGAGAGCCACCTCGTGACCCTTGATGATCGTATACCAGCTGCCGGCGCCCACGATCGTCACGTTGTCGACGATGATGTGGCGGTTCACCTGGTACGTGCCCCGCGGGATGTAGACCTTGAGGTTCTTACGCTTCGCGAAGGCGATCGCCTTGTCGAACGCGTCGGCGGAGTCGCGCCGGCCGGATGGGTCGGCGCCGAAGGCCAGCACGTTCGCCGCGGCGGACTCGACATGCGGCAAGCCGACGAGCTGCGAGTCGAGCAGGTCGATGACCGTCCATGCGGCGCTGCTCCCGGCGGGAACCGTCAGCCGCACCTTGTCACCCGCGCGGTACTTCCGGCCGAGCAACAGGCGCTGTTCGTCATAGAAGTGGTTCGGGCGGAACGGCTTCGTGATCGTCGGGGCCGGCGTCGTGGCGTTGGGCACGCAGGAGCACTCGGTGATCCACCAGTCGGGGTGCAGCAAGCCGGCATTCGGGTCGTTGGAGAACGGATACTGGTTGTACAGCCACGCGTACTGCGACGTAAGGGTCATGGCGGTCGGGTTCTTGCCGTTCACCGTGACGTTGAGTGGCGAGGTAATGCCGCCGCCGTTGGGCGCGTCCGGGATGCTGTATCGCACATTGATCGCGTTGGCCGCGCTCGGCAGCGTGAACTCGACGTACTGTCCCGGCGTCAGTTTGACCGCCTTACGGCCGGACGCCTCCGCCGGCAGCGTGTACGCGGTACGGTCCGGGCCGATGATCGTGCCATTCGTCGGGACGTTCTCCGCCTGCTGCTCGGCGAAGTCGACGCCGGCGCCTCGGCCCGCAACGAGCGACGGGTCAAGGGCGGCGCGAGTCACGACGGGGGCCGAGGCGCCGTCCGCGCCCGTGTCGGCAAGGGCCGTGCCGCCGAGCGCGACGCTGAGACCGACGGTGGCCGCGGTCACCGCCGCGACCGCCACCGCGGCCCTTCGCCGTGGCCTGCTGGACCACCTCGATACAGCTCCTGTGATGCTCCGTGACATCGGATGCTCGTTTCTCTCGGGGGGACCTGAAGACGCTCGAGGCCGAGCGGACGCGGACGCCATGAGGGTGAGGTGACATTAGGACCCCCGCACCCCGTTCCACAAGGTGTCTGACAGATATTTTCGTACCCTTGCCGTCTAACTGCGGTCTTCACTCAGCTTCTTGCGTCGCTTGCTGTGACTCTTGCGTAGTTTTCGCAACGTACGCCCTCCCGGCGGCCCACACAAGATCATCGCGGCACGAGGCGCGGTATGAAGCCCCGGTCGGGTCGCCGCGGCGAGCCGCGGGCTCGGGGCGTCGTCGTACTGAGGTGTGCCGGGATCTCAGCTCCAGAAGCTGTACCAGTCCGATACGTCCAGCACGATCTCCTTCGATCTGTGGGTGGACGGCCGGCACCTGCCGCGCAGAGCGCGTACACCCTGCAGGGGACCAACACCCCGACATCCACCACGATCACGTATCACTACGGGCAGCGGTTCCAGGTGACCCCGCCATCGGCGTATCAGGTCGGCGGCATCGGGTAGGTCATCGAGAGCAGGTGGAGGTGTCCCGCGATGCAAGCTCATCTGGCGGACCTGGGCAAAGGCGGCAGGACCTGGACGTTGTCTGCGGCGCGCACTTCGCGGGCTACCCGGAGGGACAGCGGAGATGGGACGCAGGGGTCTGGGCAGCTGCCGGGAAGCGCGGAAGGTCCGCCCGGGCGACCCGGACGGACCTTCTTTCATGGGCGAGACGCTTCCAGCCGGTCAACGAAGGATCTACGGAGACTGGCCTGGGAGCGGATGCCCGCTCAGTTCAGCTGTGATGGTGGTGATGGTAGGCGTGGCCGTTCGAGTCGATGTCGATGTCTTCGTGCGTGAGAGAGTTCGAATGGCCGTTACCTGCCGTTGAGGAACACACCGTGCGCGTCACCTTCACCGTTGGCCGCACCGTCACCGTGCGAGTCACCGTCGCCGGAGGACTCGATGGAGGACTCGATGGAGGACTCGATGGAGGGAAGGCCTGGCAGGTGGGCGCGGTGATGAGGTTGGACAGGAGAGTGACGTTAGCGGTCCTTGCCAACGCCCGGCCGACGATCGTCGCGCCCGTGTTCACCGTGATCGACGCATAGGCGAGGATGTTTCCCTGGAAGCTGGTGGTCGTTCCCAGAGACGCCGAGCTGCCGACCTGCCAGAAGACGTTGCACGCCTGTGCGCCCCCGGCGAGGAGCACCGAGCTGGCGGCCGCGGTGTTGAGGGTCGAGGCCATCTTGAAGATGAAGACCGCGTTCGGATCTCCCTGCGCGTCGAGGATCAGCGGGCCGGTGATCTGGAAGGTGCCGGCGGCGGAGTCATAGACCCCCGGCCCCTTGGTGGTTCCGCCGAGCTCCGTGGCCACGGTGGCGACAGGAACCCGCCCAGCCGCATCGTTGTACGCGGCGGTTAGGTCGGTTTGGGCTTGTCCGGCGAGGCTGGTAGCACCTGTGAAGATTCCCCCGTTCACTGTGCCGCCGCCGAGACCGAATCCGGTCACCGAGCTGCCCGGGCTCACCCCCAAGTTCCCGTTGATGACGGTGGGCCCGCTGTTGGTAACGCCGGAGTACGCCAGGACCGCGAAGCTGGCGGCATTTCCGAGGGCTACCGGGGGCTGTGCCGCACGTGCTTTGGACTGTGTGACAGCGTAGACGGTCATGCAGGAAACGAGCGCAAGACCCATCGCGAGACCTACCGCGAGAAGCGAATATCCAGCCGATCTACGGAAGGCCTGAATAATATTAGCTGGCATTTGTCGGCTCTTTCGTCTGTAGCAGATTCTGCCTATTGACTGACATCTTCCAGATTCGTACGGCCACCTACGACCGCGCAGGGTAACAACGCCTCACCGAGCGAGCCACCAGTCGATCGCAGACCCTGCGAACACATCGACGCTTGGCGAAATCCGGTGATCTCACCGCCCGATCCGGTGCACCGTAGGAAGTTATCAGTAATTTCAGATATGAATCCTTGTCCACCATCAATAGACATCCCAACAAGTGTTAATAGGTTGATCAAATTGACTCCGCCCCTTGTGCGAGCACATCCACCCCGCGCGCTTCCGGATGCACTCGACAACACATTTCCGACATGGATCCAGATAAGCGTGCTGTGCTTGGGGCCGCGTGCCGGGTTCGGGCCGACCCCGGCGGGTGGGGCTGTGGGCGGCGGGCCGCTGCGAACGACGCCCCGGCGCCGCATGCGCAAAGCGGATCCGTCCGTCCACACTCCCGGGCCCCTTCGGGCGGGCGGCGCCGGATCACAATCTGGGCTGCCCGGCGCCCAACTTCGCGGATTCCCGGGAGGAACTCGCCGTGATCGGCCAGGTAGGCGCATACTGGGGTGACAATGAACAGCTCCCGAGCCGCGACCCGGCGACACCTGTCCACAAGTCCCTTCAACGCCCCGGCGGCCACCCCGCCTATCGAGCAGTTCTCGCTGCAAGACCGGGTGACCCACGACAAGTACGGCCTCGGCCTGGTCATCGGTGTCGAGGACGACATCGCCGTGCTCATCGATTTCGGCACGCACCAGCAACGCATCACGGCGCCGTACGCAAAGCTCATGAAGCTCTGACGACGCGCTGGTCCGGGTAAGGCCATGCGGACCGGGGAAGGTGGCACGCGTCTGAGCGGCGACGTCGAAGCCCAGCCGAAGCTCACCTGACAGTGGCGAGGCCGGCTCCAGGCGCCACCAGGGTGCTGGTGTGACCGACGAGATCCTCGCGTTGCTCACCCGCCACCTGCCGGCTTGCGAGGTCCACTCCGTGGTGAGGCTGGGTGAGGGCTGGGAACAACCTCGTCTACGAGGTCAACGATGAGCTGATCATCCGGCGGAGCAAGGCGGATGACCCCGCCCACCGCAGTGAAGTTGTCCGGCGCGAGGCGGACCTGCTCGCCGGGGTGGCCGGGGTGTCCACGTTGCCGGTTCCCCGGCGGCAGGACGCCGAACGGACCTTCCAGCCGGTGGCGGAATGGCTGCCCGCGCCAGACCGGAGGCTCCTCGAGGACTTCCTCGGCCGCGCACCGCCGGCGAAATCCCAAGCCCTGGCGCTCTGCCACAATGACCTGGGCAGTGAGCACATACTGGTAGACGTCGAGTCGAACGCCGTAACGGGCATCATCGACTGGGCCGTCGTGGCCATCGCCGATCCCGGGCTACATGCTCAGAAGACGCGGTACATCACCTGGAGGCCCACGCGACCCAGGGTCGGATGCGCGAGGGCGCCGGGAACCGTTCCGACCACGCTGAAGCCGTGTCGCTTGTAGAGTTCCAAGGCCGAGTGATTCGACTCGACCACTGCGTTGAACTGCATTCCTGCGTATCCCCGCGCCGGAAATGTCTCCTCCGCCCGCACGACCTCTCGCACGATCGGCCACACCTGAGACCAATCAGCCTCCACATATCCTCGGATCCGCACAGCGCGCACGCCAGCGGCGCCTTCCCGCGAGGACAAACCGATTACATGGCCGACCACGCGGCCATCTGGACCACTCACTTGCCACGGTCCGCGCGCCGGCCGGTCGGCGATCTTGCACAGTGATCGCGACCGACCGGCGTTGACCGACGAGGCTGACGAGTGCTCCGGTCCGTCAACCGCCGGGGTGCGACTCGATCAGCGGGCTGCGCCCGGCGTCGGTCTTGTCGTAACCGACCGCCCAGATCGCGTCGCCGGCCGCTGAGATGCCGCCGAGCACCTTGTCTCCGGTGCCGGGGTTGGGCGCCTTGACGGTCCTCCAGCCGGCGCCGTCGTTGCGGGCGACCAAGGTGAGCTGGTGGCCGCTCGCCGTGTCGTAGTACGTGCCGGCGGCCCAGGCGGTGTCGCCGACGATGACAACGCCGTTGAGGTTGCTGAACGCCGCGCCGAGTTGCGTGTTGACGGTCGTCGTCCAGCGGCCGTGGCTGAGGTGCGTGCTCAACGGGCGGCCCTGGTGTGCGGCGTCGTCGGTCTGGCCGACCGCCCAGACCTGCCCGCCGCGGACCGCGACACCCTGCAGCACGCCGCCGGCACCCGCAGACGGTACGTCCACGACGCTCCAGCGCTTACCGTCCCAGTGCTCGGCCAGGGGCCTGTCGGCGCTGTGATCGTTGCGTTGGCCGACCGCCCAGACGTCGTGGGCGCCCGAGGCGGCGACAGCGTAGAGGTGGTCGCCGGCGACGCCGGGGTCGGGGCTCGGGACGACGGCCCAGCGCTTGCCGTCCCAGTGCTCGATCAGGGTGCCGAACCGGCCCGACCGGCTCTGCTGCTCGCCCACGGCCCAGACGTCGTCCGCCGAGATCGCGGTCGCCGAGTAGAGGACGTCGCGAGTGGTGTCGAGCGTGGGCCCCGTGACCAGGTGCCAGGCTCTGCCGTCCCACGCCTCGATCACGCTGTGAGAGTGGTACCCCTGGTCCAGGCCGACGCCGACCGCCCACGCCTTGCCCGGTACGGCCGCGACGCCGAACAGGGTGTTGTAGTTCGGCCCCGTGGTCGGGGTCGGCGTGTGCGTCCACCTCGTTCCGTCGAAGTGCGCGGCGAGGGTCAACGTGGCGTCCTTGTTGCTGGTCGCCGTGTCAGGCAGGAAGTTGCCGACCGCCCAGACGTCCTTGGCCGAGACGGCCGCGACCGCTCCGTAGGTGTTGTCACCCGTACCGAGCTTCGGTGCGGCCTGCACGGCCCAACCTGCGCTCGCCGGCCTGTCGGTAACGTACGAGACCGGCTCGGCGGGGGCCGGCGTCGGCGTCCCGATGGAGGGAACCGGCAACTCCTTGAACGCGGTCGCCTTGCTGCCGGTGACCGCGAACAGCGGGTTCATCGACGTCACCGTCGCGGTGTCGCAGGAGTTGGCGAGGCAGCCGAGACCGAAGTTGCGCTGCAGAGTCTGCAACAGCGAGTAGTGGTTGTAGAAGGTCGGATCGTGCAGCCCTCGCACCCCGTGGCTGGTGACCACGACGTTGGCGACCTGGCCGCCGCCATTGTCGTTGTTGCTGCCCTCGTCGTAGACGATGTCGATGGCGTTGTTGCCCTTGGCCCAGAAGCCCGCGCCGGTGATGGTGCTGACGAGCCGGCCGAGGTACTGGTCGCCCGTCGCCACGAGATGCTGGTCCTGCGGGTCGGTGCCGCCGGCGCTGCCCGAGTCCAGGCAGTACGGCGGATCACCGTGCTGGTCGTGGCATTCGTCAGGGATCACATAGTTGAAGGCAGGCACGTCGCCGCTGCGCAGATCATTGCCGAGCTGTTCGATCGGCACCTGCCGCGACCAGTCCCCCGCGTTCAGGGAGCTGCTGTAGTTGAGGATCCCGTTGTGCTTGGAGACGTACAACGGGTCCTTGTCCGGCGCGCCGTTGCATGCGGCGGGGTAGCAGATGCCCTGGTATCCCGGGTGTGGCACACCCTGCAGGTACGCCTTCCAACTGACGCCCGCGTGGTCGAGCTGGCTGATCAGACTCGCCTTAGGTACCTGGTTGAGATAGTAGGGGTTGTCGTTGGCGACGCCGAAAGGGCTACCGCCGAGCATCGCCACGTAGTTCGGTTCGCTGGGATGCGTGATCGCGTAGTAGTCGGTGGCGCTCCCGTACTGCTCGGCCAGGGCGTTGAGGTTGGGGGCGGCCGAATTGCCGATCACGTCGGAGTAGCCGTGGTTCTCCATGACGACCACGAAGACGTGGTCGTAGTGCGCCGGCGCGGCGGCCCCTGCCCCGGCGACCTGCGCGAAACCCCCGATCCAGCCGGCCACCGTCACCGCCAAGGCCATCGCCATCAGGGTACGGAGCCGTGACAACGTCCGCCTTCGTGAGGACATGGGCCGAGCCTTTCGCGAGTCATGACCGAGAGCCGAGGCGTTCGACGCTACGGCTCCCCGCCTCCCCGAAGATCGGCCGCGAGATGAACTTCCGGCATGAGCCCGTTGAACACGCCATACGGTGCGGCATTCATGCGTCTGGGCGCGGTCACCCGGGCGGGCTCAACGGCGTCTGTCGCGAGTGCCGCCGGCCCGATCGAGCCGATGTAGGTCCCGCGGATCAGGACAACAGCCTGAGTACGTCCTCGGACGTCAGGCGGCCGGCCGTTTGCCAGGTCCAGGTCGCCCGGCGACGTGTGGTGTGCCTCGTCGGACGCGGCCGTGACGCGGTCGCTGACCGTTGGACGGTAAGGCGAGTGACCGACTGGACGACCGCACGCGCGCACCGCATTAAAGTGACGGGATGGCGGGTGAGCAGGTGAGCGCTCGGGTGGACAGCTGGATCTGGTCGGTCCGGCTGACCAGGACCCGTTCGATCGCGTCCGACGCGTGCCGGGGCGGGCACGTCAGGGTCAATGGGCTGCGGGTCAAGCCCGCGCACGCGCTCCGGGTCGGTGACGAGGTTCGGGTTCGCCACGAAGGACGCGACCGCATCGTGGTCGTCTCCCGGATCATCACCAAGCGTGTCAGCGCACCCGTGGCCGCCGAGTGCTATATCGACAAGAGCCCTCCGCCTCCTCCGCGCGAGGAGGTCGGGGCGGTGGCCGTACGTGATCGTGGCACGGGTCGCCCCACCAAACGCGAGCGCCGTAGTATCGAGAAGCTGTTCGGGCGACCGGCTGAGCGAGGAGACCGCCAGGAGCGCCAGGACTGATCGGAACGCCCGCACATGCTGCGATGAGTGGGCACAGCGATGACGTCGCGGGCGCAGGCGTACCTGGCTGCGCGCACGGAGGCTTGTCAGGACGGCGCCTCAGAACGGGAAGGTCATCTTGACGGGGGCGGGTCGCTGCTACCGATATCGGAAGCCGTCAAGGAAGCGGCGGAAGACGCCACCTTCTCGAGGCAGCGGCTGGGCGGGCGGCGGCGCGGCCGGACGTTGCCGGGCCACCGGCTGGTCGTAGTCGGTCCGCGCGATGGCGTCGATGACCTGCTGCTCGTCGAAGTCTTCGGATCCCTCGATCACCGGCACGAAACCGACGAGCATCCCGTCGCGCATCACTTGGGCCTCGAGGCCGGCGGTGCCGTCGGTGTCCCATTCCGCCTCACGCCCGCCGGGCAGCGGCACGCGCACCCCGAACTGGCCCACGCCGGCCCTCAGTAGATGAGCGTTGATGCCGCGATCACGCAGCGCGTCGACGACCCGTCGTGCCCGGTTCTCCTCCATCTTTCCAAACTAGCGTGGCGAGCGGACTGGACAGTCCCCGGCGGGGATCGGCCTGGACGTCGTACGGATCAGTCGGGGCGGATCAGTCGGGCAGGAGCGGCACCGAGACGCCCTGATCGCGGCCGAGAAGCACGGCGCGGGTGATGGCGGTCGATCCGAACCGGTCGCGTACGCCGTCGAGGGCGGTGTCGAGTGCGCCGTCCGTGGCCTGCCCGAACGGCAGCGTGAGCTGGACGGCGCTGTCGTCGTGCAGGTTGCCGAGGGCGACCCCGACGAGCGTGATGCCCTGACTTTCGATCATCGGCATGGACGTGGCCAGCAGTCTTCTGAGCGCGTGGAGGATTGTCGGCGTCTCGGCGGTGGCCTGGGGCAGCGTGTGCGACCGGGTCGCTCGTGAGAAGTCGTCGAATCGCAGCCGCAGCGTGACGGTACGGCAGACCCGCCGGGCCGTTCGCAGCCTGCGGGCGAGACGGTCGACCAGTGCGATCACGATGGCGTCGAGGTCCTCGGGTGACCTGTCACGGCGGCCCAGCGCTCGCTGGGCCCCCATCGAGCGCCGCCGGACCCCGATCCTCACTGGGCGCGGGTCGCGGTTGTGGGCCAGCGCGTGCAGGTGCCGGCCTGACGCCCGGCCGAGGATGGAGACCAGCACGCTCTCGGGCAGCCGGGCCACCTCCCCGACCGTCGTGATCCCCCGGTTGTTGAGCTTGTCGGCGGTGATCGGTCCGACGCCCCAGAGCCGGCCGACCGGGAGCGGGTGCAGGAAGTCCAGCTCGCCGTCCGGCGGGACGACCAGGAGCCCGTCGGGCTTGGCGACGCCGCTGGCCACCTTGGCGAGGAACTTGGTCCGCGCCACTCCGACCGTGATGGGCAGCCCGACCTCCTGGAGGATCTCGCGCCGCAGCCGTACGGCGATGTCCGCGGGCCGCCCGGAGATCTTGAGCAGCCCGCCCACGTCGAGGAACGCCTCGTCGATCGACAGCCCCTCCACCAGCGGTGTCGTGTGCTCGAACACCGCGAACACGGCCCTGCTCGCGTTGGTGTAGGCCGACATCCGGGGTTCGACCACGATCGCCTGCGGGCACAGCCGCCGTGCCTGGCCACCGCTCATCGCGGTACGGACACCGTACGCCTTCGCCTCGTAGCTGGCCGCGAGCACCACCCCCGACCCGACGATCACGGGCCTGGTGCGCAGGCGAGGATCGTCGCGCTGCTCGACCGACGCGTAGAACGCGTCCAGGTCGGCATGCAGGATCGTGGCCTCACTCGACACGAACATATGTTCGCATGACTCGCACCATGTCCGCGAGACCTCCCGGACACCAAGGCTCAGCAGACGCGCTCTCGTGCCGCGTGCCGGGACCTACGGAGCCTCTTCCGCCGATCATCTCCGGCCCCTGGGACGGTGGCCCGCGCCCGCGGTCCTTTCAGATGATGAGGAAGATCGAGGATCTCGGCGGCTGCACGGCCCGGGGCGAGCGCTGCGGGACTGTCAGTCAGCGGACATGAGCGGGCGCGTCCTCGGTGGATACGGGGGACGTGCGGGAGGATTCATCATCGAGCCGTGCGAGGAGCGCGGAGAGCGTGGGACCGAGCGGGGCGTCGAGCGTCAGCAGGGCGTGGGGGTCGCCGCGTGTCGGCCCGTGGTTGATGATCGCGATGGGTATCGCGAGCTTCGCTGCGTGTCGTACGAACCGGTAGCCGGACATCACGCTCAGTGAGGATCCGAGAACGACCAGCGCGCCGGCGCGACCGGCCAGCGCGTAGCACTCCTCGACGCGTGGCCGCGGCACGTTCTCACCGAAGAACACCACGTCGGGCTTGAGCAGGCCCCCACAGCCCTCGCAATCCACGAGGTGGAAGTTGTCCGCCTGGTCGTCAGGCAGGACGGCGTCACCGTCCGGGTTAATCCGGGTCACCCGCCCGGCCCAGCCGGGATTCACCGCACGCAGCCGCTGGTCGAGCGCCTCACGGGAGGTGCGTCGGCCGCACTCGAGACAGGCCACGCGGCCGAGGCTGCCGTGCAGCTCGATCACTCGCTGTGCGCCGGCCGCCTGATGCAGGCCGTCGACGTTCTGTGTGATGGTCCCTGCGACCAGCCCGCGGCGCTCGAGTTCGGTGACCGCGTGATGACCCGCGTTCGGGACGGCGGCGGCGATGTGCCGCCAGCCAAGGTGGCTGCGCGCCCAGTATCTCCGGCGAGCCGCGGCGCTGCCGGCGAACGCCTGGTACGTCATCGGCTCGGCCCGCCGGGCCCGCCCGGTCCTCCCCCGGTAGTCCGGAATACCGGACTCCGTCGACAACCCGGCCCCGCTCAATATCACCACGCCACCGGCTGCGATGAGCTCGGCCAGCGCCCCGAACGGCGCGGTGGTGAGCACCTCCCGCAGGTCCGGCGGCGCACCGGCCGTGCCGTCGCCAACACCCTCTGCCGCGGAAGTCACCCTCCCCATGTTGCCTGACATCCGCGCCTGCCCGGGCCACGGCGCCGACCTGCCGTCAAGCCCGGCGTGCCATCACTCCTCGGCGCGGCGGGCGCGAGCACGCCGCTTGCCCTCGTGCATCGCCTGGACCCGGGCGACCGGGATCGCGCGGCCCTCGTCGATCAGGTCGGAGTCCAATCGCTGCGGCTCGGGCATCTGATCGGCCCACGGGTCTGCGCCGGCGATCAGCCGTGCCGCGGTGTGCAGGGTGAAATCGGCGGGCACGACACGATCGAGCTCCTCCCAGGACAGCGGGAACGACACCGGCACGCCCGGTCGAATGCGCGGGCTGTACGCCGCCACCACCGTCGTCCCGCCGGCTCGGGTCGAATCGAGGAAGACCTTGCCTCCACGGTCCTCTCGGATGAAAGCCGTGGTGGCGAGTGCCGGGTCCAGGCGCTCGGCACGCGCCGCGATCGCGCGGGTCGCCGCGGCCATCTCGTCGATCGTCGTGTGGGCCTCGATCGGTACGAAGACGTGTACGCCTTTCGCCCCGCTGGTCTTGACCGCGCCCGCCAGGCCGACCTCGGCCAGCACCTGGCGCACCAGCCCGGCGGCGCGGACGGCCAGCGGGAACACCTCGGCGGACGGCGGGTCGACGTCGAGCACGAGGTGGGTGGGGCGGTCCCGGTGATCGGCGCGGATCAGCGTCGGGTGGTACTCCACGGCGCGCTGGTTGGCGAACCACAGCAGCGTGCGCCGGTCGTTGCACAGGGCGTACGACACCTGGCGCTTGGAGGTCTCCGCCCACAGCGGCACGGTCGCCACCCAGGGTGGGGTGTATTTGGGGACGTTCTTCTGCATGAACGGCGCCTGGCCGCGGAGCACCCGGACCACCGAAAGCGGCCGGTCCCGCAGCACCGGGATGATCCGGTCGTGAACCGCGTCCAGGTAGTCCACCAGATCCCGCTTGGTGGCGTCCGCCCCATCGAACAGCGGTTGGTCGAGGTTGGTCAGCGACACCCCGTCCCGCGCCTCGTCGTTCCCGCTCATCAGATCACCTTCCCCACATCGGGGCGCGCGGTCAACTCCGCCCGGGCCGTGGACGGGTCCGCGTGAATCGTCGCGGGTCGCACCGAGCCACCCAGAGTCACCCAGAGCCACCCGGAGCCACCCTGCGAACGGCCGGCTGCGCACGCCATGAGGCGGGCCGGCCTGCCAGGAGACGGGAGTCCTCGCAGGCCGGCGGGCCGCTGTGGTTCAGCAGGAGCCCTGGTCGTCCCAGACGCCCGCCGGGCCGCCGGGGACGTCGTTGTAGGTCCACCACTTGGCCTTCCAGGCATGGTGGTTGTAGGTCACCGTGGCGCCGCCGTTGTAGGCGGTGGTGGAGCTCCAGGCGGGCGCGGTGCACGTGCCGGTCGGCGTGGGCGTCGGGGTCGGTGTCGGTGTCGGCGTGGGCGATCCGGTGGGAGTCGGGCTGGGGCTCGTGCTCGGGGGCGTCGCTCCGGCGAAGGCGGCGGTGAACTTGGTGAAGTCCCAGCTGGACTGCGTCACGCTGCTGCAGGTGCCCGAGGTCGTCCCGTTGTTGTCGGGCGGGCTGCACTGCCGGTCGCGGTTGACCGCCCAGAAGGTGAAGCGGGACAGCCCATGGCCGGTGGCGTAGTTCAGGACGTTCTGGAAGTCGGACTGGTAGAAGTACTCGCCGGTGTCCGACCGGCCGTTCATGCCGGAGAAGCCTTCGTGGGCGTAGGCGGTCGCGCTGTTCCAGCCGAAGGTGTTCATGAGGATCGTGTGGAAGTTCTCCAGCGCGGCGATCTGAGCGGCCGAGCCGTTGAAGCCGCCGTCGAAGGGCATGATCGAGTAGTTGTCGGGGGTGAAGCCGAGGGTCTTGGCGTTGTTGAGGAGCTGAGTGCCGAACCAGCCGGTTCCGGCGCTGGTCCCGGCCGTGGTGACCGATACGTACAGGCCGGGGTTGTTGCGCTGGAGGATCTGCGCGGCGCCGAGTTCGTTGGCGATCGCGGTGGAATTCTCGTACTCCGGCTCCTCCAGGTCGAAGTCGATCGCCTTGAGCGCGTACTTGCTGATCACCTGCTGGTAGGCGGCGGCCGTGGACTGCGGGTCCGAGCAGACCTGCCCGAGTTTCGTGCCGCCGTAGCCGCCCGCCGACACCGACACGTCACCGCCGGCGCTGCGGATCGAGGCGATGAGGTTCGCGACCGCGGAGTCGGAGGAGACCGGCGCCGTCCCGTCCCACGCCGGGGAACATCCGCCCGAAGCGAGGATGAACGCCAGTTCGAAGGTCTTCTGCCCGGTGGCCGACATGACCTGGCCGAGGTCCGGCGGATTGTTGTCGAGCGGCATGACGTAGGGTGCGGCACCGTACCAGTTCCGCGACGGCGCCGCATGGGCGACGCCCGGCAGGTTGAGGATCACCGCGGTCATCGCGGCGAGAGCGGCCGCGACCACGGCCAGCGTGCGGATGGCGATCGTTCGATGCCCCATCGGGCCTCCTCGGAGGGTCAGCGAGCTGCGCCGTCCCCCGAAAGGCGCCCAACAGTAACTAACAGGAAGGTTTCCTATCAGTTGTGCAGAACCTAGAACCGCCGGGACGGCCCGTCAAGGCCCAACCCGCGTCGCCGCCGGCCCGCCCGAAGGGGACTTGCGGCGGCGGTCGGCGCGAGCGCGGGAAGCCAGGTCGACCGCCGCGGCAGGACACGAAAGGCCCGGGATCCGGGATCATGGGGGCGATATCGAGAAGGATGCGGCTATGACGTGGGATGAGCTGCTCGGTCACTGTCTGGCCAAACCGGGCGCGTGGCAGGACGAGCCCTGGGAGGGCGATGCCGTGGTGAAGGTCGGCAGTAAGATCTTCGCGTTCCTGGGGTCGGAGTCGGCGCTCGCGGTCGGCCTCAAGTGCGGCCCGACGCGGGAGGCGGCCGACGAGTGGCTCCTGCGCTACCCGGACGACGCATCGGTCATGGCCTACATCGGACGTTTCGGCTGGAACAGCTTGCAGATCGGCGGCGCGATCCCCGACGAGGAGTTGCTCGACGCCGTCGACGCCTCCTACGACGCCGTGGTCAGCAAGCTGCCGAAGAAGGACCGCCCTCCCGCCTCCTGAAGGGGGGGCCACTTGCCTCCTCCCAGGAGGCGGCTATCGTGCGGACTAGAGGGCGGGGAAAGGACAAAGCCGTGCTGCGAGTGCTCTGCGTCGACTCACTGGCCGTGATCATCGAGGATCTGTACTTCGTCGACCCCGACCCCGCACCGGGGCAGGAGGGGCCCGAACGAGGCATTCGCGTGGAGTTGCGGCTATTGGAGCAGCGGCCGAGGCGCGGCTCGGTCTACGCCTCGCAGCGGATCGTCGCCGATAAGGCGGTGTGGCGGGCCGACTTCCTCGAATCGGTCGCCCGGGGCCCTGGCAGCAAGGACCGGATGCATCACCACCCCACCATGACCGGCAACGAGCCCGGCGCGCGGGTCTTCACGCGGAGCCTGACCGAGGACCCCATGGGGTGGCTCGAGACCCGGCTCAGCGACACGGCGGCGCTGCTCGAGGCCGCGGACATCCCGGATGCCAAGGCGTACCTGCCCTCGGCGGACGCGCTGCGCGCCGCGCTCCCCGAGATCATGGCCACGGCCAGGACCACGCTCGATGAGGTACGGGCCGGGCGGCTGGCCCACGGGCCCACCCCGTAGGGCCGTTGCCCGGCGTGTCCGGCGCAGGCGGCGGTACGCGTGGCCGTGGCCGCCGGACTACGCGGAAGGGTGAGCGTCGGCCGGGTTGCGGATGGCCTCCTCCTGCCGGGCCTTGGCCTGGACCATCCGGTTCCGGGCGGTTGCGTGCACGTCGGTGACGTCGATGCCGAGCTTTTCCGCCAGCGCCTCCAGCCAGACCTCCGACAGCACGTTGGTCTCGAAATCGATCTCGGCGCGGATGTCCGAGCGCGCGGCCTCCCGGTTCTGGCTGAGCATGACGAACGTCGACAAGAAGATCGCCTCCAGCGAGACGACCAGGGTCAGCAGACCGAAGGGGAACGGATCGAACGTCCAGCCCGCGACATTGGCGATGATCCAGGCAGTGAACCAGATCACGTGCAGGTAGATGAACGGCATGGAGCCGGCGAAGGACGTGATCTTGTCCGCGACGCGGTCCTGGAGCTGCTGCCTGCCCTGGGAGAAGACGAGGAGCTCATGTCGCAAGCCCAGCCTGGGATCCTTCGCACCGGTCATGCCGCACCTCCACAGCGGGCCACCACAGAGGTCGAACTATCCCACTTCGTCGGCGTTCTTCCGGACCTGGGCGAAGCGCCACGAATGATCGGCTTCGAAAACAGTCCTAGAGGTTGCGGCGATAGGCGGTCATCGTGCTGTGGCCGTGCCGCCAGGTGACGTGGTGGGTGCTGGCGGCGACCCGGGTCCACGCGCGGCCGAGGAGCTGGAAGAAGCCGTCGTCGGCGCAGTGGCCGCCCCGGTCCTCGCCGATGTAGACGAGCAGGTCGCCCGTGTAGGCGTGGAGGGTGCTGGTCGCCCAGGGATCGTTGTGGGACGGCCAGCACAGCAGCAGCGCCCGGTCGGGGTGGTTGCGTGCGGCGGCGTGGCCCGCTCGCACGGTGGCGAGGTATTCGGTGCCGTCGGTGTAGGTGTTGACGGACGGGTGGACGGGCTCGTAGGCGATGACGTCGATCCCGGCCTGCCGTGCCTGCCACGCCCAGTAGCCCGAGCCGGCACCGATCTCGACCAGGCCGCGACGGCCGAGGATCCGGGTCAGCCAGGCGATGTCGCCCGGTGAGGGGATCGCCCACGAGTAGCGCTTGGTCAGCAGATGATGCCCGACCGGGAGCTCGCGGGCGAAGCCGTCGGGACAGATGCCCTGCCGGGGCCCGGACACCGACGGAAGCTGGCGGACGATCTCCCAGTACGGGTTGTCGATGCCGGTGGGAGTGACCTGGTCGCCCACGCTCCCCGCGATCCGGGACATCGGTTCCCGGTGGGTGCGGCTCGCCGGGCCGGACCGTCGCGCCCACCACAGGTGGATCTCGGCGAGCTCGGCCGACACGGTCACCATGATCTCCTCGGCGGACTGATCCGAGGGTATACGCGCGATCGGGGCCAGCGCGCCGGACACGGCCCACGACCCCGGCGGCGGCGACGCCCGAGCGGGTCAGTCCGCGGCCGGCGCGTCCGGTGTGCCCATCGCCTCGCGGAGCCGGTCGGTGAAGCTCCTGTGCAGCGTGGCGCCCCACTCGTACTCGCTCGGCACCTGGGTCACCTCGCCGAGCAGTTCGTAGGTCTCGGCGGGGAGCCCGCCGGCGCCCTCGGCATGGCGCAGCGCGATCAGGGAGTACATGTGGTCCAGGGCGCCGAACACCTCACCGGTGAGCGCCGGAAGCTCTCCCGCGCGCAGCGCCGACTCCACGGACGGCTCCCACCAGAGCCGGTCGGCACCGGTCTCACCGAACTCCCTGCGCAGCCGGGCGTGCACCGGGCCGGCGGTACGCCGATCGGCCAGCCCGCGGTCCCAGACGTCCCGGGCCTCCTCGCCGCGGCCGCGCAGCGGGAGCGTCCGGGCGAGCAGCTCCACCGCGAGGGCCCGCACCTCGCCGTCGGTCGTCTGCCCGCCCAGCGCGGCGCTGAACGCGCCGATGGCCTGGTCGAGGTGGGCCATCCCCATGGTGACGGCCAGCCGGGCGTGCGCGTACGGGGCCTGGGTTGGGTCGATCCGGCGGAGCACCTCGGCCAGCAGCCGCTGCGCCTTGGCCGTCTCCCCACGCTCCAGCAACCGCTGGGCCAGGTCGTGCGCGGCGACCGGGGCGTACTCGTCGTCGTCCCAGGCCAGCACCTGTTCCCACCAGCCACGCGCCGCGTCGAAGTCGCCGTCGTCGTCGGCGAGCCGGCCGAGCGCGAGCCAGGCCGGCGGCAGGTAGGCGGGGTTACCGAAGTCGACCACCATCCGCCACGTCTTGGCGGCCTCCTCACGCTCCCCGGTGCGCTCATAGGACAGGGCCAGGTGGTAGGCGGCGCGCGGGGCGTACTCGGGGTCCTGGGTCCGGATCGCGATCCAGTCCGCGTCGCGGGCTCCGTTCACCTCCCCCGCGTCCTCCCGGACGACCGCCAGCCCGAGCGCCGCCTGCGCCCGCTGCGGCACGTCGCCGAGGGCCAGCACCTCCTCGAAGAGCCGGGCGGCCCGCTCGACATCGCCGTGCTCGGCGCATTGACGGGCTTCTTCGCAACGCAGCGCCGGGTCAGCGGTCGCCCCGTCCGGAGTCATGCTCATGGTGCGGGCCCTCGGGAGGTCGACGAGATTGCCCCGAGCCTAGTGGCCCCGCCCCGCCTCGCGCCCTCCCGACACCGCTGGTTTTCCGGGCCTCACGCCCGCTTCCCCCGTGATCATGTGTTTCGCCGTCGGAATTCACATGACCACGGGGGCGGACGCCGCTCAGTCCTCGAAGGCCTCGGGAGGCGGGCAGGAGCAGACCAGGTTGCGGTCGCCGTAGGCCTGGTCGATCCGGCGGACCGGCGGCCAGTACTTGCCCTCCCGCAGTGAGGCGACCGGGTAGGCGGCCTCCTCCCGGGTGTAGGTGCGCTTCCAGTCACTCGTCAGCAGCGTCTCGGCGGTGTGCGGAGCGTTGCGCAGGGGGTTGTCGTCCGCGTCGTACTCACCCCGGGCCACCCGCTCGATTTCACCGTGAATCGCGATCATCGCGTCGCAGAACCGGTCCAGTTCGGTCAGGTCCTCGCTCTCGGTGGGCTCGATCATCAGGGTGCCGGCCACCGGGAAGGACAGCGTGGGCGCGTGGAAGCCGTAGTCGATGAGCCGCTTGGCCACATCCTCGGCGGTGATCCCCGTGTCCTTGGTGATCCTGCGCAGGTCGGCGATGCACTCGTGCGCGACCAGCCCGCCGCGGCCGGTGTAGAGGATCGGGTAATGCGGGGCGAGCCGCCGGGCCACGTAGTTCGCCGCCAGGATCGCGCCCTCGGTCGCCTGCCGGAGCCCGTCCGGGCCCATCATGGCGATGTAGGCCCACGGGATCGGCAGGATGCCCGCCGAACCCCACGGCGCCGCCGAGATCGGCCCCACGCCGGTGGCGGGGCCCGCCTCGGGACGGAGCGGGTGGTTGGGCAGGAAAGGAGCGAGGTGCTCGCGCACACCCACCGGGCCCACGCCCGGGCCACCCCCGCCGTGCGGGATGCAGAACGTCTTGTGCAGGTTGAGGTGCGAGACGTCCGCGCCGAACTCGCCGGGCTTGGCCAGCCCGACCAGCGCGTTGAGGTTGGCACCGTCGACGTAGACCTGCCCGCCGGCCTCGTGCACCGCAGCGCAGACCTCGGTGATCGTCTCCTCGAACACGCCGTGCGTGGAAGGGTAGGTCACCATGATCACGGCCAGGTTGTCCCGGTGCTTGGCGATCTTGGCGTGCAGGTCGTCCATGTCGATGTTGCCGGTGTCGTCGCACCTGACGACCGCGACGCGCAGGCCGGCCATGACCGCGCTGGCGGCGTTGGTGCCGTGCGCCGAGGACGGGATCAGGCAGACGTCGCGGTGCGACTGGCCGCGGCTGGCGTGGTAGGCGTGCACCGCCAGCAATCCCGCCAGCTCACCCTGAGATCCGGCGTTGGGCTGCACGGACACCTTGGCATAGCCGGTGATCTCGACCAGCTGGTCCTCGAGCTCGCCGATCAGCTCGGCGTATCCCTCGGCCTGCTCGCGCGGGGCGAACGGGTGGATCTGCGCGAACTCCGGCCAGGTGATCGGCTCCATCTCGGTGGTCGCGTTCAGCTTCATGGTGCAGGAGCCCAGTGGGATCATCGATCGGTCGAGCGCGATGTCCTTGTCCTGCAGCCTGCGCAGGTAGCGCAGCATCGCGGTCTCCGAACGGTGCGCGTGGAAGACCGGGTGGGTCAGGAACGGGCTCTCCCGCCGCAGCCCCGGCGGGATGCCGCCGTCGGCGGGGACGGACGGCGCCTGGTCACCGGTGAGCCCGAAGGCCCGCCGGACCAGCGAGACGTGCTCGCCGCTGGTCGTCTCGTCGCAGGAGATCCCGACATGGTCGGCGTCGGCCTCACGCAGGTTGATCCCGAGGTCACGCGCCCGCCGCACGATCCCGGCAGCGCGGCCGGGCACCCGGGCGAGGACCGTGTCGAAGAAGTCCGCATGGACGATCTCGACGCCGAGCGCACTCAGGCCCGCCGCGACGCTCACCGCGTGAGCGTGCACCCGCCGGGCGATCGCGGCGAGCCCCTCCGGCCCGTGGTAGACCGCGTACATGCCGGCCATCACGGCCAGCAGTACCTGGGCGGTGCAGATGTTGCTGGTGGCCTTGTCCCTGCGGATGTGCTGCTCGCGGGTCTGCAGGGCCAGCCGGTAGGCCGGGGCGCCGTCCACGTCGACCGAGACTCCCACCAGCCGGCCGGGGAGCTGCCGCTGGATGCTCTCGCCGACGGCCATGTAGCCCGCGTGCGGGCCGCCGAAACCGTACGGCACGCCGAAACGCTGCGATGAGCCCACCGCGATGTCGGCCCCCCACTCTCCCGGCGGCGTGAGCAGCGTGAGCGCGAGCAGGTCGGCGGCGGCGACGACCTGCATGCCGCGCCGGTGCGCTGCCTCGGCCAGCGGGGCGAGGTCGCGGACGGCCCCGCTCGCGCCCGGGTACTGCACCAGCACCCCGAAGAACTCACCCTCAGGCAGTTCGCCGGACAGGTCGGCCACGACGATCTCGATGCCCAGCGGAAACGCCCGGGCCCGGACGACCTCGATGGTCTGCGGAAGCGCGTCGGCGTCGACCAGGAAGGCGCCGGGCCCCTTGACCCTGGAGACCCGGTGCGCCAGCGCCACGGCCTCAGCGGCGGCGGTGCCCTCGTCGAGCATCGAGGCGTTGGCCACGGCCAGCCCCGTCAGATCGCTCACCACGGTCTGGAAGTTCAGCAGCGCCTCCAGCCGGCCCTGGGAGATCTCCGGCTGGTAGGGGGTGTACGCGGTATACCAGCCCGGATTCTCCAGCACGTTGCGCAGGATCACCCCGGGCGTGACGGTGCCGTGGTAGCCAAGACCGATCATCGAGGTGAGCACCTGGTTGCGCGAGGCCAGTTCCCGGAGCCGGGCCAGCGCCTCGGGCTCGCTGAGCGCCGGAGGCAGCTCGAGCGGCCGCCTGGTGCGGATCACGGCCGGGACCGCCGCGTCGATCAGCGCGTCGATGTCGGAGAACCCGACGGCCTCCAGCATGCGGGCGTGCTCATCGGGCGACGGCCCGATGTGGCGGTCGGCAAAGGTCATCTCAGCGGTCATTAAGGGAGCCTTCCTGGGCTGGGCCATGCTCAGGGAGCCGTCGGCCCATGGCGGGCCGGCGGCCGGTCTCCCCCTCTGTCGTCTGCACCTGAGAGCTTCGCCCTCCCGCTGACGCGGAGGGGCTTTCACCGTCGGTGAGGGCCGTAGCCCTGCTTTCCAGAGGAGCCTCGCCCGTGCGGTCCTTTTGCCTGAGAGGTTCCGGGGAAGTTGCCCCTTCGGCGCTCCACACAGGCGGCGTGGAGTCTCTCCCGCACAGGGTTGACGGCTTGTCCAGACGGATTCTACCCAATGCGGCCGGGAAATGATCGCGAGGGGAGGTGCCTGCCGGGGTCCCGTGCCCGGGGCGTGATCGGGCCGTGGCCTCCCGTCAGTACGATGTACGCAACCCGCGGGGGCGGGTCGATGATCGGCCCAGGGATGGGTAATAGGTGACCGTGAGCGGAAGTTCCCAGCCCGCGGGCCCGCGGAGGGCTCCGGGGCGGAGGACCGGTCTGAGCGCGCGCCCTCGACGGGCAGGGCATGAATCTGGGAATCTGATCGGGACGATATGCCCGGACGGCGGTAGCTCGTGACGCAGACCCAGGACAAGGCGGTGACCGCCGCCATGAACGGCCCCCTCGACGCACCCGTGGACGAGCCCGAGCGTCCGGCACGGATCCGCCGGCCCACCGACGCCATGCGTTTCCTCGTCACGGTGGCCCTGCTGGGCCTGGTGCTGCTGCTGCCCGCCATCGCCCGCCAGACCACCGTCGGCATCCAGTCCGACATCACGCACACCACCGCTCAGGCGCCGCACTTCCTGCTCACCCTGGCGAACCTGGTCTCGACGTTCGGTGTGCTGTCGGTGCCGGTGGCGTTCGCGGCGGACCGGCTGATCCGCCGGGACGGACTGCGGATCGCGGTGGGCCTGCTCGCCGCGATCGTCGCGCTGTGCGTGACGCTGGGCCTGGACGCCTGGGTCGCCGCCAACGCCCCGCAGGGCCTGGCCGAGTACCTGGCGTGGACCGACCGGTCGGGCCCGGTGCACGATCCGCTGCACACCGACCTCACACCCGTGATCGCCTACGTCACCGCCGTGCGGCTGGCCGGGCGTCCCCGCTGGCAGGCGGTGACCTGGCTGGTCATCGGGCTGGCGGCGCTGGCGGCGCTGGCCGCCGGCTACGCCTCGCCCCTCGCCCTGGCGGTGACCTATCTGATCGGCCGGGCCATCGGCTACGGCACGCTGTACGCCGTCGGCACCCCCAACCCGCGGCCGCCGGGGACCGCCGTGTTGGCCGCGCTGAGCAGGATGGGGGCGGTGCCGTCCCATTCCCGTAGGGTCACCGACGGCCCCGAGGAGACCCGGCGCTACCACGTCAGCCTGGACGACGGTTCAGGGCTCGACGTCACCGTGCTCGACCGCGACCAGCAGACCGCGGGGGTCCTCTACCGGGCGTGGCGGCGGTTCCGGCTGCGCAGCGGCAGCCCGCGCCGGACGCTGCGCTCGCTGCGCCGTTCGCTGGAGCAGGAATCGCTCATGGCCTACGCCGCGATGGTGGCGGGCGTCCGCACACCGCGGCTGGTGGCCACCTCGGAGGTCGGCACGGAGGCCGCCCTGCTCGCCTACGAGCACGTCTCCGGCCGGATCCTGGGCGCTCTGCCGGATGAGGAGATCACCGACGAGCTGCTCACCGGCATCTGGCAGCAGCAGCGGGCGCTGCAGGCCAACCGGCTGGCGCACCGGCGGCTGGAGGAGGGCAGCATTCTCGTCGCCGAGGACGGCCTGCCGTACGTCGTCGACCTCCGGGCCGGCGAGATCGCGGCGGGCGATCTGCTGCTGCGGCTGGACCTCGCCCAGCTGCTCACCACGCTGGCGATACGGGTCGGCCCCGAGCGGGCCGTGCGCACCGCGGACGAGGTGCTGGGCGCCGACGCGCTGGCGGGCAGTGTGCCGCTGCTGCAGAAGGTGGCACTGTCCCGCGACACCCGGGCCGTCCTGCGCCGGAACAAGGATCTGCTGACCCGCATCCGCGAGCAGATCCTGCGGCTGCGACCGGAGATCGAGGTGGCACCGGTCCGGCTGGAACGCTTCCGCCCGCGCACTGTGTTGAGCATCATCGCCGGCACGGCCGCCGGCTACTTTTTGCTCTCCCAGCTGAGCAACGTCAATCTGAGCCGGTTGCTGGCCCAGGCGGACTGGCGGTGGGCCGCGGTGGGCCTGGTGGCCTCGGCGGTGACCTATCTCGCTGCGGCGATGATGCTGATCGGCTTCGTGCCGGAACGGCTGTCACTGTTCCGCACCGTGCTGGTCCAGCTCGCCGGGTCGTTCGTCAAGCTGGTCGCTCCCGCGGCGGTGACCGGGGTGGCGGTCAACACCCGCTTCCTGCAGAAGGCGGGCGTGCGGCCCGGTCAGGCGGTGGCCAGCGTGGGCGCCTCGCAGCTGACCGGACTGATGATCCACATCCTGCTGCTCATCTGCTTCGGTTTCGTCACCGGCTCCAGCGGCACCGAGTCCATCGCACCGTCCCGGACGGTGGTCATCGGGCTGCTGCTGGTGGCGGTCGTGGGCGTCGGCCTCTTCGCGGTCCCGCCCATACGCCGGCTGGTGACGACCCGGCTCAAGGGTCTGTTCTCCGGGGTCGTGCCGCGGCTGCTGGACGTCCTGCAGTCACCCCGGAAGATCCTGACCGGGCTGGGCGGCACCCTGCTGCTGACCACGGCCTTCGTGATCTGCCTGGAGGCCTCGATCCGCGCCTTCGGCGGATCGCTGAGCTGGACCGCCGTGGCGGTCGTCTTCCTCACCGGCAACGCGCTCGGCTCCGCGGCGCCGACCCCGGGCGGCCTCGGCGCGGTGGAGGGCGCGCTCTCGCTGGGGCTGACGCTGTCCGGGCTGCCCGCCGAGACGGCCACCTCCGCGGTCCTGCTGTTCCGGGCGCTCACCTTCTGGCTGCCCGTGCTTCCCGGCTGGGCCGCCTTCGCCTACCTGCAACGCAAAGAGGCCATCTAGGAACGCCGCGCAAGGCGTGGGGCCGCCTTTCAGCCGGTCTTGCGGACCTTGCGACGGTGGGCGAGCTCGTCGTTCAGCCGGCCCTCGCCGGTGTCGCCCGGCTCGCTGCTCTCGGCCCGCTCGCCGGGCAGCTCGGCGAGGCTGCCCTCGACCTCCTGCCAGACCCTGCCCAGGGCGATGCCGAAGACGCCCTGACCGCCCTGGACCAGATCCACGACCTCGTCCGGGGAGGTGCATTCGTACACGCTGACCCCGTCGCTCATGAGAGTGATCTGAGCCAGGTCCTGGACACCGCGGTCGCGCAGATGGGACACGGCGGTGCGGATCTGCTGGAGCGAGACCCCGGTGTCGAGCAGCCGCTTGACGACCTTGAGCACGAGGATGTCGCAGAAACTGTAGAGCCGCTGGGTGCCGGAGCCGTGCGCCGAACGCACGGTCGGCTCGACCAGGCCGGTGCGCGCCCAGTAGTCCAGCTGACGGTAGGTGATGCCGGCCGCCGAGCATGCGGTCGGTCCCCGGTATCCGACGTTCTCCAGCGGCGATGACACGACCGTGTCGAACAGCAGGCCCTGCTCTCCGGCGTGCTGGGACGCGACATGCCTGTCCCCGGTCGCTTTGCCCTCGCCGCTGCTCACCGCCACGCGGACCTCCGGCTTCTATCAGCCCGTGGCGCTCCGTCAAGGGGGTTCAACGGATTACACCATGGGTGTTCCACCAGCACGTTAGGTGCCGGTCAGGGTGTGGTCAACGTTCACCGTCGGCGCGTCGCATGCCTGGATGAACCGGCTTCACGTGGGCAAACTGCACACGGTCGCTCACATTGACCCCTTACCCCGATCTACGTGCGGCGGAACAGGATCTACGCGTAAGCGACCCGCAAACGAAACCGGGCCCCGCCACACACCGTGACCGGATGGGGAATCCGTCGCGGCGGCCGCCGGTCAGGTGCGGCCGAAATCCTCCGGCGAGATCGTGTCGAGGAACTCGCGGAACTTCTCCACCTCGTCCTCCTGCTCGTCGGGGATCGACACCCCGGCCTCCTCGAGCACGTCCTCGCTGGCGAAGATCGTCGCCCCGGTGCGCAAGGCCAGGGCGATGGAGTCCGACGGGCGGGCGCTGACCTCCACCCCGTTGGAGAAGACCAGGTCCGCGAAGAAGATCCCCTCCCGAAGTGCCGTGATGTTGACGACTCTCAGCTGCACGCTCAGGGCGTCGAGCACGTCGCGAAATAGATCGTGTGTCAGTGGACGGGCGGGCAGCACACCCTGCTGTGCGAAGGCGATCGCGGTCGCCTCCACAGCCCCGATCCAGATGGGCAGGTAGCGGTCCCCGGCCGACTCCTTCAATAGGACGATCGGCTGATTGGAGGGCATCTCGACCCGGACGCCGACGACCTCCATCTGCTTCACTGCGGCTCCCTGGTGCTCGGATGGCTACTCGTACGGCTCGCCCCGGAAGGCGTGCTGACCATGCCCGGAAGCCCGGCCGACCTGATCCGCCGCGGTCGAGCCCCTATAGCCAACGTACACCTCGGCTTCGCGCTGGGGGCGACGTGCGGCCAGCCGGGATCTACCTGTTGAGGCTCTCCTGAACGCCGGTGGAGACCAGGACGGCGTGCAGCTGGACGGAGAGCGCCGCGATCTCGCGGGCCGTCTCCTCTGCCCGCCCGTGGGCCCCCGGACTGCGCTGGCGCAGCAGCGGGGCGACCACCTGTTCGATCAGGCCGACCTCACGGTCCGCGGAGGCCTTGACCGCGCGCAGGTGACGGGCCCCGAAGCCGAAGGAGCCCAGGGCGGCGGCGGCGCGGGCAATGGCCAGGGACTCGCCGCCGTAGTGCCCCCCGGCCCGCCGGACCAGGTCGTACTCCTCCAGCTCCGCCAGCAGTGCCTCGTCGATGCCCGCCCCGTCGATCAGTTGCCGGCGCGTCAGCCGTACGTCCGGCTCGGCGGCGGTGGTCTCGGCCGCGACCAGCGTGCGGGGCTGCCGGGCGGCCGGCCCGGGCTCGGCCCCCTGATCCAGGGCCTGCAATTGTTGCTTGATCACGCGGAGTGGCAGATAGTGGTCACGCTGCGCGGACAGGATGAAGCGCAGCCGCTCCACGTCGGTATGCGTGAACTGGCGGTACCCCGACGGGCTGCGCTCCGGTTCGATCAGCCCCTCCGCCTCCAGGAAACGGATCTTGGAGATGGTCACATCCGGGAATTCCACCCGAAGCCGACCGAGCACATCGCCGATCGTCATGTAGGCCCGGGCAGCGTGCGCGTTCATGACCCTCCCCTCGGTCGGCCACTGTCCCCTTCACCCGAGGGGACGGCCCCTCCGAAGTCCCGTCAGCCGTGCTGCGGGTTCGTCAGGAACATGATCCGGAACTTCCCGACCTGAACCTCGTCACCGCTCGACAGCCCCGCCTCATCGATGCGTTCCCGGTTGACGTAGGTGCCGTTGAGGCTACCGACGTCACGGACCGAGAAGCTGGTGCCGTAGCGGGAGAACTCCGCATGCCGGCGGGACACGGTCACGTCGTCGAGGAAGATGTCGCTCTCGGGATGGCGGCCGGCGGAGGTGCGGTCCTTGTCGAGCAGGAACCGGCTTCCCGCGTTCGGGCCACGCTTGACCAGCAGCAACGCCGTTCCGGGAGGCAGTGCCTCGACGGCCACCTGATCCGGGGACAGCTCCTCGACCTGGTCGGCCTCCAGCGCCGCCTCGAGCCCGCTGAGCGAGATCGTCGAGGTGGACTCGCCGGGGGACTCCGGGGCTGCCGGACGGACGTTGCGCACCAGCGGAGTGCCGCAGTTGGAGCAGAAGCGGGCATCGTCCGGATTGGCGTGACCGCACTGGGTGCAGTAGACGCTCGGCATCGGTCGGCTCGGCCTCCTACCTTCGGTGCGCCCCGGGCGCACCTTATTCTTCGGCTCTTCATCTTCGTTACCGCCATGGAGACGGTTGCCGCAACCTACGCGGCCCAGACCCGAGGGGTCAACCGGACGAGAAGCGATCCCCCACAAGCTACCTGTGACGATGATCGCAGGTCTACGCCGCCGCGCGGGGCGACTCACTTTCATAACCGGTCAAGGCGACCGTATCGCGCTCACCGTGATCTTTGCGGGCTGAGTGATCGAACCGCTGCCTCCCGCGTTCTGGATGTTCTTCATCACGCCGCCCGGGATGTTGAGCGCGGTCGACATCACGTGCGGGTCACCGATCACCAGGAAGCGGTACGGCGAGTCCAGCCGGTGCCCGTCGACCGCGACGCCGCCCCCGGGCAGGTCGGTGAAGTAAGTGCTCACCCCGGCCCGCACGTCATTGATCTGAATCACCTCGGCCCCGGCGTCGCGCAGCTCCTGCAGCGCGTCCAGCAACACCCCGGACGGCACCCGGCGGGACGGGTCGCTGATGTCCAGTTCGATCCCCTGCCCGGTGGCCGGGAGAGTGCCGGCGAGCACCCCGTACACGGCCGCCCGCCTGAGGGCCTCCTCCATGGCGGTCTCGCCCTGCCCGTCCCGCTCCAGGCTCGCCTTGGTGTCCTCCAGATCGCGGATGTCCGCGCGCAGCCGGTCGGAGCGCTGGGACAGGTCCGACAGGATCCCGACCAGCTCGTCCTGGCGGGCGGTGGCGAACGTGGTGTCGGCCTTGGTCGACTGCACCTGCGCGACCACCGCGAACCCGAACACCAGGCACAGCAGGGCGGCGATGAACTGACCGCGGGTGGCCCGTGGCCACAACAGGTCGAGCAGCCCCGCCCTGCCGTCCGGGGAGACGCTCTCCTCGGCCCCGGTGGCCTCTTCTGGACGGCCGGGCCCGTCCCGCCCGTCGCTCATGCGCCGAACAGCCTGCGCCGGATCGCGGCCACGTTGGAGAAGATCCGGATGCCCAGGACGACCACGACGCCCGTCGACAGCTGGGATCCGACACCGAGCTGGTCTCCCAGGAAGACGATCAGCGCCGCGATGACGGTGTTGCTGAGGAAGGAGACGACGAAGACCTTGTCGTCGAAGATCCCGTCGAGCCTGGCCCGCACCCCGCCGAACATCGCGTCGAGCGCCGCCACGATGGCGATCGGGAGGTACGGCTGGAGCCAGAGCGGAACCGTGGGCTCCAGCAGGAAGCCCAGGCCGAGCCCGGCCGCCAGACCGAACAGTGCGATCACTGCGGGGACACCTCCTGTGCGTGCAGAAGCCGCAGGCCCACCGCCGCCGGGACGGTGGCCTCGCTCTCCCGCTGTAGCTGGAAACGAATGCCGAACCGGCTCTTGAGCGACCGGAGATGGTCTCCCGCGGCGGAGGCCATCAACCGGCTCTGCAGCCGGCCCGGGTCACCGAGCGCGGTCACCTCGTACGGCGGCGACAGCGGCCGGTAGTCCACGAGGATCGCCTCACCCGCGGTCCTGATCGCCGTGGTCGGGGTCAGCCGCTGGCCGTTGATCGCTATCGCGCCGGCGCCCGCGGCCCACAGACCATTGGACAGGATCTGCAGGTCCTGGTCGAAGACCCGCCCGGTGTCCGGGACCGGACCGTCCGGCGGTCTGGCGTCGTTGAGGATGACCCGCAGGGCAGAGCCGGAGACCGCGCGGGCGGCGGCCGCGTCCGCCGCCCTGGCCAGCTCGTCCCGTGCCCGCCGACCCTCCGCGCTCCGGGCCAGCGCGACCGCGCGCAGCCGCTCGGTATCGGTCCGCAGGCCGCCGAGCCGCCGCTGCAGGGCGTCGGTCTCGTCGGTACGGTTCCGGATCTCGGTGATCAGGCGTTCCCGCTGTTTCTGAGCCACCGGCTCGCTGCGGCGTACCTGCTCACCGGCCATCGCCAGCAGCAACCCGGTCACCACCACCACTATCAGCACTCCGGCGTGCCGGAAACGACCAGCGGACCGGGCCGGCCCGCCGCCCGCCGCCCGCCGGGCGGCCGCCCGCGCGTAACCGGGGTCGAGCGCCTCACCGGCGAACAGGTCGGCGAGCAGGGACATGGAGGCGTCGGGACGGGTCCAGCCCCGTTCCCCCTGCTCACCCCGCGGCCGATCGGTCACGGGGACATTCTGGCAAGTCCTGCGACCACTTCGACCCCAACCGGCCCGGGTGTCTCCGGCGCGCCGGGCACGCCGGGACGCGGGGCGTTCACAGGAGACCTTCAGGGATCCTGCAGCCCCACCGCAGAGGGCCCTGCTGAACTGAGGGTCACTCCAGGAAGGGGACGCTCGTGGACGACTCACCCGGCGGGCCGGACAAGGAGGCGGACGTCCTGGATCACGACACGGCGTCGCGGCGGCTCGCCCTCAGCGGCTGGCTGGTCAGAGCGAGCGGCGCGGGCGGCCGGCCGGCCCTGGAGGTCCGTTCCGGTGACCGGCTCGTCGACGTGTCGGTGGCGACCCCGCTCGTCACCGACCTGCTGCGCGGCGGCCGTCGTTCGGCGACGTGGTCCGTCGCCTGGGGACAGCTCCCGCCGCACCTGTGGGAGGACCCCGCCGCCAGGGTCGAGGTGCGGTTCGCCTTCCGCGCCTGGCGGCGAGCCAGCCTGCAGGTCGGCTCACTGATCGTCGGCGGCGCGTACTGGGTGGCCGAGGCCCCGGGCGACTTCCGCACGGTGCTCGCCTCGGCCGGCGGGTCCGAGGCGAGCCTGCGGCTGCGGCGCGCCTGATCCGGCGCCGCCGTCAGGAACCGGCGCGTTCGACGACCGCGGCCCATTCCTCCAGCAGCGCCTGGGCGGCGTCACCGTCCGGGCCCTCGGCCCACAGGTGGGTGACGGCCTCGGAGGGGTCGGGCAGCACGAGCGCCCACCTGCCGTCCTCCTCCACGACCCGGACACCGTCGGTGGTGTCGATCACGCGCTCACCGGCGGCCTCCACCACGTGCCGCATCACACTGCCCTTGGCCGCCCAGGGGGTAGGCACCGACCGTCTCAGCAGGTGCGCCTCCGGGATGCGCTGGTCGATCTGGGACAGCGTGAGCCGGGTGCGGGCCACCAGGCCGAGCAGGCGGATGAAGGCGGCGATGCCGTCCACCGTCGAGCTGAACTCCGGCAGGACGAACCCGCCCCGGCCGTCGGCGGCAAAGATGATGTCCGGTGCTCCGGCGGCATTGGTGAGCACGTCCTGGGAGGTGGAGGTCCACTCGACCTCCACGCCGTGGAACCGGCTCACCTGCTCGGCCACGCGGGTGGTGGTGACCGGCAGTGCGACCCGGCCGCCCCGCCGCTCCGCGGCGACGAGGTCCAGGACCACCAGCAGCGCCCGGTCGTCACTGATGAGCTCGCCGTTCTCGTTGACCAGGGAGATCCGCTCCCCCACCGGGTCGAACCGCACGCCGAACGCCGCCCGCGCCGAGGAGACCAGCTCACCGAGGCGCTGCAGGTCCCGCATCCGCTCGGCCAGCGTCTCGGTCGGGCTGGCCTCGTCCAGCCGGTTGTTCATGGTCAGCACGTCCACCCCGACCTTGCCGAGCAGGGTGGGCAGCACCAGGGCCGCGGTGCCGCCCGCGCAGTCGAGAACGATCTTGAGTTCGGCCTCCCGGACACCTGACATGTCCACCCGGCGCAGCAGGTCGCGGGTGTAGGTCTCGATGGTGCGGGCCGGATAGCTGAGCTCGGCGATCTCGCCGGGGAAGGCCCGCCGGTACTCCTGCCGGCCGAAGACCCGCTCCAGCTTGCGCTGCGCGGCCAGCGACAGGTCACCGCCGTTGGCGTCCAGGAACATGATGTCGACCCCCTGCGGGTCACCCGGGGTGGTACGGATGACGATGCCGCCGGCGCAGTCCTCCCGGGCCGTCTCGAACCGGGCGACCGGCAGCGGGCAGGCTTCCAGGTCGGCCGCGTTGATGGCGCTGGCGGTGAGCGCGCTGACCACGGCGCGCTTGAGCGTGCGCGCCGCGCGCGAGGCGTCCCGTGCCGTCACCACGGTCTCGCCCTTGCGCAGCGTGGTCGCGTACGCGCTGGTCAGCCGGACCGCCAGCTCGGGGGTGATCTCGACGTTGATCAGGCCGGAGACCCCGCGCGGGCCGAACAGGCTGCGCTGGCCGCGGGACTCCCAGATGACGCTGGTGTTGACGACGGCGCCGGCCTCGATGGTTTTGAAGGGATAGACCTTCACCCCGTTCGAGACGTACGCCTCGGGCTCGATGACGCACTCGTCCCCGACGATGGCGCCTTCCTCGACGCGGGCGCCGGCCATCACGTCGGTGTTCTTACCGATGACGCAGCCGCGCAGGTTCGTGGACGGGCCGACGAAGACGTTGTCGTGCACGACCGCCCGGTGCAGGAAAGCGCCCTCCTTGACCACGACGTTGCTGCCGAGCACGGTGTACTCGCGCAGTTCGGCGCCCGCCTCGACCTTGGCGTAGTCGCCGATGTAGAGCGGGCCCTTCAGCACCGCCTCGGGGTCGACGTCGGCGCCCTCGGCGACCCACACCCCGGGTGAGACCTCGAACCCGTCGATCTCGATGTCGACCTTGCCGGACAGCATGTCGGCCTGGGCCTTGAGGTAGCTCTCGTGGGTGCCGACGTCCTCCCAGTAGCAGTCGGCGACGTAGCCGTACAGCGGGGCGCCCTCGGCGAGGAGCTTGGGGAACACGTCGCTGGACCAGTCGACGGACTCCCCCTCCGCGACCCGCTCGAGCACCTCCGGCTCCATCACGTAGATGCCGGTGTTCACCGTGTCGGAGAAGACCTGGCCCCAGGTGGGCTTCTCCAGGAACCGCTGGATCCGGCCATCGTCGTCGGCGATGATGATCCCGAACTCGAGGGGGTTGGGCACCCGCTTGAGGCCGATGGTCACCAGGGCGCCGTTCTTCTTGTGGAAGCGCACCATGTCGGTGAGGTCGATGTCGGTGAGCGCGTCGCCCGAGATCACCAGGAAGCGGTCGTCGTGCAAGGCCTCCTGCGCGTTCTTTACGCTGCCCGCGGTACCCAGCGGCATCTCCTCGGTGGCGTAGCTCAGCGTCATGCCGAGCTCTTCGCCGTCGCCGAAGTAGTTGCGGATCAGTGCGGCCAGGAACTGGACGGTGACGACCGTCTCGTCGAAGCCGTGCCGCTTCAGCAAGCGCAGCACATGCTCCATGATCGGCCGGTTGATGACCGGAAGTAGCGGCTTGGGCTGGTTGGCGGTCATCGGCCGCAGCCGGGTGCCCTCACCGCCCGCCATGACAACGGCCTTCATGGTGTTGGCGTCGCTCCTTTCGTTGCCGGCCGTCAGTCGGCGCGGAGTGGTGCCCTCCGGCGCCCCTGAAGGCCGGTCCTGGGTCGGTCAGGGATCGCCGATCGAGAGCCGGGGGTTCGCGCCGGTACGGTCGGCCAGCACGAGCTGCCGCACCTGGACGACGTAGAGGACCAGAGCCCACCAGTACAGGGCCGTTCCCCAGATGACGAAGGCCCAACCGATGACCTTGGCCACCTCGGCGTAGGTCCCGGTGTGGTCGCCGAGGAGCAGCAGCGGGAAGGCGTAGAGCAGGTTCGCGGTCGCCGCCTTGCCCGCGAAGCTCACCTGCAGGAAGCCGTAGCCGTGCCGGCTGAGCACGGGGATCGTCAGCGCGAGCAGCACCTCGCGGAGCACCAGCACTGCCGCCAGCCAGACCGGGACGACACCCCGGATCGTCAGGCCCACCAGTGTCGCGAAGATGTAAAGCCGGTCGGCCATGGGGTCCAGCACCGTGCCCAGCCTGCTGGTCTGGTCGAGCATCCGGGCGAGCTTGCCGTCCAGCCAGTCGGTCGTTCCGGCGAGCACCAGGACGCCCAGCGCCCACCAGTCCTGGCCGATCAGGATCAGCCAGAGGAACAACGGAACACCGAGCAGGCGGGCGAGGCTGAGCGCGTTGGGCACCGTCCAGATCCGGTCGCTGGACGGGCTCTGGGTGCTCACGATCGCGCTCACCTCCGGACGTGTGGCCCTGCAACGACGTTCTGACCCTACCTGTCAGGAGATGACGTCTCTCGATAGCGTCCCCGGTAGGGATATACGGAGAGGGACGCGACATGCGATGGACGCTCCATGGAGAAACGGCTGTGTACAACAGCCCCTGGCTGGACGTGCACCTGGCCGACGTCGAGTTGCCGGACGGGCGGAGGTTCGACCATCACCTCGTCCGGATCCGGCCCGCGGCGGGCGCGCTGGCGGTCGACGACCGGGGGCGGGTACTGCTGATCTGGCGGCACCGGTTCATCCCCGACGCCTGGGGCTGGGAGCTCCCCGGTGGCCGCGTCGAAGCAGGTGAGGAGCCTGCGGACGCCGCCGCACGTGAGGTCCTCGAAGAGACCGGCTGGCGCCCGGGCCCGCTGACCCACCTGGTCGACGTCCGCCCGTCGCCGGGCCTCACCGATGGCGTTCATCACATTTTCCGGGCCGACGGCGCAGTGCACGTCGGAGCGCCCACCGACGTGGAGGCCGAGCGCGTCGAATGGGTCCCCCTGGCCTCGGCTCCCGATCTGATCGCGCGGGGCGAGATCGTCTCGTCCTCCACCATGGCCGGCCTGCTCTACCTCATGACGGCCGGCCGCGGTGACGCGGTGCCGCGCACCTAGGACGGATCGTGGCGGCGGCCGGACGCCCGGTATTACCCTTCCTGTGACAAGAGCCACATCACGGAACGGACCACCCCCCGAGTGGCCGCCGCGGGCTCGAGGAGGAGCAATGGCCGACACCGGCAGCGCGACCTCGTTCCGCGCGGCTCGCGACTTCCTGCTGGCGCGACGCGCGGACTACGCGGCGGCGTACGAGGGGTTCCGCTGGCCGGCCCTCGGCGAGTTCAACTGGGCGCTGGACTGGTTCGACGAGATCGCCCGTGACAACGACTCCCCGGCGCTGTGGATCGTCGAAGAGAGCGGGGCGGAGACCCGCCTGTCCTTCGCCGAGCTGTCGCGGCGGTCCGGGCAGGTGGCGAACTGGCTGCGCTCCCAGGGCGTGCGCCGCGGCGATCGGATGATCGTGATGCTCGGCAACCAGGTGGAGCTGTGGGAGACGATCCTGGCGGCGATGAAACTCGGCGCCGTGATCATCCCTGCCACACCACTGCTCGGGGCGGCGGACCTGCGCGACCGGCTCGATCGCGGCGCCGCGCGCCATGTGGTGGCACGGTCCGACGACACCGCGAAGTTCGCCGGGGTCACCGGCGACTACACCCGGATCGCGGTGGGTGAACCGGCCGACGGCTGGCTGGACTACGCCGGCGCGTACCAGGCCCGCCCCGCGTTCACGCCGGACGGTCCGACCAAAGCCGGCGACACGCTGCTGCTCTACTTCACCTCCGGGACCACCGCGCAGCCCAAGCTGGTCGAGCACACCCACGCCTCCTACCCGGCCGGGCATCTGTCGACGATGTACTGGATCGGCCTGCGGCCGGGAGACGTGCATCTCAACATCTCCTCCCCCGGCTGGGCCAAGCACGCCTGGAGCAACGTCTTCGCACCGTGGAACGCCGAGGCGTGCGTGTTCATCGTCAATTACACGCGGTTCGACCCCGAGCGGCTGATGAGCGAGATGGACCGCTGCGGCGTCACGAGCTTCTGCGCGCCGCCGACGGTGTGGCGGATGCTCATCCAGGCCGACCTGACGCGGCTGCGCACTCCGCCCCGGGAGGTGGTCGGTGCCGGCGAACCCCTCAACCCCGAGGTGATCGAACAGGTTCGCAAGGCGTGGGGGGTCACCATCCGGGATGGTTTCGGACAGACCGAGACCACCGTCCAGATCGCCAACACCCCCGGCCAGCCGGTCAGGCCCGGCTCGATGGGCCGGCCCGTCCCCGGGTACGCCATCACCCTGGTCGACCCGGCGACCGGGCGTCCCGCCGACGAGGGCGAGATCTGCCTGGATCTCGCGGCCCGGCCGCTCGGCCTCATGACCGGTTACCACGGCGACCCGGATCGGGACTCCGCCGCGATGGCGTCCGGCTACTACCACACGGGCGACATCGGGTCACGAGACGCCGACGGCTACATCACCTACGTCGGCCGGACCGACGACGTGTTCAAGTCCTCCGACTACCGCATCTCGCCGTTCGAGCTGGAGAGCGTGCTGATCGAGCATGAGGCGGTGGCGGAGGCCGCCGTCGTGCCCTCCCCCGATCCGGTACGGCTGACCGTGCCCAAGGCCTACGTCGTCCTCGCCCCCGGCTGGCCCGCGGGCCCGGAGACCGCGGAGGCGATCTTCGCCCACACCCGTGCCCAGCTCGCCCCCTACAAACGGGTCCGGAGGCTGGAGTTCACCGAGTTGCCCAAGACCATCTCCGGCAAGATCCGCCGGGTCGAGCTGCGGGCGAGCGAGCACGGCAAGCATCCGGACGCCGGCGCCCGTCCGCCGGGTGAGTACCGCGAGGAGGACTTCCGCCCATGACCAGGGCACGGCCCGGCGCGTTCACCCTCCGGGCGGGTCGTGGTCCCGGCGGTGCGCGGGGACTCCCCTGACCGCCGCGCGCCCGCCCGTCTCAGGTGGACGGCGACCGGCCGTCGCCGTTCAGGCGCTCCGCCCGCGGCTCGGCGGGTGGTCCCGGTCCTCGGTCACACCCGCCGCCGCGGCCGCCCCGGAGTCGACGACGACGGCCCGTTCGTCCTCGACGCGGATGGCCCCGGTCATGATGGCGACGACATCGGACATGGAGTAGTCGGCCGGATCGACGACCGCGGCGCGCCTGCCGAGCCGCTGGACGTGGATACGGTCCGCGATCTCGAACACCTGCGGCATGTTATGGCTGATCAGCACTACCGGCAGGCCACGGTCGCGGACCCTGCGGATGAGGTCCAGGACCTGCCCGGACTCCTTGACCCCGAGCGCGGCGGTGGGCTCGTCCATGATGACGACGTGCTGGGCCCAGGCCGCGGCGCGGGCCACCGCGACGCCCTGCCGCTGGCCGCCGGACAGAGTCTCCACGCGCTGGGTGAGCGAACGCAGGCCGATCTTGAGCTCGTCCATGTGGCGGGCGGCCTCGGCGCGCATCCGTGGTTTGTCGAGAAGCCGGAACACGTGCCCGAGGACGCCCGGACGGCGCAGTTCGCGGCCGAGGAAAAGGTTTCCCGCGATGTCGAGGGCGGGCGCCACGGCGAGGTCCTGGTAGACCGTCTCGATGCCCTTGCGGCGGGCGTCGATCGGGCTGCGGAAGTGCACCACCTCACCGTCCAGGCGGATCTCGCCCTGGTCCGGCTGTAGCGCGCCGGCCAGCGCCTTGATCAGGCTCGACTTCCCGGCCCCGTTGTCGCCGATGACCGCGAGCACCTCGCCGGGCAGCAGGTCGAAGTCCGCGCCGTCCAGAGCGGTCACCTGGCCGTAGCGCTTGACGAGCCCGCGGGCGGACAGAACAGCGGTCATGAGGCCCTCCGGCGCGAGATCAGGTCGATGGTGACGGCCAGAATGACCAGGATCCTGATGATCAGGACCTGGTGGCTGGAGCTCGGCCCTATGAGGAAGGTGTCGGTGCGCAGGGTGCAGAAGACGCAGGCGAGGAGCGGGGCGGCGAGCGGTCCGAGCGCGGAGCCGCTGACCGCGTTCCGCCAGACGGGCGACGGCCGGGCATACGGTGGCGCGGGGACGGGCGCCGTCGCGGTGGTCAGCGGGGTGGTCATCGTGTGGAACACCTCCGAAGGGCTGGCTGGTCGAGGAGGCCTGGCCCGGTGGGGGGCAGAGCCCGGGCGGCCGGCGAGACCGAAGCCGGTATCCTGGCCGGCGCCGGGGACCGGCTTGTCGCTGATGAGGGTGGATGGGGGTGTCGGGTGTAGTCCGGCGCCTTGACACCACCCTGCGCGTATCCGGCCACCGCGTCCACGCCCTGTGGGCGATTTCTCAGCCGATACTGCTGGGAGGCCGCCTTGATCCGACCGCTCTTGACCGCGGTCCCGGTGCGGCATCCGTCGACGGAGACCGGACGGCTCGGACCGTGGTTCGGGTGCCCCTGGAGCGCAGCCTGCCCGCGGCCGTCGGCGGCGCCCAGGGCTGACCCCGGCTCGCCCGGTGGGCGGCCGGCCGGCCACTGCGGGACCGGCCGCCCCTGCCGAGGTTCGTAATATGGCGTCCGCCTCGGCCCAGCTCTTCCTACCTTTCTGACCGACAAGTCCGCCTGTAAAGGCAGGGCCGGTCGACGCGCGTCGGAAAGTACCTCGACACCGCGCAATTCGTCGACCTGTTGAATGCGAAACAAGGGGCCGTATGTCCCATTTATGCCTACCGAGAGTTTCAACTCGATCGCTCCCAGTCATTGCGATCAAGGATATTTGGAGGTTAGCGTGAGTGGCATCGAAGATCGCATATTACTGGCAGGGCACATATCGCCAATCACTTCCAGTGGGCGCCATTCTTCGATAGAAGCACTCGACAGTTCCCTGTTGGTTCGGAAACGGAATGGTGGTGCGGTTCGTGACGGAGTCGGGTTCTGGTGTTGAGGGTGGTCAACCGCAGTTGAGCCTGGGCACCCAGGCGGCGCGCAATCTCGCGACGACCGAGCGTCGCCCAGACCGTGCTGCAGGTGCACACCCGAGTGGCGGATCTGTAAAACCAGCCGATGAATCAGACCGAACAGCAACTCCGGCTGACCATCGAGGCATTGCGGGAACGCCAGGAACACGAGCTCATCAACAATCCCGAATTCGGGCTGCTGCACAACGTGGAGCTCAAACAGCGCATCCACACCCGGACCGGCCCGCCCACCCCCGATGACCTGGACGAACTGCTCTCCCGGCGGCGTAACTCGCGTTTCTTCCTCGCCCACCCCGAACGATCGCGGCGTCCGGGCGGAAATGCGGCCGGCGGGGTCTGTACCCCCAGAGTGTGGAGATCCACGACAGCATGGTGCCTTCGTGGCGCGGGGCGCCCATCTTTCCCTGCAACAAGATCCCTATTACCAAGTCCGCCACCAGTTCCATCCTGGTCATGCGCACCGGGGAAGAGGACCAGGGCGTCGTCGGCCTCCACCAGACCGGCATCCCCGACGAATACCAGCCCAGTCTCTCGGTGCGATTCATGGCACCAACGAGAAGGCCGTCATGTCCTACCTCGTCAGCGTCTATTACTCCGCGGCCGTCCTCGTTCCCGACGCGCTCGGCATCCTCGAGAACGTCGAGATCGCACGCTCCGACGACTGACGGCCGGGCGGTGGGGCGGCGGTCTCGGCTGAGGCCGGCGCCCCGGTCTCGTCCGGCATTCGGGCGGCGGCATTCGCAGCGCCCGGCGCCGGGTCTCCGGATGGTTTCGCGGCCCGGGCCCCGGGTTTCGGCAGGCACGCGATGAGGCGATGAAAGGTGTCAGGCAGATGGCCCCCACTGAGGAGATGACCGAGGGCCGGTCGGCACACGAGGTGCTGACCTGGAGCCGCGTCATCGTCGATCCGGCGCTGCGGGAGGCGGTCGACACGCTGCCCGGCGCGATGCGCCTGATCAGCGGCTATCACTTCGGCTGGTGGGACGAGCGGGGACGGCCGACCGTCACCGACGGCGGGAAGGCGATCCGTCCCACCCTGGTCCTGCTGGCCGCCGGTGCCGTCGGTGGCGGCCACGCCGCCGCGGTGCCCGCCGCGGTCGCGGTCGAACTCGCGCACAACTTCTCCCTGCTGCACGACGACGTGATGGACGGCGACCCGACCCGCCGCCATCGCCCCACGGCCTGGAGCGTGTTCGGGACCAACGCGGCCATCCTGGTGGGGGACGCGCTGCTGACCCTGGCCTTCGACGTCGTCGCGGCCGGCCGCCATCCCGCCGCCCAGGCGGGCACCCGGATGCTCTCCGCCGCCGTGCAGGATCTGGTGGAAGGCCAGAGCTCGGACATGGCGTTCGAGGGACGCGCGGACGTCGGCCTGGCCGAGTGCCTGGGCATGGCGGGCGGGAAGACCGGCGCCCTGATGGGGTGCGCCTGCGCGCTCGGTGCCTCGTTCGGGGACGGCGACCCCGAGCAGATCGGGCACCTGCGCGCCTTCGGCGAGAAGCTGGGCCTGGCCTTCCAGCTCGTCGACGACGTCCTGGGCATCTGGGGAGACCCGGCAGTGACCGGCAAGCCGGTCCATTCCGACCTGCACAACCGTAAGAAATCCCTGCCCGTGGTGGCCGCCCTGTGCTCCGGCACGGCCGCCGGAGACGAGCTGGCCCAGCTCTATCACCGCGATCAGCCGCTCTCGGACGCCGACCTCGTTCATGCCGCGGAGCTCATCGACCTCGCGGACGGGCGCGCGTGGAGCCAGGCCCACGCGGACCATCAGCTGGCCGAGGCGCTGCACCGGCTCTACGCCGCCCGCCCCCAGGAGCAGGCGGCCGCCGAGCTCGAAGGACTGGCGCGGCTGGTCACCCGGCACGATCGCTGAGCGCCGCCCGGAGCCTGAAATCCCCGCCGGCACAGGGTGCCTGCCTGGCGGAAACACCTCCTGCCGTCACAGCTGACGAGCTCCTTAGATCTGCAAAGACTTGACCACGGCGCGTTTTGCCTTGCTTTCAACGGCAATTTCACTCAATGTCGCGTAGATCTGAACGGCCACCCGTGGCAACCTCATTGCAGGCAGCGCGTGTGCGCCGGTGACACGGTGCGGGGCCGGGCCATACCCGGCTCCCCAGGAGGTCTCTGTGCAGGAACATCCGGCCGTACTCCGTCTCGCGCGGCGCCGACGCGGGCGCCGGGCCGCCGCCGTCCCGGCCGCCGGTCTCATGGCACTCGCCACCGCCGCCTGTCTGCACCCGGCCGCACACGCGACGGTCCTCCCGGCCCCCGACCATGTCGTCGTGGTCGTCTTCGAGAACCACGCGTACTCCCAGATCATCGGCAGCCCCAACGCCCCTTACATCAACTCCCTAGCCGACGGCGGCGCGAACTTCACCAACTTCTCCGCCGAGGCCCACCCCAGTGAGCCCAACTACTTCGCGATGTTCTCCGGCAGCACCCAGGGCATCACCAATGACGCCTGCCCGCCGCCGGGCTCCCCGTACGGCACCGCCAACCTGGCCAAGGAGATCACCGACGCGGGCCATTCCTGGGGCAGCTACAACGAGGGCCTGCCCGCGGAGGGCTCCACCGTCTGCATCAAGAGTTCGACGAGGTATGCCCGTAAGCACAACCCGTGGTTCTCCTTCAGCAACGTGCCCGCCTCGACCGGGCACACGTTCGCCGAGTGGCCGTCCGACCTCTCCACCCTGCCGACGGTGTCGTTCGTGATCCCGAACCTGTGCAACGACATGCACGACTGCTCGGTGCGCACCGGCGACACCTGGCTGCGCGACAAGCTGGGCTCCTACGCCTCCTGGGCGCGAGCGCACAACAGCGTGCTGATCGTCACCACCGACGAGGACGACAGCAGCGCGGGCAACCGGATCCCGACGCTGTTCTACGGAGCGCATGTCAAGACCGGGAGCTACCCGGCCTCGTACGGCCACTACGACCTGCTGCGGACGATCGAGGACATGTACCGCACGTCCCACGCCGGCAACGCCTCGTCGGCCAGTCCCATCACCGAAGCCTGGCAGTAGGAGGCCCTTGACCTCCGGCGGAAGCCGGTCCGGCCGGCTGAGGGCGCCTGCGGCCGCGGTCTCCTCGCGAAGCGCGCTGCCGGGAGGGGCCGTGGCACGCGTCGTTTGAGGGTTACATCATCTCGCGATGCCGCGTTATGGTGCCGTACATCATACGGAGCGACAGCCCACAGACGCCCCTTGCCGGGAGCCGAGGGAGAGATGTGAAGGGCCTGCAGCTGCATGCTCTGGTCTGGGAGGCAGCGGGCACCCGCTTGCGTGTGGACGGCGGTGTCACGGAGTCGGCGGTCGTCGTCGCCGCCCCTGCCGCCGGGTCCGCCCTGGCCGAGGTGCTGGTCGGGCTCTCCCCTCCGGTGCGGGGTGCCGTACGGCTCGACGGCCGCGATGTCACCGGCCTGCCCCCGGGCCACCGCGGCATCACCCTGGTCCCGCCGGGCGGGGGCCTGCTGCCGCACCTCACCGTCGAGCGCAACGTGGCATACGGCTGCGGGCGCGCCCACCGGTCCCGGGTCCGCCGGCGGCTCCAGGATCTCCAGCTCGAGAGCGTCCGTGGCCTGCGCCCGCACGAGCTCTCCCCGGTGCAGCGGCTCCAGGTCGCGGTGGCGCGGGCCCTGTGCCGCGAGAGCCTGCCCGGGGCGATCGTGATCGAGGACCGGCGCGGCGAGACACTGTGCCGGGCCGCGGTCGCGGCCGCCCGCGGTCAGGACGTCGCCGTCCTGGTGATCACCGACTCCCCGGACCGGGGGGCGGCGCTGGGTGTGCCGCTGATGCCGGAGGCGATCACCGATGCGCCGTAGGGACGCGCTGCGCGCCCTCGTCATGATCACCGTTGCCGGTGCCGCGGCCGGCTGCGGGGACCGGCCGGTGGTGCGGGTGGCCGCCGTGTGGAGCGGCTGGGAGCTCACCCGGTTCCGCAAGGTCATCGCCGGGTTCCCGGGTCGCGACGCCTGGCAGGTCGAGGTGCTGTCCGCAGGCAACGATCTTCCGGCGCTGATCGGCGATCAGGTGGCGGGCACCGCCGCACCCGACATCGCGATGGTCTCCCAGCCCAGCCTGATCGGCGCCGAGCATCGGGACCTGGTGCCGATGAATCCGGCGCCGGGCGCCCCCCAGGCGTGGGAGCGTCTGCTGACGGCCGGCGGTCAGGTCTACGGGGCCTGGTTCAAGGCCGCCCACAAGTCACTGGTCTGGTACCGCCCCGACCTGCTCCGCACAGTGCCGCAGACGTGGGAGGAATGGGTGTCCACCTGCCGCGCGCTGGCCGCGGCCGGGCACGCCCCGCTGGCGATCGGCGCGGCGGACGGCTGGGTGCTCGCCGACTGGTTCGCCAACGCCCTGCTCGCCATCTCTCCCGCCACCTACCAGGGCCTCATCGACGAGACCGTCTCATGGCGGCACCCGAACGTCGCCGCCGCGCTGGGACGCCTCGCCGAGATCTGGAGCATTCCCGGAGCATTCCCTGGCGGGCCGGCCCGCGCCCTGGTCACCCAGTACGACGAGTCCGTGCTCGACGTCTTCCGGCACGGTCACGCCGCCATGGTCGCCGGGGCCGACTTCTACTTCCCGATCATCAGGTTGTACGGCTCGCGCGCCGTGGCGGCGCGCTGGTTCCGGTTCCCCTGCGGTGCCGGCGAGCAACGGCCCCTGGTCGTCGGCGGCGACGCGGCCGTACTGCTCGAACCGGGCGGCTCGGGCGGCCGGGCGCTGATCGAATGGCTGACCGCACCTGAGGCGGCGTCGGTCTGGGCCGCCCAGGGCGGTTTCCTGTCCCTCGACCCGGCGGTGCACGACTATCCGGCGGGAATGTCGGTGCTCGCCGACGACATCCGTGGTGGCAGTGTGACCTTCGGCCTCTCCGACCAGCTGGGCGGCCGCCTCTCGGGCGCCGACGGGCGCGGCACCTGGAAGATCTTCAAGGACTTCTTCGCCGCCGTGGCGGAACGGCCCTCGGCCGCCGGCGCGGCGATCCCCGAAGCGGTCGGCGCGCTCGACCGGGCGAGCCGGGGACGGCCGTGAGCGGGGAACTGCTGGAGGTGGTCGGGCGGGAGGACACGCGATCGCCCGTCCGAGGCCACCCGCCGCGGCCCTGGCGTCCGGTGCTGTATCTGCTGCCCGCGATGCTGCTGGTCGGTGCGGTCTTGGTGGTGCCGCTGGCGGCGACCGTGGTCGTGAGCCTGCGGGGCGGGCTCCGGAACTACGCCTCTATCCTGGGCGACGGCCAGGTGCGGCACGCGATCGCCGACAGCCTGGGCTGGCTCGTCCTCGCGCTGGTGGTCTGCCTGGCCGGCCTGGCGCTGGTTCGGCCGCTGCGCGGGGCCCGCCGGGTCGGTGCGCTGGCCGCTCCGATCGCGGTGTCGGGGCTGGTGACGGGCGTGGCGTTCCGGCTGCTGTTCGAGCCGGAGGGCACGATCAGCGCGATGACCGGCCATCGGATCATCTTCCTGGGGCCCGGCTGGATCTGGATGGTGCTGGCCCTGGCGTTCTCCTGGCAGTGGGTGGGGCTGGCCATGGTCGTGTTCAGGGCCGGCGTCACCGGGCTCCCCCGCAGCCTGATCCGGATGGCACGCGCCTTCGGGGCGGGTGGCCCGCGGCGGTTCGTGACCGTCATCGTCCCGGCGCTCTTCCCGGTCGCCGCGCTGGTGCTGATGATCGTGCTGGTCGCGGCGGTCCGGGTGTTCGACCTGATCCTGCTCGCCGCCCCCGGTTCCGTCCAGGACGACGTCGACGTCGTCGCCCTGCACTGGTGGCGGTGGCGCAGCGATCTGGGCACCGGCGGTTCCGCGGCGCTGGCCGTGCTGCCCTTCCTGTTCGTCGCGGCCGTCGCGCTCGCGGTGCTGTGGGGCCTGAGCCGGGAATGGCCCAGCCGGACCGAGACGCCCGTGGTGCGCGAGCCCACCAGGACGGGGCGGGTGGCCGGCATCGTGGCGATCGCCGCGTGGGCGCTGCCGCCGGCCGTGCTGGTGATCGAGTCGTTCCGGACGCCGCGGGCCGCCGCGGGGGGCGGCTGGTGGACCGGCGGGTTCGGCCTCGGCTCGTACCGGGAGGCGTTCCAGAGCGGCGAACTGGCCCATGCGCTGCTCAGCACCGGGACACGGTCCCTGGTCGCGGCGTTGCTGCTCGTCGTCGTCGCCGCGCCCGCCGCCTACGCCCTCGCCTGGGGCGACCTGCCCAGGAGGATGACCCGGATCCTCATCGCGGTCAGTGCCGTACTGGCCGTGGTGCCACCGCAGACGGTGATCGTGGCGCTGGGGCAGGTGTTCGACCGGCTGCACCTCTTCGGCGCTCCGACCGCCCTGACCGTGGTCCACGTCGCTCTCGGGGTGCCACTGGCGGTCCTGCTGCTGCGCGCGGCGTTCGCGTCGATACCACCCAAGGTCGTGCGGGCCCGCCAGATCGATCCGGAGCCGGGGTCCGCGCTGTTCGCGGTCGTCGCCCGGAGCCTGCCTGCGGTGGTCACCGTTGCCGTGCTGGAGTTCGTGCTGGTATGGAACGATCTGGTGGTCGGCCTGTTGCTCGGCGGACCCGAGTCCGGGCAGGTCACCCTGGTCTTGATGGAGCAGGCACGTCAGTTCGCGACGTCGACCGGGGTGCTGGCGGCCGGAGCCGTCGTGGCCACGGTCCTCCCGCTCGGGCTGGTGCTCGCCACCGGGAAGTGGCTGGTCCGCGGCCTCACCGAAGGGGTGCGGCGTTGAACCCCCGGGGGCGGCGGCGCCAGATCGAGGTGCTGGCTCAGGTCAGCGGGAGCACCGCCATCGCCGGCGGCGTCCTCGGCTTCGTCCGTGAGGTGACCGCCAACGAGCTGAGCGCCCTCGGCCAGTGGGTCCCGGTGATCGTGATGGTGGCCGGCCTGCTGATCTATCTGGGTCTGTGGTCCCTGCGGCACTGGTCGCCGGTGGGCTCCGACGACGACGGGACCAGCCAGGTCGCCCTGCCGCTGCCGCACGTGGGGGAGCTGATCGGCCGGGACGGCGACGTGGACAAGACCGTTGCCGGTGCCCGGGCGCACGGTGTGGCGGTGGTCCACGGCCCCGACGGCATCGGGGCGGGTTCGGTCGCGATCAAGGCGGCGCGTGAGCTGGTACCCGAGGAGGACCGGCACCGCTATGTCGACCTGCAGGGGCTGGCGCCGGACGACGGGCGGCGAGCGCGGATTCAGGTGCTGCGCACCCTGGGGGTCGAGCCGCGCCTGTTCGAGAGCCGCTCCGACCGGGCGGCCGAGCTGGCCGAAGGCGCTCTGCTGGGCACGGTCCTGGTCCTGGACAACGTCTCCGGCGCTGCTCAGGTGCGCTGGATCTCCCATCGTGTCCGCGGCGCCTACGTGATCATCGCCGGGGACCTTCCGGTGGACGAGCTGCCGCCGGAGGCCGCCCGGGTCGAGCCGCAGCGGCTGCGGGCGCGCGACGCGCTCGCCCTGCTCGGCGCCCAGGACGCGGCCCGGCCTCCGGAGGCCGCTCTGACCCGCTGGTGGCGCAGGCGCCGGGTGGCGCCCGACAACTCGATAGCCCGGCGGATCAACGCCGATCCGGCCCACGCGCGGCGGCTCGCCGACGACTACCTCCAGCTTCCGCGGGTGGTGATCGAGCTGGGCCGGTGGCTGGCCAGGAACCGTGAGGTGTCGTTCGAGGCGCTGCTCGCCGACCTGCGCCAGCACGAGGAGAACTTCGAGCTGAACGCCATCCTCCGTCGGCAGCTCGACGGCGCCTCGGCGGGCGCCCTCCGCCTGCTGGCGCTGCTGGCGCAGGCGCCCGGCGCGGAGTATTCCGACGACGCGCTGGGCGAGCTGACCCGGCTGCCCCGGCACCGGGTGAGCGTGCTGCTCGCCGAGCTCGCCGCGCGGTTCATGGTCGAGCGGACCTCGTCGCGGTACCGGCTGGCGACGCAGGCCGCGGCACTGGCCGACCCCGTACGCCCGCGGGCCCGGGCCAGGGCGCTGGTGCGGCTCGCCGTGCACTACGCCGGGCTCGCGGCCGGGCATGCCGACGCGCTCGACGCGGCGGGCGCGGAGGGCGAGCGGCGCGAGGCGAAGGAATGGCTCGAGACCGCCGACGTCACCCTGCTGCGGCTGCTGAGCATGCCCGCTCCGCCTCGCGCGGCGGCAGAGCATCTGTGGCGGATCGCCGACGTCCTCGACCTCTGGTTCGCCCGCGAGCAGCGGCCGAGTGACCGTGAGGCGGTCGCCGAGGTGATGGCCGAGCAGGCGCAGCAGCTCGGTGACCAGGCGGCCCGTGCCATCGCCGAGGTACGGCTGGCGGCCATGGCCCGCGCCCGCGGGGACCTGGAGGAGGCGAGGCACCGGCTGGACCGCGTCACGGCCGGCCTGCGTGACAAGTCGCCGTGCCGCCCGCAGCTGCACACCGAGTGGGCGCTGCTCCAGCTGGAGCTGGAGGACTACGAGGCCGCCCGCGAGAACGTACGGCTGTGCCGCGCCGCACGGCCCCCGCGCGACAGCCACGGCAAGCTGACCGATCTGCTCAACCTCGCCGCGATCGACATCCGTGACGCGGAGTACGACTCGGCGCACGGCCGGCTGGGCCATGCGCTCGATCTGGCCGAGGCCCTCCAGGACGCGGGCGGTGAGGCCCACACCCTGGAGCTGCGCGGCATCGTGCACTGGTATCAGCGGCATCCCGGCGGGGCGCTGGCCGACTGGGAGCGGGCGCGGACGCTCTACGCCGGGACCGGTGACAGCGTCGGCAGCGCCCGCTGCGCGCGTCACCGGCGCACCGGTTCCTGACCGGTCCGGACTGCGCCCGTCTCAGCGGGCCGCCCGCCAGGCGGCGGCCTGCTCCCGCAGCCGGGTGTGGGTGCCGGCCATCGGGGTGATACCGGGCAGCACGGCCTTGGGCAGCTTGGCGGTCATGGTGTAGGCGGTGTCGACGACGTTGGCGACCGGACTGAGCACCGCCTGTGAGACGAGCTGGTAGGCGTCGAGAATGCTGAGCCCGGTCTCGGCGGCCGTCCACCGGACCAGCTCGGACTGCGCGATCCGGAAGGCGTCCTCCAGTGGCCGCGCCGACCCCGTGGTGATCACGAAGTGGTCGTCCTCCAGCCGGGGCCACGGGCAGGGCACGCCCTTGATGAGGTCGACGATGACCGCGGTGTCCATCGCGGTCTCCACCGCGACGCCGCAGGTCTCGCCCTCTCCCTGGCGGGCGTGCCCGTCGCCGAAGCTGAACAGCGCACCCTCGACGTTGACGCCGAGGTAACAGGTGACCCCGGCCCGCATCTCCGGGGTGTCCATGTTGCCGCCCCAGTCGCCGGGCGCCAGCGAACTGCGCACCTCGCCCAGGGCCGGGGCGACGCCGACCGTCCCGTGCATGGGGTCCAGCGGCAGGTCCACCTCGTAGGCCGAGTCGAGCGCCCGGTAGCGCACCAGCCGCTCGGCCCGGTCGATCTCATACACCCAGGTGCGTTCCTCCAGGGCGTTCTGCAGCATGGCCGTGAGGCCCGTCCCGGTCAGCGAGCCGAAGAACGGCACGGTGGTGCTGACGCCGAAGGACTCGCGGGGCTCGATGCTGATGAAGTGGACGGCGAGCGTGTCCCCCGGAGCGGCGCCCTCAACGTAGAAGGGGCCGGTCTGCGGGTTGATGAACCGCGGGTCGCACAGCTCCGACACCCGGTCCCGGGTGGACCGGATCCGCCCGGCGAAGCAGTCCCTCGTCCAGGTGGACAGCACCGTCCCCGGGCGGATGGAGGCCACCGGCGCCGCCCCGCCGAAGGTGAACGTCAGCGTGGCGGGATCGGTGTCGGGGTCTTGGTCGTAGCTGAAATCGGTCAACGTTCGTGCGACTCCTCCATGACGAGGCGTCCGGCGTGCTCGAACCGCCGCGGCCTGCGATACTTCAGGAACAGCGCCGAGGCGAGGCCGAGCACGAAGACGCCGATGACGACGTACGGGATGGCCGTGTAGACCGGGCTGCCGGCGGCGGCCCCCGCCGCGAACGACAGGTTGTCGAACAGCAGGTAGACGACGTAGCCCATGCCCAGGGCACCGATCAGCGGCGCGAGGAAGGTCCGCCACCAGTTCGCCGTCTCCGGGTGGTTGCGGCCCACGTGGAAGTACCAGATGACCGCGACCGAGCAGATCGTCTGGACGATGAGCAGGGCCATGGTCCCCATGATGGCCATCAATCCGTACAGATGCACATAGGCGACGTCCGGCGCGGCCTTGGTCGGCTTCTGGAACAGGAAGAACCCGACGGTGATGAGCGCGGTGACGACCGTCTGAACGAGCCCGGCGACGTGCGGGGAGCGGTGCGCCGGGTGGGTACGGCCGAGGTGACGGACCCCGGCGATGACTCCCTCCCGGCCGAAGGAGTAGAGGTAGCGGGAGGCGGTGTTGTGGAAGGCCAGCGCACAGGCGAACGAACCGGTCACGGCCAGGGTCTCGTAGACGAACTTGGCCCAGGTGCCGAGATTACGGGCGGTGAGCTCGTAGAACAGGTCGAACGCGCCGCTGCCCCGAGAGGTCGCGATCGACTGGGACGCGCCGTTACCCGCCAGCGCCAGCCACGAGATCAGCACGTAGAAGATCCCGAGCCCGATCACCGCGATCAGAGTGGCCCGCGGGACGATCTTCTTGGGATTGCGGGACTCCTCGCCGTAGACGGCCGTGGTCTCGAAGCCGACCCAGGACCAGAACGCGAAGAACAGGCCGATCGCCGCGCTGCCGACCACGCCCGCCTTGGGGTCGCTGGGCGCGGCGCTGAAGGCGGACAAGGGGTTGAGCGACCCCCACATCATGCCGTCGGGGCCGCCGCCCTTGAACAGCACCGACAGGCCCAGCAGCCCGAGGATGAGCACCTCGGACACCAGGAACACCGCGAGCAGCCGCCCGGAGACGGAGATGTCGAAGTAGCCGAGCGCCGCGATGATCACGATGCCGATGACCGCGTAGACGATCCAGCTCACCGAGGGGCCGTGGAAAAGCTCGACGGTGGTCTTGGCGAAGGAGGAGAAGATGCCGATCAGTGACGCCTCGAAGACCACGTACGCCAGCGTCGCCAGCAGTCCCGATGCCATGCCGACGACCCGGCCCAGGCCTTGGGAGATGAATCCGTAGAAGGCACCGGTCGCGGTGATGTGCCTGGCCATCGCCACGTAGCCGACCGTGAAGATGGTCAGCACGACGGTGGCGAACAGGAATCCGGCCGGCGCGTGCACTCCGTTGCCGAAGCCGACCGCGATGGGAACGTTCCCGGTCATCGCGGTGATCGGCGCGGCGTTCGCGACGGCCATGAACAGCACGGCGACCAGTCCGATGGCGCCGGGCTTGAGCCGCTGCACCTCTCTGGCCTTGCTGTCCGGAGTCTCCGGCGGGATGTGCTCCTGGACTGCGCTCATCGACGTGCCCTCCTTCGAGGTGGTCCGGGGTTGACCAGGGCCGATCGTGGCAGCGTTAAGAAACCGGAAAAGACATGGTCTGTTAAGGCGTCGTTACATCTGACCTTTTCGTCTGGTACGGCCTGACCGGTTCTGGATACGGTCACACCGAATCCGGACCGTTTCCCTCGGAGGTGCGATGCCGCAGGAGCAGTTGTTCGCGAGGTACGCCTCGAAGCAGGACTTCCTCGACCGCTCGAAGGAGTTCTGGAACCCGGGCAAGACGCAGTTCTGGATCGACGCGGGCGTGCCGCTGGTCATCGACAGGCGCGAGGAGTACTTCCTCTATGACGTCTCGGGCAGCCGGCTGATCGACGTCCACCTCAACGGCGGGACCTACAATCTGGGCCACCGCAACCCCGAGCTGATCGCCACGCTCACCGCCGCGCTGGAGCGGTACGACATCGGCAACCACCACTTCCCGTCCCTGGCCCGTACAGCCCTGGCCGAGGAGCTCATCAGGACCGCACCGCCGGGACTCAGCAAGGTCGTCTACTCCAGCGGAGGCGGCGAGGCCATCGACATCGCGCTCAAGACCGCCCGCCACACCACCGGCAAGCGCCGGATCATCTCGATCCTCAAGGCGTTCCACGGCCACACCGGGCTGGCGGTGGCCACCGGCGACGACCGCTACGCCAAGCTGTTCCTCGCCGACCAGCCCGCCGAGTTCCCGCACGTGCCGTTCAACGATCTGGACGCCATGGAACGCGAACTGCGCGCCGGCGACGTGGCCGCGGTCATCCTGGAGACGATCCCGGCGACCTACGGCTTCCCGCTCCCCGAGCCCGGCTACCTGGAGGGGGTCAAGAAGCTCTGCGAGACCCACGACGCCCTCTACATCGCCGACGAGGTCCAGACCGGGCTGATGCGCACCGGCGAGCTGTGGGCGATCAGCAAGCACGGCATCGCACCGGACATCCTCGTCACCAGCAAGGGCCTGTCCGGCGGCATCTACCCGATCGGCGCCGTGCTGATCAGCGAGCGCTGTGCGGGCTGGCTGACCGAGGACGGCTTCGGGCACATCTCGACTTTCGGCGGCGCCGAACTGGGATGCCTCGTGGCCCTCAAGACGCTGGAGATCTCACTCCGCGAGCGGACGCGGCAGAACGTCGAGGTGCTGACCCGGCTCTTCGGCGCGCGCTTGCGGGAGATCCAGGCCGACCAGGACGGCTGGTTGACCGGGATCCGGCAGAACGGCCTGGTCATGGGCCTGGAGTTCGGCCACCCGGAGGGGGCGAAACACGTCATGCGCCGCCTCTACGAGAACGGTGTGTGGGCGATCTTCTCCGCGCTGGACCCTCGGGTGCTGCAGTACAAGCCGGGCATCCTGCTGGACCCCGCGGTCGCCGGGGAGCTCCTGGAGCGGACCGAGACCGCCATCCGCCTGGCCAAGGACGACGTCCCGTGAGCGCCGTGCACGACCTGTCGGGCGGACCGGCGGTGCTGGCGCGGATGGAGGGCGTCGCACGGCGCGCGCTGCCCTCGTACGGCCTGGACCCGGACGCGCGGGTGACGCTCCTCGACGTCTCGGAGAACGCCACGTTCCGAGTCGACGCCGAGGGCTTGGCCGCGGTCCTGCGCGTGCACCGCCTCGGCTACCACTCGCCCGAGGCGATCCTCTCCGAGCTGGCCTGGCTGGACGCCCTCCGCGACGAGGCGGGCGTGCGCACCCCGAAGGTGCTCGCGGCGACCGGCGGAGCCCGGGTCATCACCGTCGACGACCCGGGCACGGCGCCACGCAGCTGCGTGCTGTTCGAGCTGCTGCCCGGCGCCGAACCCGCGCAGGACCGGCTCGTCGACGACTTCGAGGGGCTCGGCGAGCTCACCGCCCGCATGCACCTGCACGCGCGGTCCTGGCCGCGGCCGCCCGGCTTCACGCGCTTCCACTGGGACTTCGACGCGGCGCACGGCGCCGAGTCCCGCTGGGGCCGGTGGCGGGACGGCGTGGGCGTCGGCCCCTCCGAGCTCGAACTGCTCGGCCGCCTGGAGGCGGTGCTGCGGGCCAGGCTCGCGCGCTTCGGCCGGGCCCCCGAGCGGTACGGCCTGATCCACGCCGATCTGCGGCTGGCCAACCTGCTGGTCCACGGCGGGGCCACCAGCGTCATCGACTTCGACGACTGCGGCTTCGGCTGGTACGTCTACGACCTGGCCGCCGCGCTCAGCTTCATCGAGCACCACCCGCGCGTGCCGGAGATGGTGGCGTCGTGGCTGCGCGGCTACCGGCGCGTGTCACCGCTGTCCGCCGCCGACGAGGCCGAGATCCGCACGTTCGTGCTGTTCCGGCGGCTGCTGCTGGTGGCCTGGATCGGCTCCCACCCGGCCGCCCGGATCGCCGGCGAGCTGGGCGCCGGTTACACGCTCGGCACCTGTGACCTGGCAGAGTCCTACCTCAGCACGCACTCCCCCACCGCGCACTCGTGAAAGGGCTCCCCATGTTCACCCCACTGACCGGCCGTTCCGTCGTGGTCACCGGCGGCACCAAGGGCATCGGCAAGGGCATCGCCCGGGTGTTCTCCGCCGCCGGCGCCCGGGTCCTGATCGTCGGCCGGGACGAGGCCGCGGCGAAGGAGACGGTCGCCTCGCTCGCCCCGGATACGGCCTCGTACGTCCTGGCCGACATCGCCACCACCGCCGGATGCGCCCTGGTCGCCGCCACCGCGGCCGAGCGGCACGGAGGCATCGACGTCCTGTGCGCGAACGCGGGCATTTTCCCCGAGGTGCCGCTCGCCGAGCTGACCGAGACCGCGATCGACGAGGTGCTCGGCATCAATCTCAAAGGCACGATCCTGTCGGTCCAGGCGTGCCTGCCCGCCCTGGCCGCCTCGGGCCGTGGGCGGATCATCGTCACCTCCTCGATCACCGGGCCGATCACCGGCAGTCCGGGCTGGGCGCACTACGGGGCCAGTAAGGCGGGACAGCTCGGGTTCGTCCGGACCGCCGCGATCGAGCTGGCCCCGCAGCGGATCACGGTCAACGCCGTGCTTCCCGGCAACGTGCTGACCGAGGGCCTCACCGACCTGGGCGAGGACTACCTGCGGACGATGGAATCGGCGATCCCGCTGGGCCGCCTCGGCACCGTCGAGGAGATCGGCAACGCCTGCCTGTTCCTCGCCACCGAGGAGGCCGCCTACATCACCGGCCACTCCCTCGTGGTCGACGGCGGCCAGGTGCTGCCCGAGTCGCTGCAGGCGCTCTCCCCCACCTGACATCCGCCTGCGACCTGCCCACGACACGCGACCGATGATTCGAGATTTGGTATGACATCGGCAGAACCGGAACTCCTATGCTGGGCGCCATGAGGAGCGACTCGGCCGACTCCGCCGTGGACGTGGTGCGCCGTCGGGTGGTGGAGCTGATCGGCTCGGGTGCGCTCAAGCCGGGCCAGCGGCTCGGCGGTGAGCGGGAGCTGGCGGTCGAGCTGGGCGTCAGCCGGTCCACCCTCCGGCACGCGCTGGGCCTGCTCGAACAGACCGGGACGGTCCGCCGCGTACCGGGCCGCGGCGGTGGCACCTTCGTCGGCGACGCCAAGGTGGAGCGCGATCTGTCCAAGGTCATGGGCGTTCCGGCCCTGCTGCGCGAGCAGGGCTTCACCGCCGGGTCGCGGGTGGTCGGGGTCGGCATCGTCAACTCCGACGACGGCACAGCCACGGCGCTGGAGCTGAAGCGGGGCGAGCTGGTCGTCGAGATCGTCCGGATCCGCCTCGCGGACGGCAGCCCGATCTCCCTCGAACACGCCCGGTTCCCCGCCGTGATGTTCCCCGGGCTCCCGGAGCTGCCCCTGGGCGGCTCGCTCTACGAACTCCTGGAGAGCCGGTACGGCGTGGCGGCGGCCGAGGCCGTCGAGCGGATCGAGGCGGTCGCCGCGGGCCCGGACGAGGCCGGGGTGCTCGACATCGAGCCGGGAAGCCCGCTGCTCTCGATCACCCGCACCACCAAGGACCCGGCGGGCGTCCCGTTCGAGTTCTCCCACGACCTGTTCCGTTCCGACCGGACCCGGATCCTGGTCCGCAGCCCCGGCGCGGAGGGGGCCGCGCACTCGGCCAGGGAGAAGGGCCGCCTCGTCGACCTCCAGCCGCCCGGCTGAGAACCGGCTCCCCCAACGCCGGCGGTCAATCCAGCAGGACGCACCGGGTGCCCCGGTAGTGAGCTCCAGGGCGTCGAGGTGCCCGTCCCGCTGCAGCATCCGCACCACCACCGCGCAGTACGCCACCGTGGTCATGGCCGCCCCGCAGGTGGCGATGCCCCGGTGGAAGGCGATCAGGTCGTCGGTGACCAGGCCCTTCGGGATACGGCCCTCGAACGTGGCGGCTTGCTCCCCGCGGCCGGGTGGCTGGTTCGCCGGGGTGGCCGGATTCGGGGTCGCCGGAGGGCTGGTCACGGCCGCGCTCGCGAGCGGCTGGATGTCGGTGCTGCCGGGCCCGTACCTCACTGTCGCGGGCGTCGTCGCGCTGGCCGTCCTCGTCGTCATCGGCGCGATCACCGGGCTCGCGTCGGTCGTCGGGCGGCCGGGCCTCGGCGGGGGCGCGCTGATCATGCTGCTCGGCAACCCGCTGTCGGCCGCCGCTTCCGCCCCTGAACTGCTGCCCCAGCCATGGGGCACGATCGGCCAGTTGCTGCCGGCCGGCCGCTGACCGTGCTGGTGGTCTGGGCGGCCGCGAGGCTCGCGCTGGTGGGCGCCGCCACGCTGCGCGAGCGTAAGAGCCCGCTTCCGCACCCAAACCGGCACTGGCCGCATGACGGTCCAGGCGGCAGGGGTCCCGGCACGCCAGGACCCCTGCCGCCTGGCGTGGTCAGGAGTCGGTGATCCCGAGCTGCTCGGCCTCGGCGGTGAGTTCCCGTGCGGCGGCGCTGCCCCCGTCCGACCCGAAGGAGACCGATTCCAGCTCGTGGGCGAGCTGTTCGAGTTCCGCGCCGCCGGCCATCAGCGCGGTGAGCTGCTCCCTGGTGATGTCGTGCTTGGCGTGCTCGCCGAGGCTCTGGCCGCGCTTGAGCAGCAGGAACCGATCACCCACCGGGTAGGCGTGGTGCGGGTTGTGGGTGATGAAAACGACCCCGAGTCCTTTCGCCCGTGCCTGCAGGATGTAGCGGAGGACGACCCCGGCCTGCTTGACGCCGAGTGCCGCGGTGGGCTCGTCCAGGATGAGCACCCTGGCGCCGAAATAGACGGCCCGGGCGATGGCGACGCACTGGCGCTCGCCGCCGGACAGCGTGCCGATGGGCTGGTCGACGTCGCGCAGGTCGATGCCCATCTCCAGCAGCTCGGACCTGGTCGTCCGCCGCATGAAGTCGATGTCCATGCGGCCCAGGCCGCGGCGCCGCTCGGAGCCGAGGAAGAAGTTGCGCCAAACCGGCATGAGCGGCACCACCGCGAGATCCTGGTAGACGGTGGCGATGCCGCGGTCCAGGGCCTCACGCGGCGAGCCGAAGGAGACCTGTTCGCCACTGACCTCGTAGGTGCCCTCGTCATGCCGGTGCAGGCCCCCGACGATCTTGATGAGGGTGGACTTGCCGGCGCCGTTGTCGCCGAGCACGCAGGTGACCTCGCCCGCGGAGACCTCCAGCGAGACCTCGCGCAGGGCGATGATGTTCCCGTAGTGCTTGCCGACCCCGGTCAGCTTGACCAGCGGTGTCCCGGTCACGGTTTCAGGCATGCCGGCCCTCCCTATTTCGACAGCTCGGCGCGCCGCCGAACCCACAGGTTCACGACGGTGGCGATGAGCAGCATCGCGCCGAGGAAGAACTTGAACCAGTCCGGGTTCCACTCGGCGTAGACGATGCCCTTGTTGGCCATACCGAAGATGAACGCGCCGATGGCGGCGCCGATCGCCGAGCCGTACCCGCCGGTCAGCAGGCAGCCGCCGATCACCGCGCAGATGATGTAGAAGAACTCGTTGCCCACGCCCTCGCCGGACTGTACGGAGTCGAACGCGAACAGCAGGTGCATCCCGGAGAACCAGGCGGTGAAGGCCACGCCCATGAACAGCCCGATCTTCGTCCTGGCCACCGGGACCCCGACGGCCCGGGCGCTCAGGGCGGCACCGCCCACCGCGAAGATCCAGTTGCCGGTCCGGGTGCGCAGGAGCAACCAGGTCGCCGCCGCGACCATCACCAGCCACCAGACCACGGTGATCTTGATGTTGACGCCGAAGAGGTCCAGGTCGGCGGCGAAAACGTTCTTGGCCGCGGCGTATCCGTCCATGTCCGCGATCGACGGGGTCGCCACGTTGCCGGTGATGAGCTTGGTGACGCCGAGGTTGGCGCCGGCGAGCATGAAGAAGGTGCCGAGGGTGACGATGAAGCTGGGCAGCCCGGTCTTGATGTACAGCAGCCCGTTGAGGAATCCGAACGCCAGCGTGACCACCAGCGACACGACCACACCGACCCAGACGTTGAGACTGAGCTGGTAGCTGAACATCGAGGCGATGAGCGCGGCGGAGGTCACCATGACGCCCGCCGAGAGGTCGAACTCACCGCCGATCATCAGCAGCGAGACCGAGACCGCCATGATTCCGAAGGTCGAGCTCGCGTACAGGATGGTCGAGAACGAGCTCGTCTGCAGGAACGCGTTCGCGACCAGGGAGAAGAAGACGAAGAGCGCGATCGCCCCGATCAGCGCGCCGATCTCGGGACGTCCCAGCAACCGGCGCAGCGGGGACTTGGCCCCGACCCGCTCGTCGCGCGGGGCGGGCGCCACCACGGTCTGGCTCATGCGGTCTCCTCGCCCCGCGGCTCGCAGCCCCGATCACCATGTCCCGGGCCTGGGTCGTTCACTCCGCTCACGTCCATCCTCCTCTGCGGTGTGCGGATGCGGGGCGCCCCCTGGGGAGGGGCGCCCCGCGGGGTTCAGCGGGTTCCCTGGTCGGCGAACCGCTCGATCGTGCCCGCCGTGTCCTTGGTGACGATGGCCGGGCCGGTGAGCACGGCCTGGCCGCCGCCGAGCACGTTGCCGTTGGTCTTGAGCAGCCACAGCTCGTCGACGGCCTCGTAGCCCTGCAGGTAGGGCTGCTGGTCGACGGCGAACTGGATCGACCCGTCCTTGAGCGCGGTGATCAGTTCCTTGTTCATGTCGAAGGTGGCGACCTTCGCGGCGCTGCCGGCGTCCTTTGCGGAGTCGACCGCCGTCTTGGCGAACGGGGCGCCCAGCGTCAGCACCCCGTCGATGTCCTTGCCGGCCTGCAGCTTGGCGGTGATCGACGATTTCACCTGCGGCATGTTGGTGCCCTGCACGTAGAGGTTCTCCAGCGAGCCGCCGAAGGTCGACTTCGCGCCCGCGCAGCGGTCCTCGAGGCCGACGTTCCCCTGCTCGTGGATCACGCAGATGACCTTCTTGAGACCCATCGCCTTCAGCTGCCGGCCGGCCGCCTCCCCGGCGACCTTCTCGTCCTGGCCGAAGTGGACCAGTGCGCCGAGCTTGGCCGACACGTCCGCTCCGGAGTTGATGGACACTACCGGGATCTTGGCCTGGGCGGCGTTCGCCAGGACGCCCTTCATGGCGTCGGGCTTGGCGAGGGTGACGATGATGCCGTCGACCTTCTGGTCGATCGCGGCCTGCACCAGCTGGGACTGCTTGCCGCCGTCGGGGTCGGCGGAGTACAGGAACTGGACGTTGTCCTTGCCCGCCGCGGCCTTCGCGCCCTTCTGGACGATGTCCCAGAAGGTGTCGCCCGGGCCCGAGTGCGTGATCATCGCGATCTTGATCTTGGGTCCGGTGGCCGCGGGCGCGGTCTCGGACTTCTTGCCGCCGGAACTGCTGCAGGCGCTGAGCGTGAGCAGCGCCGCCAGCGCGGCGGCGGCCAGACCTGTGGCCCGAGTACGTCTCATCGAGCGTTCTCCTTCTCTGGGGGGTGGGGGTGAAAACTCACGGGGTTCAGTCGGCGGTGACGCTGACCGGCCGCCTTTCCGTGACGGCACGTTCGCAGGCCAGCGCGATCTCCAGAGCGTGCAGGCCCTCTTCGGGAGGAGTCAGATTGTCCGCCGTCCCGGCGATGATGCGCAGGAAGTGCGCGAGCTCGGCCCGGTAGGCGGCGGCGAACCGGCCCATGAACCCGTCGTGCGCGCCGGCGGGAGCGGGAGCTCCCGGCTCCAGCGACACGACCGGCGTGTGGCCGTCCACCCCGGTCGCCAGGGTGGCGTGGGCGCCGAAGACCTCCAGCCGGCAGTCGTACCCCTGGCCGTTGCGGCGTGCCCCGGTCACCACGCCGAGGGCGCCGCTCTCGAACCGCAGGGTGGCCGTGGCCGTATCGGCGTCGCCGTGGTCGGCGTAGACCGGGTCGACCAGCACGGATCCGGCGGCGTGCACCTCCGTCACCCGTTCCCCCAGGACCCAGGCCAGCGCGTCGAAGTCATGGATGAGCAGGTCGCGCCAGATTCCGCCGGAGCCCGGCAGGAAGGACGGATCGGGCGGGGTACGGTCGTTGCTGGTGGACCGGGCGAGCTGGACGCGGCCGGTCTGGCCCGCCGCCACCCGCCGGCGCAGCTCCTGGTAGGCGGGGTCGTACCGGCGCTGGAAGCCCATCATCACCGGCACGTCGTACCGCTTGAGGTCCTGGACCAGCTCCCTGAGCACCCCAAGGTCCAGCGCGGCCGGCTTCTCGCACAGCACCGGCACTCCGGCCCGCACCGCCTGCCGGATCAGCGCGGGATGGGTGGGCGTCGGGGTGGCGATGACCACCCCGTCCACCTCCCCGAGCAGTTCCTGCAGGCTCGAGCGGACCGGCACCCCGAGATCCGCGACCGCGGCCGCCCGGGCCGGGTCCCCGTCGGCCAGGACGAGTTCGGCCAGCTCACCGGCATGGCGGGCGTGCATGACGCCGATCCGGCCAAGGCCGACGACTCCGACGCGCATCGCCCTCACCCCGCCGCCGGGCACGACGGGACCCGTGGCCGCGTGCCGGGGTCCGTCCCGGGCCCGTGCTCGATGATCGACATGATGTCCTTACAGGTAGGGGCGCTGAGCCTGCCGGTCGCTCTCATAGCGTGCGCGCGAGTCCCGGGTGGAGGCCAGCTCCGAAACCTCGGCGACGGGCACGTCCCACCAGGCGTCGCTGCCGGGAGCCGGAGCGAGCGGATCGGTCTCGACGTGGACGACCGTGGTCCGGTCCGAGGCGACCGCCTCGCGGAGTGCGACACGGAACTCCTTGACGGAGCCCGCCCGCAGCACGTTGGCGCCGAGGCTGGCCGCGTTGGCCGCGAGGTCGACGGGCAGGACGTCGCCGTCCAGCCCGCCGGTGACCGGGTCGCGGTAGCGGTAGCGGGTGCCGAAGCGCTGGGCGCCGACCGACTCGGACAGGTTCCCGATCGAGGCGAACCCGTGGTTCTGCACCAGGACGACGATGAGCTTCACCCCCTCCTGCACGGCGGTGACCAGTTCCTGGGCCATCATGAGGTACGACCCGTCCCCGACCATCACGAAGACCTCGCGGGTCGGATCGGCCATCTTGACGCCGAGGCCGCCCGCGATCTCGTACCCCATGCACGAGTAGCCGTATTCGACGTGGTAGCCCTTGGGGTCGCTGGGCCGCCACAGCCGGTGCAGGTCGCCCGGCAGGGATCCGGCGGCGCAGACCACCACGTCGCGCGGCCCCGCCTGCTCGTTGACGGCGCCCAGGATCTCGGTCTGGGCGGGCAGCGGGCCGTGCCCCTGATCGAAGGCCCGCTGCACGGTCGCGTTCCATCCGGCGCTGAGCCGCCGCGCCTCGGCGCGGTAGGCGTCCGGCACCGACCAGCCGTCCAGCGCCTCCCCCAGCGCGGCCAGGCCGGCGCACGCGTCGGCCACCAGCGTCTCGCCCGCGTGCTTGGCGGCGTCGAAGGCCGTCACGTTGAGGTTGACGAACCGCACGCCCGGGCGGCCGAACAGGCTGCGGGAGGCGGTGGTGAAGTCGCTGTAGCGGGTGCCGATCCCCAGGACCACGTCGGCGTCCCGGGCCAGCGTGTTCGCGGCCGTGCTGCCGGTGGCGCCCACGGCCCCCACCGCCGCCGGGTGGTCCCAGGGCAGTGCGCCCTTGCCGGCCTGGGTCTCTGCCACCGGGATCCCGGTGGCCTCGGCGAACGCGCTCAGCTCCGCGGAGGCGCCCGAGTAGACGACCCCGCCGCCGGCGACGATCAGCGGGCGCTCGGCGGTCCGCAGCGACCCGGCCGCCCGGGAGAGCGCGGCCGGCTCCGGCACCGGCCGCGCGACATGCCAGACGCGCCGGTCGAAGAGCTCGGCGGGCCAGTCCCAGGCCTCCACCTGGACGTCCTGCGGCAGCGCGAGGGTCACCGCACCGGTCTCCGCCGGATCGGTGAGCACCCGCACCGCGGCGAGCAACGCCGACGGGAGCTGCTCGGGCCGGTTGACTCGGTCCCAGAACCGGGAGACGGGCTTGAAGCAGTCGTTGACGGACACGTCGTAGGAGCGCGGGTCCTCGAGTTCCTGCAGCACCGGGTTGGCCGTCCGGGTGGCGAAGACGTCACCGGGCAGCAGCAACACCGGGATGCGGTTGATGGTCGCCAGCGCCGCGCCGGTCACCATGTTGGTCGCCCCGGGCCCGACCGACGTGGTGCAGGCGAAGGTCGACAGCCGGTCGCGCATCCGGGCGTAGCCGACGGCGGCGTGCACCATCGCCTGCTCGTTGCGCGCCTGGTGGTAACGCAGGTCGTCGGTACCGGTCTGCTGGGCTTCCAGGAGTGCCTGGCCGATGCCCGCCACGTTGCCGTGACCGAAGATCCCGAAGCACCCGGCGAACAGCCGTTGCTCGGCTCCGTCGCGCTCCGTCCACTGCCGCGCCAGGAATCTGACGATCGCCTGCCCGACCGTGAGTCTCACCGTCGTCATCGTTTCTCCGTCCCCGGGTCCGTCGTCGAGGTCATCGGAAGCCGCGGATCGACGTCCTGGGCCGCCCAGGTACCGCGCACCCAGGCGTGCGCTGGATCATCGCAGATCAGCCAGGCCCGTTCGGGCGACGGCCCCGCCATCACGTTGAGGTAGTACAGGTCGTAACCGGGCGCCGCCATCGACGGGCCGTGCCAGCCGTGCGGGATCAGCACGACGTCGCCCGTCCCGACCTCCGCGAGGACGTCGATGGGCCGGTCCGGCGTGCCGTAGACCCGCTGGTAGCCCATGCCCCCGCGGGCGACCTCGAAGTAGTAGATCTCCTCGAGCACGCACTCGCCGGGCCGTTCGGTGTCGTGCTTGTGCGGCGGATAGGACGACCAGTTGCCGCCCGGGGTCAGCAGCTCACAGGCGATGAGCTTGTCGGCCGGGAAGGTGTCGGGGGTACAGAAGTTGTTGACCTGGCGGCTGGCCGGGCCGGCGCCGCGCAGTTCCACGCCGACCTGCTCGGCCGGGCCGTACCTGGGCGTGAGGCGGTTGCGGCAGCGCGCGGCGGGCAGCGCGAACCGCCCTCCCGCGGCGCTGGTCACGGTGACGGCGGCATCGCGCGGCACGTAGGCGAAGTCGGTGACGCGGGAGAAGACCCCGGCGCGGCCCTCCAGGTCGAAGGTCCGGCCGTCGCAGGAGACCCGGCACGCCCCGGCCAGCGGCAGCACGAGCATCTCCGACTCACCGGTCTCGAAGCGATGCTCCTCGCCCGCGGCGAGTTCCAGCACCCGCAGCCCGGAGTACTCCCATCCCGCGCTCTGCGGGGTGATCTCCAGGGCGTACGGCCCGGTGGCGGTGCTCGCGGCGGGCAGGTGGTAGGTCACTCGAGCACCTCCAGTGCGGCGTCGACGGCACGGGTCACATCGTCATCCGGTGGATACAGCAGGGCGCGCCCGACCACAAGGCCCTTGACCGTCGGCAGCCGCATCGCCCGCTGCCAGCCGGCCAGCGCGGCGTCCGGATCATCGGCCACCTCACCGCCCAGCAGCAGCGCGGGTAGCGTGGAGGCCGACATCACCCGTTCCATATCGTCGACGACCGGTACCTTCAGCCACGTGTAGGCGGAGGTGACCCCGAGCCCGGAGGCGACCGCGATGGCCCGGATCATCGCCTCGGGGGTCAGCACGTTGCGCACGCGGCCGTCGGCCCGGCGTGCCACGAAAGGCTCGATCATCGCCATCCGGCCGTGCGCGGCCAGCCCGGACACCGCCTGGGCACAGGCCTCCAGGGTGCGCGCGGTGGCCGGGTCCTCGTCGTCGATCCGGAGCAGCATCTTGCCGCCGTCGAGCCCCTGGCCGGCGATCTGCCCCGCGTCGTAGGCGGTGAACCGGTCATCGATCTCGAACGACGTCCCGGCCAGGCCGCCGCGGTTCATGGAACCGACGACGATCTTCCCGTCCAGCGCGCCCAGCAGCAGCAGATCCTCGATGATGTCCGGGGTGCCGAGCACCCCGTCCACTCCCGGCCGTTCCAGCGCCGCGCACAGCCGCTCCAGCAGATCGTGACGGTCGGCCATGGCCTGCGGCCTCGCCCCGGCACCGAGCGCTCCCCGGGCGGGGTGATCGGCGGCGATGAGCATGAGCCTGCCGGCCGGCCCGATCAGCGTCCCGCGCCGGGCCCGCCGCGCGGACGCCTCGGCGATCGCCTGCGGCCGGGACACGCGGGTCTCGACCAGCCCCGCGATCCGGTCGGCGAACGTCCCTGTGATCAAGCCTCTGCCCCCCCGTCGCCTTGAAACGCGTGCACCTCGTCCGCCGTCGGCATGGCCGCCGAACAGGCCAGCCGCGACGCCACGATCGCGCCCGCGGCGTTGGCGAATCCTATGGTCCGCCGGATGTCCCAGCCGGCCAGCAGCCCATGGCAGACCGCTCCCCCGAAGGCGTCCCCGGCGCCGAGCCCGTTGACGACCCGCACCTGCGCCGGCGGCACCTCCACGACGCCGTGGCGGTCGGCGGCCAGCACGCCCTTGGGCCCCTGCTTGACGATCGCCAGCTCCATCCCGAGGTCCAGCAGCGCCGCGGCCGCCCGGTGAGGGTCCCGCTCGCCGACCGCGATCTCGCACTCGTCGAGGTTGCCGATCGCGACCGTCGCGTGTTCGAGCGCCTGCCGCACCCATCGGCGCGCCGTCTCCGGCGAGGACCAGAACATGGGCCGCCAGTCCAGGTCCAGCACCGTGGTGCCCGGGTGGGCCCGCAGCCCGGCGAGCGTGGCGGCCCGGCTGGGCTCCTCGCAGAGCCCGGTCACCGTGGCCCAGAAGATCCTGGCGTCGCGGATCGCGTCCAGGTCCAGCTCCGCCTCGTGGATCTCCAGATCAGGGGCCTTGGGGTACCGGTAGAAGTAGAGCGGGAAGTCGTCCGGCGGGAACATCTCGCAGAAGGTCACCGGAGTCGGCAGTCGCTCGACGGCCGTCACGTACCGGTCGTCGACGCCGTACTCCCGCAGCGCCCGGTGGATGAAGACGCCGAACGGGTCCGCGCCGGTCCTGGTGATCACGGCGGTGCGGCGGCCGTGACGGGCCGCCGCGACGGCGACGTTCGTCGGGCTGCCGCCGAGGTACTTCGCGAACGTCTCGACGTCCGCGAGCCCCACTCCGATCTGCTGTGGGTAGATGTCGACGCCCACCCGGCCCATGGTGATCACGTCGAAGGTCATGTCGGCCGCCCGCCCGGTACGGTGAGGCCGCCGAGGAAGTCCACGCTGGCCCGGACGTCGGCCACGGGGCCCGCGCCGGGGCCGGGCTCGGCCCGCAGGACGGTGTCCTGCTCCATGACGTACCAGCCTTGGTAGCCCCCGCCCTCCAGGGCACCGACGATGCCGGCGATGTCGATGTCCCCCGCGCCGAGGGGCCGGTACATCCCGGCGCCCACGGCCTGCGTGTAGGCGAGTTCACCGGTCCGGACCCGGCCGGCCAGCCCGGCGTCGACGTCCTTGAGGTGCACGTGCGCGATCCGGCCGGTCGCGGTACGGGCCAGCTCCAGCGGGTCGGTGCCGCCGATGAGCAGATGGCCGGTGTCGAGGCAGAGCGGGATCCCCGACCCGTCCAGCACCCGGCGCACCTCTTCGTACCGTTCGATGACCGTGCCGACGTGCGGATGCAGCGAGGCCTGTACCCCGCGGGCCGCCGCGCGCGCCGCGATCGCGTCGAGGTTGGCCAGCAGCGTCCGCCAGGCCGACGCGTCGAGCACGGGCCGCGCGTCGTACCCGTCCTGGCCGGTCGCCGCCGCCAGCACCAGGGAACCGGCGGCCCCGAAGGAGTCCAGGGCGCGGTGGATCTCGGGCAGCGGGTCGCGTGCAGGGTCGTGCAGGACGACCGGGACGAAACCTCCGACCGGCTTCAGGCCGTGGGCCGCGAGCAGCTCCCGGCGTCCGGCCGGATCTGCGGGCAGGAAGCCGTCGGGGCCGAACTCGGTCGCGGCCAGTCCCAGCTCCCGCATCTCGGCCAGCACCCGGGCGGCCCCGAGCTGATGACCCCAGCCGGGCACTTCGCACACGCCCCACGAGATGGGCGCTCCGGCGATCCTGTTCACCGGCGCACCTCGGCGAGCTCGACGGCACGGCCCTCGTGCCGTGAGATGTCACAGGCCTCCGCCACGTAGAGGGCCTCCAGCGCCTCCTCCGGCCGGCATGGGCTGTCCGTGCCCCCCGCGACCATCTCGGTGAAGGCGCGCAGCTCGGCGTCATAGGCGTCGGCGAAGCGCTCCAGGAACCCGCCGTACGGTGTCCCGCACGCACTGCCCTCCACTGAGGTCAGGGGCGTGTGACTGTCCAGGCCGGCGACGATGCTCTCCTTCGAGCCCAGCGCCTCGAACCGGACATCGTAACCGGCCGCGTTGTAGCGGGTGGCCGAAACGACGGCGATGGTGCCGTCGTCGAGCGTGAGCACGGCGGTGGCCGTGTCGACGTCATCGCATTCGCGGAAGATCTCGTCACCCCGGTTGGCGC
>JAOPYK010000167.1 GCA_025964695.1 Streptosporangiaceae bacterium | reverse complement strand
GCGACCTGGGCGGCCTGCGCCACCGGGGCCGCGGCGGGAGCCGCGGCCGCTGCGGGCGCCTGGGCTTGGGCCTGGGCGGCCTGGGCGGCTTTGGTGGCCTGAGCCGCGGCGGCCTGAGCGGCCTTGGCCGCCTCGAGGACGTCCTGCTTACGGATCCGCCCCCCGACCCCGGTGCCCTCGACCGACGACAGATCCACGCCGTGCTCGGAGGCGAGCTTGCGCACCAGTGGCGTGACGTACGGGCTCTCACCCGACGGAGCCTCGGGCGCCGCGGCGGGGGCCTCCTGCGCGGCGGGGGCCGGTGCCGGAGCCTGCTGGGCCACCGGTGCCGGTGCCTGCGGAGCGGCCGGAGCCGGCGGCCAGGGGCCTGGAGACGCCTGCGGAGCCGGAGCCCGCTGTGCCTGCTGCGGGGCCGGGGCCTGCGGAGCCGGTGCCGGAGCAGCCGCCTGCGGTGCGGCCGGGGCGGGCGCCTCGGCCGCGGCGGGGCCGCGGCCGTTGGACGACGCCTCGCCCTCCTGGGCGATGGTCGCGAGTTCGGCGCCGACCTCGACGGTCTCGTCCTCTGCGACGGTGATGCTGCTCAGCGTGCCCGAGGCGGGGGAAGGGATCTCGGTGTCGACCTTGTCGGTCGATACCTCGAGGAGCGGCTCGTCGGCCTCGACGTGCTCACCCTCCTTCTTGAGCCAGCGGGTGACGGTGCCCTCGGTGACGCTCTCGCCGAGCTGGGGCATGGTGACGGAGACCGGCATGGTTCTCAGCGACTCCTTCAAATACTGGTGCGGCTGTCAGCCGTGGACATGAAGCGGTTTGCCGGCGAGAGCGAGGTGGGCCTCGCCGATCGCCTCGGACTGGGTGGGGTGGGGGTGGATCAGCTGAGCGACATCGGACGGGTGGGCCTCCCAGTTGTAGATCAGCTGCCCCTCCGCGACGAGTTCGCCGACCCGGCTGCCGACCATGTGGATGCCCAGGACGGGACCGTCCTTCTGAGCGATCACCTTGACCTCGCCCTGCGTCCCCAGGATCTTGCTCTTGGGGTTTCCGGCGAGGTCGTAGGTGATCTCCTTGATCTCGTACCCGCGCTCCCTGGCCACCGCGGACGTGATGCCCACCGAGGCGACCTCGGGCTCGGAGTAGGTGATTCGGGGTACGCCGTCGTAGTCGATGGGCGCCGGGTCGAGCCCGCCCAGCCGCTCGGCGACGAGGATGCCCTCGGCGAAGCCGACGTGGGCTAGCTGCAGGGTCGGGATGAGGTCACCGACCGCGGAGATGGTGGGCACGCTGGTCTGGCAGAGCTCGTCGACCTTGACGAAACCGCGCTCGACCTCTACGCCGGTCTCCTCGAAGCCGAGGTCCTGGGAGACCGGTCCGCGGCCGACGGCCACGAGCATGATCTCGGCGTCGATGCTCTTGCCGCCCTCAAGGGTGACCGAGACGCCGCTGTCGGTGTTCTTGACGCTCTCGAACCGGACGCCGAGCTCGTACTTGATGCCCCGCTTGCGGAACGCCCGCTCCAGGCGCTTGGAGTTGGACTCCTCCTCCAGCGGCAGCAGGTGCGGGAGCGCCTCGACGATGGTGACCTCGGCGCCGAAGGAGCGCCACACGCTGGCGAACTCGACGCCGATGACGCCGCCGCCCAGGATGACCACCGACTGCGGGACCCGGTCCAGGACCAGCGCGTGGTCGCTGGAGATGATCCGCTGGCCGTCCAGGTCCAGGCCGGGAAGTGACTTGGGCACCGAGCCGGTGGCCAGCACGATGTGCCGGCCCTCGATGACGGACTCACCCACCTGCACCTGCGTGGGACCGACGAGGCGGCCGGCACCCTCGATGATCGTGATGCCCTTGCTCTTGAGCAGCCCGGTCAGGCCTTTGACGGTGGTGGTGACCACCTTGTCCTTGTAGGCGTTGACTCCGGCGACGTCGATGCCCTCGAACGTGGCCTTGATGCCGAAGGACCCGGCCTCACGGGTCTGGTCGGCCACCTCGGCGGCGTGCAGGAGGGCCTTGGTGGGGATGCAACCTCGGTTGAGGCAGGTTCCCCCGAGCTTGTCCTTCTCGATGAGCGCGACCGTCTTGCCGAGCTCGACCGCTCGGAGGGCACACGCGTATCCGCCGCTGCCGCCACCCAGAACGACGATGTCGTAGGGGCCGCTGCCATTCGTCACGGGACGCTCCTTCAATGCTGATCTACGCGCTTCTGGCGCATGGCGATCGAAATGCTGGGTAAGGCAATCTTTCCATTTATACCGACTGGTAAGTACCAGGACGTCAGAGTGTGCCGGAGGCGACATCCTCCGCGATCTGGACCAGCGTGCGGGTGGCCGCGCCGGTGCCGCCCTTGGGGGTGTAACCGTACGGCTCGCCCTTGTGGAAGGACGGGCCGGCGATGTCGATGTGCGCCCAGCGAAGGTCGTCGGCGACGAACTCCCTCAGGAAGATCCCTGCCACCAGCATGCCGCCCCAGCGGTCGGGGCTGATGTTGGCGAGGTCGGCGACCGTGGAGTCGAGCCCCTTGCGCAGCTCCTCGGGCAGCGGCATCGGCCAGGCGGCCTCGCCGGCACGCTCGGCCGCCGCAACCACCTTCTCACGGACCTCGTCGTCGTTGGCCATCACTCCGGCGGTCCGCGTGCCCAGCGCGACCAGCTGTGCACCGGTGAGGGTCGCCACGTCGACGACCAGGTCCGGCTCGTCCTCGGCGGCCCGGACAAGGGCGTCGGCCAGGATCAGCCGGCCCTCGGCGTCGGTGTTGAGGACCTCGACGGTCTTGCCGCCATAGATCGTGATCACGTCGGAGGGGCGCTGCGCGGTGCCGCTCGGCATGTTCTCCGCCATCGGCAGGTAGCCGATGACGTTCACCTTGGGCTGCAGCTTCGCGACCGCCTGCAGGGCGCCGAGCACCGCGGCCGCGCCTCCCATGTCCGACTTCATCCAGTCCATCGCATCGGCGGGCTTGAGGGACAGCCCCCCGGTGTCGAACGTGATGCCCTTGCCGACGAACGCCACCGTCCTGGTGGCCTCTGGGTGGCTGTAGGCCAGCCGGACCAGCCGGGGCGGGTTGACCGAGCCCTGGCCGACCCCCGCGATCCCGCCGTAGCCGCCCTCGACCAGGGCCGTCTCGTCGAGCACCTCGATGTCGAGCTTGTTCTCCACGGCCACCCGCGCGGCGGCCTCGGCGAAGTCCTCGGGGCTGAGGTCGGATGGCGGGGTGTTGACCAGATCACGCACCAGGACGACCGACGCGGCCAGCACCTCGGCGCGGCGGACGGCGTCGGCCGCGCCGTTGGAGGCGCCCGCCGTGAGCACGATGATCTGCTCGACCGGTGGCTTCTGGTCGGCACCGGTGCGGTACGTCAGATACGAGTAGTTGCCCAGCAGCGCACCGGTCGCCACGGCGCCGGCCTCGTCGGCGGATCCGGCGGGCAGCGCCAGCGCGACCCTCGCCGTCCCGGCCAGGGCGCGGACCGCCGCGCCCGCCGCGCGGCGCAGCTCCTCGCTGCCGGGAGTCTCGCCGAGCCCGACGGCCACGACCAGTGGCGGGGGCAGTGCGCCGAGAGTGGGAAGCTTGGTGACCTCGCCGGCCTTGCCTGAGGCCCCGAGTGTGCTCAGCGCCTCGGTGAGCCGGCCGCCGTACGCCCGGTCGACGCCGTCGGCGCCCGCGGCCAGGGCCGGGCCGGAGTCCGAGGAGAGAACGCCGATCACGATCGCGTCGGCGTCGAGAGCGTCGGGAGCTGTGCTGTCAAGGCTGATGGTCGTCACGTAGTCCGATCGTAGTCGTGTCACTGACCGGTTTTGCCCTTTTGGATCAAGCGTTACCTTGCCGGGCGCGTCCGGGGTGGCGGAAGTGTCCCGCCAGGTGGCAGGGCGGCGGCCCGCCCGGCCTCCTGGGCGGCGGAACCCGGCGCACCGGGCCCGCCCTCCGGTCGGAGCGCGCCGGCCTTCCGGTTCAGAGCACTGCGAGGACGATCAGGGCCGCGGTGGACCCGAGCTCGACCAGCGCGCCGAGGACGTCCCCGGTGATGCCGCCGAGCCGCCGGGTCGTGTGCCACCGCATCCCCGCCGCCACGGTCAGGCCGGCGATGACCGAGAACGTGGCGACGACGGCGCCACGGATGCCGGCGCTCGCGGCCCCGCTCAACGCGGCGGCCGCCAGGACCAGTGCGGTGACCACCGCGGCCGCCGGGGTCCGTACTGACCCGGCGACCAGCGCGCCCAGGCCGTCCGGGCGCGCGGCGGGGACGCCTTCGCGGCAGGCCCACGTCACGGCGAGCCGGCCGGTGACCGCGGCGATCATCACCGCCGCCGCGCCGTGCCGGTGCCCCGAAGCCTGGGCGAGCGCGGCGACCTGCACGAGCAGGGTGAGCACCAAGGCGACCACTCCGAAGGGGCCGATGTCGGATCGCTTCATGATCGCCAGGGCCTCGGCGGCGGGACGTGCGCTGCCCAGCCCGTCGGCGATGTCGGCGAGCCCGTCCAGATGGAGCGCCCGCGTCATCAGCGCCATCGACACCACCGCCAGCGCGGCCGCCGTCAGGTGGCCGAGGCCGGCCCGGTCGCCGGCGACGAGGACCACGGCGGCGACCGCGCCGACGGCGAGCCCGGCGGCCGGTGCCAGGGTCATCGCCCGGCCCGCGGTCGTCCGGTCGGCCGGGCCGGCGCGCAAGGGGATCACCGTGAGCAAGGTGATCGCCAGCCGCGGTCCGGCCGTGATGGACGTCCTCACGGCAGGTCCACGACCCGGCCGGCGACGACCAGCGCGCTCTCTTCGGACTCGGCGGCCAGCCGCTGGTTGAGCCGGCCGAGTGCGTCCCGGAAGGCCCGCCCGCCGGAGCTTGTCGGCACCAGCGACAGGCCGACCTCGTCGCTCACGGCCACCACCCGGGCTCCGCTGCCCCGCCAGGCCTCGACCAGTTCCTCGATGCGCGGCCGTACGGCCTCGACGTCGTCCCAGGCGCCGCACGCGTCCATGGTGGCCGCCAGCCAGGTCCCGATGCCGTCGAGCAGGACCGCGCCCGAGGCCGTACGCAGGACGGGGGCGACGTCGGTGGTCTCGACGGTCCGCCACCAGGACGGGCGCCGTTCCCGGTGCGCCTCGATCCGGGCCGTCCATTCCGGATCGTCGTCGCGGAGCACCCCCGTGGCGAGGTAGGTGACGGACGGGTCGGCCGCCAGCCGCAGTTCCGCCTCCGCCGACTTCCCGGACCGGGCGCCGCCCAGCAGCAGGGTGCGGTGTGGCCCGGACCGGGGCCGCCGCCACCAGCCGAGCCGGCGTTCCAGCTCGCCGGGAGAGGAGGTCCGGTGATCCACGTACACGGCGTGCACCTCGGTCGCCGCCGTCATCGCGCCACGGTGGCGGAGCAGCCCGAGGTGCTCCGGATGATCCGCCAGATCGAGCAGTACGGCGTCGTACACGGTGTCCGGGACGGGTTCCGGGCACCGGCCGGGCCCGGACGCCACGAGAAGGCGCGCGCCGCCCGGGGTGCGCACGTCGAAGCCGCCGGGGACCCCCCAGCGCGAGCACTTCTCGAGTGGCACGCCGTCGATGGTGACCCGGGTGGGCTCATGGCGGACCCCGGCGGCACGCAACCGCGAACAGGAGGCGCACCGGCAGCCGGGTTCGGGCCAGCCGGCCGGGCCGGCCATGCCGTGCAGGACGATGTTCATGCTTTCCGTGACTGTAGGTGCCCGGCGGCCGCCGGCGCCCGAACTGCGGGCGTGGCGCGGCACGTTGGGTACCCGCCGGTGGACGCACACGACGGATTCCGTAGCGGTCCGCAGGCGAATTCAAGGTCAAGAATCGATAGCCTCGGGATGACGAGGAGGCTGACGATGCCGTGGACCTGGCGTTTCGAGAAAGCCGACGGGCGGATCACCGCCGGTCCGGCCGATCTGCCCGAGGAGACCTTCACCACCCAGGCCGACGCGGAGTCGTGGGTGGGGGAGAACTGGCGTGCGCTGGCCGCGGGGGGAGTGGATCAGGTGACGCTGGTCGAGGACGACGCCCTTATATATGGCCCGATGGCCCTGACCCCGGCCGACTGACCGACCGCCCCGGCTCGTCATGAATCGTGTGGACGCCACGGATCACGGCGGGCCGGGACGGCGGACCCGGGTCAGGGGCGGGTGGACGGGCTGACGGTCTTGGCCGGGTCCGTGACGGCGATCGGGGCGGTGATCTCGTCGATGCGCTTGAGGATCTCGGCGTCGAGCTTGACCCCGGCGGCCTTGACGTTGTCGCGTACCTGCTCGGGCCGGGAGGCGCCGATGATGGCGGCCGACACGTTCGGGTTCTGCAGCACCCAGGCGACGGCGAGCTGGGCCATCGTCAGGCCGAGCTCCTGGGCGATCGGCCGCAACTGCTGCACCCGGGTCAGGATGTCGTCGTTCAGCAGGGACTTGATGAAGTCGGCTCCGCTGGCCTCGTCCGTCGCCCGGGAACCGGGGGGCGGCGCCGCGCCCGGCTGGTACTTGCCGGTCAGCACCCCCTGCGCGATCGGCGACCAGACCACCTGCCCGATGCCCTCCCGCTCGCAGAGCGGGACGATCTCGGACTCGATGACCCGCCAGAGCATGGAGTACTGCGGCTGGTTCGACACGATCCGGTCGAAGCCCATCTCGTCGGCGATCTCGAGTGCCCGGGCGATCTCCTCGGCCCGCCACTCGGACACGCCGAGGTAGAGGACCTTGCCCTTGCGTACGAGGTCGTCGAAGGTCTTGAGGGTCTCCTCGAGCGGAGTCTCGTAGTCGAAGCGGTGCGCCTGGTAGAGATCGATGTAGTCCGTCTGCAGGCGCCGCAGCGTCCCGTCGATCGATTCGGTGATGTGCTTGCGGGACAGACCGCGGTCGTTGGGGCCGTTGCCGGTGGGCCAGTAGACCTTGCTGAAGATCTCGAGACCTTCGCGGCGCTGTCCCTTCAGCGCCCGGCCGAGTACCTCCTCGGCCCGGGTGCCCGCGTAGGCGTCCGCGGTGTCGAAGGTGGTGATCCCCTCCTCGAGGGCGGCACGCACGCACGCATGCGCCGCGTCCTCCTCGACCTGGGAGCCATGTGTGATCCAGTTGCCGTAAGCGATCTCGCTGATTTTGATGCCACTACGGCCAAGGTGTCGGAACTCCATGATCCGACCCTAACCGCCGGACGGGGTGGTCGGCATGCCGGGGCGGCGGTGTCAGGCCGTGCCCGGCCGGCCCGGCTTGACCTGGGGGGCGGGCATCCGCAGTCGGCGCATCTGCATCGAGCGCATGGCGGCGTAGAACCCGGCGCCGGAACGGTCCTCGTCCGGGAACTGCTCGGACGCCATCCTGCCGACCTTCCGGCTGATGACGAAACCCTCGATGATGACCACGCCCAGCATCACCGGGATGGCGAAGAAGCCCAGCAGCCTCGCCCAGACGTACGGCAGCAGGCTGATCATGACGACGGCCAGCATGACGAACATGAAGTACGAGGCGATCGTGCGCCGCGAATCGACGTAGTCACGCGCCAGCCTGCGCACGGGGCCGCGGTCGCGCTTGACCATGTACTTGTCGTCGCCGCGGGCCATGCCCTCCCGTGCCTTGGCCCGGTCGCGGGCCTGGCGCCCGCGGACCGCGCGGTAGGCCTCCTTGCGGTCCTTGGGCGCGGTGATGGGCTGGCGGTTGCGCTTCTGCGCTTCGCTGCGCTTGGGTGTTGGGCGGCCCTTACCCCCGGGCTTGGTGACCTCGGGGGTCTTCTCGGGGGCGGAATCACTACGGCGTCGGAACACGTAGATCAGAGTACCGCCCGCGAACCTCATGGCTGCCCCGTACGTTAACGCGTAGGGTGATAACAGCCCTAGCAGTGACGTTAAGGATCGGTGCCATGCACCATCACGAAGGGACCGGCCGCGCGCGATGAGCGTGATGAAGCGAATGTCGATGATCTTTAAGTCCAAGGCGAACAAAGCCCTGGATCGCATGGAAGATCCTCGTGAGACCCTCGATTACTCCTATCAGAGACAACTGGAGATGCTGCAGAAGGTGCGCCGGGGCGTAGCCGACGTCGCGACCTCCCGCAAGCGCCTCGAGCTGCAGATCCAGCAGCTCGAAACGCAGCAGAGCAAACTCACCGAGCAGGGCAGGAACGCGCTGCAGGTGGGCCGGGAAGATCTTGCCCGGGAGGCGCTGACCCGCCGCTCGGGGCTGGAGAGCCAGCTCAGTGATCTCCGGGCCCAGTACAACCAGTTGCAAGGCGAGGAGGAGAAGCTCACCCTCGCTTCCAAGCGTTTGCAGGCCAAGGTCGACTCTTTCCGTACCAAGAAGGAGACGATCAAAGCCACCTACACGGCGGCCGAGGCGCAGACCCGGATCAACGAGGCCTTCTCCGGCATCTCCGAGGAGATGGGCGACGTCGGCCTGGCGATCCAGCGTGCCGAGGACAAGACCGCGCAGATGCAGGCGCGGGCCGGCGCGATCGACGAGCTGCTGGCCTCCGGTGCGCTGGAGGACTTCTCCGGGCCCAAGGACGACATCCAGGCGGAGCTCGACCGGCTCGGCAGCACCGGCGGTGTCGACCTCGAACTCGAGCGGATGAAGGCGGAGCTGGGACAGGGCGAGGCCCCCAAGGAGCTCAACCAGGGCACTCCGCAGGCTCAGCCGCAGGCTCGCCCGCAGACCGACCCCCAGCAGCAGTGGCCGCAGCAGCCGGGGGGAGGCCAGCAGTGATCGTCCGAATCATGGGGGAGGGGCAGCTCGACGTCGCGAACGATGACCTGTCCGCGCTCAACAAGCTGGACGGTGAGCTCGAGACGGCGATCGAGACCGGGGACGAGGCCACGTTCCGGTCGGCGCTGCACGCTCTGCTCGACAACGTCCGCCAGGTCGGCAAGCCGTTGCCGGAGGACAGCCTGGAGCCTTCCGAGCTGATTCTGCCGCCGGCGGATTCGGACATGGCGGAGGTCCGGGCGATGCTGGGCGACGAAGGTCTCATCCCGGACTGAGCCGGGACGAAGCGGGGTCGTCGGTCGTTGTAGTCGTGTGACACTGCAGTCGCGGAAGGAGGATGTAATGGCGCGTACCCGGTACGCCCCCGACAGGGGGCTCACCCTGCGCATGCTGGTGACGATGTTCCTGCTGGGGCTGGTCTACGTCGTCTTCGTGACGGCCTTCTACGTGATCTCCCCCAGATGGGGCACGATCGCGCTGGTCGTCGCAGGGCTCTTCCTGTTCGCTCAGTACTTCTTCTCCGACAAGCTCACGTTGTTCGCGATGCACGGCCGGGAGGTCACCCCGGCGGAGGCGCCCGAGCTTCACGGGGTGATCGACCGGATCTGCGCGCTGAGCGACGCGCCCAAGCCGCGGGTGGCCATCGCCGACACAGACGTGCCCAACGCCTTCGCCACCGGGCGCAACCAGAAGCAGTCCGTGGTCTGTGTGACCACGGGACTGCTCAGGCGGCTGGACCCGGTCGAGCTCGAGGGCGTGCTGGCACACGAGATGTCCCATGTCGCCCACCGGGACGTGGCCGTGATGACGATCGCGTCCTTCCTCGGCGTCGTCGCCGGGCTGATCACCCGGTTCGGACTCGAATGGGGGCTGTGGGGCGGCTTCAGTTCCCGGGACAACGACAGGGACAACAACACCGGTCTGGTCCTGCTGGCCGTCGTCGCGGTCAGCGCCGTGGCCTACTCCATCAGCTTCCTGCTCACCCGGGCGCTCTCGCGTTACCGGGAGCTGTCGGCCGACCGGGCCGCCGCGCTGCTCACCGGTCGTCCCTCGGCCCTGGCCAGCGCGCTCACCAAGGTGTCCGGCGAGATCGCCCGGATCCCGACCAATGATCTGCGGGCCGCGCAGCCGTTCAACGCCTTCTTCTTCGCGCCCGCGCTCACCAAGGGCTTCAGCGTCTCCGCGTTGTTCTCCACCCATCCGCCGCTGGAGAAGCGGCTGGAGCAGCTCGCCGAGATCTCCGCCCAGCTCAGCAGGGGAGTCTGATGGGTTCGCCGGACGCGGGCTCCTCGAACAGCGGGCCCCGCCGGGTCTGTGCCCGCACAGGGGGTCGCTGATCGTGGGCTTCTTCGACGTCCTGCTCGGCCGCTCCAAGCCGGTCAAGCCGGATCTGGACCGGCTGTTCGCCCTGCCGAACGCGGCGATCACGCTGGAGGCCGCGGCCGGATTCGTGCCGACCGGGCTCGGCTCGGTCTGCTTCCGGGCCGCCGAGGGCGGCGCCTTCGCCCAGATCGAACGGGACGTCCGCGAACTGCTGGACGCGGGAGGCGGCCCCCGTATCGAGACGAGCACCGACTCCTACGGTTACACCTGGCTGCTGGTGCGGCGGGAGCCGGATCAGTTGACCGACCTGGTCACCGACCTGCACGCCATCAACACCTCCCTGGAGTCGGCCGGGTTCGGGCCCTCGCTGCTGTGTTCCCTGGTCGGTTTCACGGGCCCGGCGGGATCGGAGTCGGCGGGGCGCAGCCTGGCATTGGTCTACCTCTACAAGCGCGGCACGTTCTATCCCTTCGCGCCGCTGCCCGCGCAGAAACGCGACAGCGCGCTGGAACTGCAGGTCCGGGCGGCGGTCGGAGCCGACCTTCCGGTCGAGGAGGACCTGTCCCGCTGGTTCCCCGTCTGGGGCGCTCCAGGCCTGTGACCTTCGAGCTTGACCAGGTGGGCGTGCGCCGTGGTGACGCCGTCCTGCTCGACGAGGTGGCCGCCACCATCGTGGCCGGACGGTGCACCGCCATCGTCGGACCGAGCGGGGCGGGCAAGTCGACGCTGCTGAGGCTGCTGAACCGGTTGATCGAACCCACCTCCGGCCAGGTGCGCTACGAGGGTGTCCCGCTGCCGGAGCTGGACGTGCTCGCACTGCGGCGCCGCGTCGGCCTGGTCGGCCAGCGGCCCACGTTGATCACCGACACGGTCCTGGCGGAACTGCGGGTGGGCCGGCCGGACCTCGCCGAGGCCGAGGCCCGCGACCTGCTCTCCGAGGCCGGGCTGTCTCCCGTGTTCATACGCCGCCGTACCGCCGAGCTGTCCGGCGGGGAGGCCCAGCGGGTGTGCCTGGCCAGGGCGCTGGCACTGCGTCCCGAGGCGCTGCTGCTGGACGAACCGACCTCCGCGCTGGACCGGGCGGGCGCCGCCGAGGTCGAGCGGGCGGTGTCGGGCCTGCGCTCGGAGGGCCGCACGGTCGTGCTGGTCAGCCATGACGCGGCACAGGCGCGGCGGATCGCCGACGATGTGCTGGTCCTGGGGGCCGGCCGGGTGGTCGAACAGGGATCACCGGACCGGGTCTGGTACCTGTCGGCCTGAGCCGGTCGCTCCCCGCGGCGGTGACCGGGCGTGGCGCCCGCTCTTCCACGGAAGGCGCGGCCCCGGGGGTTGAGGCGGCGTATGGGGATGGGTGACTTTTGTCTCCCCATTTGGCAGGGATGGTCGGTATGACGGGGTCTCGTACTTGTTGCCCTGATCATGGCGGCAGTATGAAGGCGTGAGCGATGTTCGTGTCCCGTCCTGGCCAGGGGTGGCGGTCTCCCTCGTCCTGGTGGCGCTGGCGCTGGGCGTCGTCGCCCGGGCACGGCTGGGTGTCTCCCGGGAACTGGTGGTGGCCGTGGTCCGCGCGGGGGTCCAGCTCGTCGTGGTGGGCGCCTTGCTGCTGGCGGTGTTCCGCTACGCGGGCCTGCCCGGAGCGGCGGCCTGGATAGCGATCATGGTGGTGATCGCCGGGCAGGTGGCCGGGCGGCGCGGCCGGCCGCTGCCGCGGGCCCGGATGATCGCGACCCTGGGTGCCGCGGCGGGCAGCGCCACCACGCTGATAACCCTGGTGGGACTGGGAGTGATCTCGACCCAGGCGCGAGTGGTCGTGCCGGTCGGCGGGATGATCGTCTCCACGGCGATGCAGGCCTCCGGTCTCGCCCTCACCCGGCTGCGCGACGAGATCCGTACCGGCCGGGACGCGATCGAGGTCCGGCTGTCGCTGGGGTTGTCGGCGCGCGCGGCGTTCGCCCCGCATACGCAGGGCGCTCTTCGCACCGCCTTGCTACCCGCCATCGACTCCACCAAGGTGGTCGGGCTGATCTCGCTGCCCGGGGCGATGACCGGCCTGATCCTCGCCGGGGTGGACCCGCTGACCGCGATCCGCTACCAGATCGTGGTGATGTACATGCTGCTCGCCGCGGCCGCGCTGTCGGCGTACGTCACCGCCCGCGGTGCCGAGCGCGCGCTCTTCGACGACGCCCACCGGCTGCGCGAGATCCCGCCCTGATCCCGGTCTGCCGCGCCGGCCGTGATCACGCGATCGACTGCATGATCACGGCGGGACAGGGGCAGGGACAGCGACAGGGAACGGGTCAGGGCAGGGCGAGCATCTGGTCGAGGGCGGCCCTGGCGTGGCGGGCGGTCTCCTTCTCGACCTCGATCTGGTTGACGACCTCACCACGGACGAGGGATTCCAGCGACCAGACCAGGTGCGGCAGGTCGATCCGGTTCATCGTCGAGCAGAAGCAGACCGCCTTGTCGAGGAACATGATGTTCTTGTCCGGGTAGGCGTTCGCCAGCCGATGGACCAGGTTGAGCTCGGTGCCGATGGCCCAGGAGGAGCCGGCCGGGGCCTCCTCGAGCCGGCCGATGATGTACTCGGTCGATCCCACGTAGTCGGCCGCGAGCACGACCTCGTGCTTGCACTCGGGGTGCACGAGCACGTTCACGCCGGGGACCCTGGCACGTACCTCCCGCACGGACGCCTCGGTGAACCGGCCGTGCACCGAGCAGTGCCCCTTCCAGAGGATCATCTTGGCGTCCCGCAGTTGCTGCGGGGTGAGCCCGCCGTTCGGCCGGTGCGGGTCGTAGACCACGCAGTCCTCCAGCGAGAGGCCCATCTCCAGCACGGCGGTGTTGCGGCCCAGGTGCTGGTCGGGCAGGAAGAGCACCTTCGATCCCCTGGAGAACGCCCAGTCCAGCGCCCGCTTGGCATTGGAGGAGGTGCACACGGTCCCGGCGTGCCTGCCGACGAAGGCCTTGATGTCGGCGGAGGAGTTCATGTACGTGACCGGGACCACATCGCCGGCCACACCGCTGTCCTCCAGCGCCTCCCAGCACTCCTCGACCTGGTCGAAGGTGGCCATGTCGGCCATCGAGCATCCGGCGGCGAGGTCGGGCAGCACCACCCGCTGATGCGCGGCGGTCAGGATGTCCGCGGACTCGGCCATGAAATGCACGCCGCAGAAGACGATGTAGGGCGCGTCCGGGCGGGCCGCCGCCTCCCGGGCGAGTTTGAACGAGTCGCCCGTCACGTCGGCGAACTGGATGACCTCGTCGCGCTGGTAGTGGTGCCCGAGCACGAAGACCTGGTCGCCGAGGGCGGCCTTGGCCACTCTGGCGCGTTCCACGAGGTCCGGATCCGAGGCCGGTGGCAGGTCGCCGGGGCACGAGACGCCGCGCTCGCTGGCCGCGTCGGCCGCACTGCCCAGCAACAGCAGTGGAAGGTTTCGGGTACCGATCTCTGGTGCCGTGGTCACGGGAGACTCCCTCCTGCGACGGTACTTATCGTCGCTTTGACATTAATCGTTGCACACATAAGGGACAAGTCCCTCCGCCGGGGTCGGGGAGGGGCCAGGAGCGGCCGGGGCACGATTCTGCGGCGTAGGTCGCAGCTTGCTGATATGAGGAATGACCGCGCGGGGAGGTACGTTGTCTTGTGGATAGAGGCGGACAGCGTCTCCGACGGCATGGCGTCTCATGACGTATGCCGTGTCAACGAACGCGCGAGGTCGCCGGAGGGCGGCAGAGCTAACCGGGAGCCCACATATGACGGTTTCAGGCGAGACCACGGAGCAGACCACCCAGCAGGGTGTTCTTCTCACCGACGCGGCCGCGGAGAAGGTCAGGAGCCTGCTGGAGCAGGAAGGCCGCGACGACCTGGCGCTGCGCGTCGCCGTCCAGCCGGGCGGCTGCTCGGGCATGGTCTATCAGCTGTTCTTCGACGAACGGCAGCTCGACGGTGACCAGGTACACGACTTCGGCGGCGTGCACGTGGTCGTGGACCGGATGAGCACCCCCTACCTGGGCGGTGCCACGGTCGACTTCGTCGACACCATCGAGAAGCAGGGCTTCACGATCGACAATCCCAACGCGGGCGGTTCCTGCGCCTGTGGTGACTCGTTCAGCTAGACCTTCGATGTAGACCGGCCCGAGCGATCAGATCGCCCGGGCCGGTCTGCTTTCTGCGCCCTTGGGGCTGCACGCCGGTCTCGTGGTGCGATGGGCAGTAGTCTTTGCGGGCCCCGAGACCACAGCAGACGAGGAGAGCGACGCCGTGCGCATCGCCGTGACAGGTTCCATCGCGACCGACCATCTGATGACCTTCCCCGGCAGGTTCGCCGACCAGCTCATCCCCGATCAGCTGCACCGGGTGTCACTGTCCTTCCTGGTGGACGAGCTGGAGATCCGGCGCGGTGGCATCGCGGCCAACATCTGCTTTGGGATGGGCTGCCTGGGGCAGCGGCCGATCCTGGTCGGCGCGGTCGGTGAGGACTTCGCCGACTACCGCTCCTGGCTGGAACGCCACGGCGTCGACAGCTCAGGCGTGCACGTCTCCGAGCTGCATCACACCGCCAGGTTCCTCTGCACGACCGACGAGGACCACAATCAGATCGCCTCGTTCTACGCCGGGGCGATGAGCGACGCCCGGAACATCGAACTGGCCCCCCTCGGCGACCTGGATCTGGTGGTCATCAGCCCGAACGACCCCGAGGCGATGCTGCGCCACACCGAGGAGTGCCGCACCCGCGGCATCGCGTTCGCGGCCGATCCGTCCCAGCAGCTCGCGCGCATGGACGGCGAGGACGTCCGCACGCTCATCGACGGCGCCGCCTACCTGTTCACCAACGAGTACGAGAAGGCCCTCGCCGAGCAGAAGACGGGCTGGTCGGACGGCGGGATCCTCAACCGCGTCGGAGTCCGGGTGACCACTCTCGGGCCCAAGGGCGTCGTCATCGACCGGGTGGGTGAGCGGGGCCTGCACGTGCCCGCGGCGCCGGAGGAGGGCAAGGTCGACCCGACCGGGGTCGGCGACGCCTTCCGGGCCGGATTCCTGTCCGCGACCTCCTGGGGCCTGTCCCTGGAGCGCGCCGCCCAGGTCGGAAACCTCATCGCGGCACACGCGCTGGAGAGCGCCGGCGGCCAGGAGTACACCCTGGCCAAGGGCCGCTTCCTCGAGCGTCTCTCGGACGCCTACGGCACCGACGCCGCCGCCGACGTGACCCCCCACCTGGCGTGATCACAGCTTAAAAGCCCCGTACGCCGCGCGGGCGCGTAGCGCGCCCGCGCGCGCCACGGCGGAGCGATTCGGAGCAATTCAGTACGCCTGCGATTCAGTACACGTGTGAGCGGCGCGCGGGTGGCCCGGTCCGGTCCGGCCCCACTCAGTACGTGCGGCGGATGTGGAAGGCCCAGCCGCGGGGGAGGGTCTCCTCGCAGACGAAGTCCTGGGACTTCATCCGGCACCAGGCCGGCACGTCGGTGCGGGCCGCGACGTCGTCGGCGGTCACCGCCACCACCTGGCCGACCGGGACCTCACGGATGCGTTCGGCCAGCAGGATGATCGGGATGGGGCATTTGCGGCCGAGTGCGTCGATGATCAAGTAGGGCGGATCCGGTCGCGGTGCCGGGGCCGCCGCTGCTGGGGAGGGGGGCGTCGGCGCGTTCCGGGCGCGACGTCGGAAGCTCATGAGGTCACTCCTGCGGTGCGGCGTAGATGGGCGACGGCGTCGGGGAGTACGGCCAGGAAACGATCGACGTTGGTCGCATTCGCCCCACGAGGCAGCGATACCCGGACGTTTCCATGAGTAATCACTCCCATCGCCTCCAGCACGTGGCTAGGTCGCAGCGTATCCGCCGTACACGAGCTACCGGAGGAGACGGCGAAACCCAGCCGGTCCAGTTCGGTGATCAACGCCTCGCCCTCCACGTAGAGGCAGGAGAAGGTGACCAGGTGGGGAAGCCGGTGCACGGGGTCGCCGACCACCTCGACATCGGTGACGACCCGGGGAACCCGTTCCCGGATGAGATCGACCAAGGCCGAGAGCCGGGGACCGTCGGCGGCCATCTCGGCGGCGTAGGCCTCCAGCGCGGCGGCGGCGGCCAGCGCGCCCGGTACGTTCTCGAACCCCGGGACCCGCCGGCCCTCGCGTTCGTCGTCGGGCAGCGGGGAGCGCCAGCGGGTGTTCTTGCGGATGACCAGGACGCCGACCCCGGCCGGGCCGCCCCATTTGTGGGCGCTGGCGGCCAGCATCGACCAGCCGTCCGGGATCCCCGTCCGCCCCGCCGACTGCCCGGCGTCGACGAAGAGCGGCACCCGCACCGCCCGGCAGAGCTCCGCCACCTCGCCCACCGGCTGTACGGTGCCGACCTCGTGGTTGGCAGACTGCAGGCAGGCCAGCGCGGTGTCCGGGCGGAGCGCCGCGGCGAACTCCGCCGGATCGACCCGCCCGGCGCGGTCCACGCCGATCGTGGTCACCGAGCCGCCCTCCCGCTCGTGCATCTCGGCGGCGTGCAGCACGCTCGAGTGCTCGACGGCGCTGACCACGAGATGGCGGCCCGTCCGCCGCCTGGCCCGCAGGCCGCCCAGCACCGCGAGATGGACGGCCTGCGTCCCGGAGGAGGTGAAGGAGACCTCGTCGGGCCGTACCCCCAGAACCGTGGCCACCTGGGCCCGTGCCTGGTCGAGAAGAACCCTCGCGTTACGCCCCGATCCGTACAGGCGGGCCGGGTCGGCCCAGCCGTTCTCGAGAGCGCTCAGCAGGGCCGCGCGGCCGGCGGGATGCAGCGGTTCGGTGGAGGCCGCGTCGAAGTAAGCCGTGGTCATGTTCACTCCGGTCACGAGACGACCCTAACCGGGTACCCGGGCGGGGGGTGTGGCACCTGCACGCTAATGTGTGCTCCACACGTGTGAAAACAGACCTGACGGCCCGGCCTCCGCGGGCTCCATCCGCACGGTCCTGAACAAGGGAAGGCATTCCGTGAGTCCGACCCGCTCTAGGGAGCGGCGTACGCCCGCGCGCGGTCGCCGCGCGTCGACGAGCGCCGGCATGCTGTCGTTGCTGGCGCTGACCGCCACCGCGTGCAGCGGCGAGGCATCCCGCCTCGGCCTGCCCGAGCCGATCACCGAGCAGGGCAAGCGCATCCTCACCCTCTGGCAGGGTTCCTGGATCGCCGCGTTCGCCACCGGCGCCGTCGTCTGGGGCCTGATCATCTGGGCGGTGCTGTTCCACCGCAAGCGCTCGGACGACCTCCCGCCGCAGGTGCGCTACAACCTGCCCATCGAGATGCTCTATACCGCGGTCCCCTTCATCATGATCGCCGTGTTGTTCTACTTCACCGCGCGTGACGAGAACTACATCGAGAAGACCTCCAAGTCCCCTGACGTCCTGGTGAACGTGATCGGGTTCCAGTGGAGCTGGGAGTTCGACTACCCGCAGTATCAGCGGTCCGACGGGTCGCCCGTGGGCGTGGTGGGAACACCGTCGGCGCCGGACGCCAACCCGGGCACCAAGCCCGTGCTGGTGATCCCCGTCGGCAAGAAGATCCGCTTCAATCTGCACACGAACGACGTCATCCACTCGTTCTGGGTGCCGGCCTTCCTCTACAAGAAGGACGTCATGCCCGGTCCGAAGGACAACCAGTTCGAGATCACGCCGACCCGGACGGGGACGTACGAGGGCCGCTGCGCAGAACTGTGCGGGGTCGACCACAGCCGGATGCTGTTCCAGGTGAAGGTCGTCACGCCCGCGGAATTCCAGACGTTCATCGACCAGCACAAGGCAGTTGGGGGTGCCCAGTGACGGCCATCAGTCACCAGGCAACACTGCCGGCCACCCCGCGGGCGCGGACGAGCAAGGGACGCATCATCGTGTCCTGGATCTCGTCCACGGACCACAAGGTGATCGGCTACATGTACCTGATCACTTCGTTCTCCTTCTTCCTCTTCGGCGGAGTCCTCGCGCTCATCATGCGCGCGGAACTCTTCAAGCCGGGGATGCAGATCGTCAGCAACGAGCAGTACAACCAGCTGTTCACCATGCATGGCACGATCATGCTGCTGATGTTCGCGACGCCGCTGTTCGCCGGCTTCACCAACGTGATCATGCCGCTGCAGATCGGTTCGCCCGACGTGGCGTTCCCCCGGATGAACATGCTGGCGTACTGGTTCTTCCTGTTCGGCAGTCTCATCGCGGTCAGCGGGTTCCTGACGCCGGGCGGCTCGGCCGCCTTCGGCTGGTTCGCCTACTCGCCGCTCACGGACTCCATCCACTCGCCGGGTGTCGGCGGGGACATGTGGATCATGGGCCTGGCGCTCTCGGGTCTGGGTACGATCCTGGGTGGCGTCAACTTCGTCACCACGATCCTGTGCATGCGCGCGCCGGGCATGACGATGTTCCGGATGCCGATCTTCGTCTGGAACGTCCTGCTGACCAGCATCCTCGTGCTGATCGCCTTCCCGGTCCTGGCCGCCGCGCTGCTGGCGCTGGAGGCCGACCGGAAGTTCGGGGCGCACATCTTCGACCCGCAACTCGGCGGGGCACTGCTGTGGCAGCACTTGTTCTGGTTCTTCGGCCATCCAGAGGTCTACATCATCGCGCTGCCGTTCTTCGGCATCGTCACGGAGATCCTCCCGGTCTTCAGCCGCAAGCCGCTCTTCGGGTACGTCGGGCTGGTCGGCGCCACGATCACGATCGCCGGTCTGTCGATCACGGTCTGGGCGCACCACATGTTCGTGACGGGACAGGTACTCCTACCCTTCTTCTCGTTCATGACGTTCTTGATCGCCGTACCGACGGGTGTGAAGTTCTTCAACTGGGTCGGCACGATCTGGCGGGGCTCACTGACGTTCGAGTCACCGATGCTGTGGTCGCTCGGCTTCCTGGTGACGTTCCTTTTCGGCGGGCTCACCGGCGTCATCCTGGCCGCGCCGCCGATGGACTTCCAGCTGTCCGACTCGTACTTCGTGGTGGCGCACTTCCACTACGTGGTGTTCGGCACCGTGGTGTTCGCGATGTTCGCGGGCTTCTACTTCTGGTGGCCGAAGTTCACCGGGAAGATGCTGAACGACCGGCTCGGCAAGGTCCACTTCTGGTTGCTGTTCTTCGGCTTCCACGGCACCTTCCTGGTCCAGCACTGGCTGGGCGCCGAGGGCATGCCCCGCCGGATCGCGACGTACCCGAAGGCCTTCGAAGCCCTCAACCAGTTCTCCTCCATCTCGTCCTTCGTACTGGGCGCGTCGATGCTGCCGTTCTTCTACAACGTCTACATCACGGCCAAGAAGGGCAAGAAGGTCGAAGTCGACGACCCGTGGGGCTACGGCAACTCGCTGGAATGGGCGACCTCGTGCCCGCCGCCACGGCACAACTTCACATCCATCCCGCGGATCCGCTCCGAGCGGCCCGCGTTCGACCTGCACCACCCGCATGTGGCGGGCGGCGCGGAACTGCCCGTCGGGGCGGAGGGATAAGTCATGCGTGTACAGGCGTACATGTTCTACGGTTGCGCGGTCTTCTTCCTCGCCACCGACATCGTCTACTGGCTCTGGTCCGGCGACTGGACCGGGACGACGGCGCTGGCGCTGGCGGTGGGCCTGGCCGGTCTGGTGGCGTTCTACGTCCACTTCACCGTCCGGCGTCTGGAGAGGGCGGGCGGTGGGCCGCTGCCCGAGGACAACAAGGAAGGTGAGATCGCCGACCTGGCCGGCGAAGTGGGCTTCTTCAGCCCGCACAGCTGGTGGCCGCTGCTCCTCGGAGCCTCCGCGGCCACCATCGCCATGGGCATGGTGTTCGGCTGGTGGATGGTGGTCCTCGGCGTTTCGTGCACGATCATCAGTGCGCTGGGACTGGTCTTCGAGTACTACATGGGCCAGTTCTCGCACTGATCAGAGCAAAGAACATATCGGGGGCCGGTGTTTCGCGTATGCGCGGACACCGGCTCCCGTCATACTTCCCGGGAACGCCGGGTGAGCGGGCCTCCTGAGGCCGGTCGGCGTGCTGGTACCTGTCCGTGTGGTCATTGACCATACGGACATTCTCATTGGGGCACGTTGAGGACAGAACCGCCCGAAGGGGTGGATTTCGGAGGGTGACGCCGTCATGACATCGGTGGACCGTCAGCGCCGTACAAGAGTGATCGCGGGTACGGCGGCGGGGATGTCGCTGGCCCTGGCCGCGACGGCCTGTTCGGGTACCAAGGCGGTCAACCTTGGGTCCTCCAAGACCGCGGTGGCGCTGACCGTCACGCCATCGGACGGGGGAGGGGCCGTACGGCCGGATAGCCCGATCATGGTGAAGGCGTTCAACGGGAAGATCCAGAATGTCACGGTGACCAACCAGGGTGCTCAGGTCGTCGGTGCGACCAGTCCCGACGGCAAGCAGTGGCAGTCCCGTTGGGTGCTGAGCCCCGGCACCAGATACCAGGTGATGGCCACCGGCTTCGGCGTGGACGGCAAGACCCAGACGGTCAAAAGCACCTTCACCACGGTCAAGCCTGCCAAGACGCTCGCGGTGGCGGTGACGGCCCCGGACGAGGGCGAGAAGGTCGGCGTGGGGATGCCGGTCATCCTGCACTTCGACAGCGACGTGACCAACAGGGCCGAGATCGAGCGCAACCTCGAGGTCCGCGCCTCGACTCCGGTGGTGGGCGCCTGGCACTGGCTCACCAGCCAGGACCTGATCTACCGCCCCAAGGTGTACTGGCCCGTGGGCACCAAGGTCCACGTCATCGGGCACCTGAGCGGTGCGCAGGCCACCAAGAGCGCCTACGGCGCCAAGGACATCGACCTGCACTTCCAGATCGGCGACTCGCACATCACCACCGCCAGTTCGACCAGCCATTCCCAGGTCATCAGGAAGAACGGCAAGATCATCCGGCGGATGCCGCTCAGCATGGGCCGAGGTGGCCTGCGCAAGTACACCACCACCAACGGTATCCACCTGGCCATGGACAAGGAGTACCTGACCGTCATGGACTCCTCCACGACGGGCTGCGGTCCCGGTTGCCCCGACTACTACCGGGAGGACGTGTACTGGACGGTGCGCATCTCCGACAGCGGGGAGTACGAGCACAGTGCGCCGTGGTCGGTCGGGGACCAGGGCTACTCCAACGTGAGCCACGGCTGCATCAACCTGAGCCCGGACAACGCCATCTGGTTCTTCCACTTCAGCCAGCGCGGCGACATCATCAAGGTCACCGGCACTCCGCGGGAACTTGAGCCCGGCAATGGCTGGGGCTTCTGGCAGGAGAACTGGAACGACTGGCTGAGGTACAGCACCCAGAAGGGCGCGACCACGCTCGCCATGGACGGTACGGGTGCCTCCGTGATCTCGCAGGTCGGTGCCACCAGTGCGCCGGCGACGCCGGACCGTACGCCCGCAGAGGTGCCCAGCGACACGCCGCCGACCGACTGAGCCGGCCGGCATACGACGGTGGGATGCCCCTGGCGCTGGGGCATCCCACCGTTTCCGTCTCCAGGGGAGTACGGGCCCGGTCAGCCCAGCTGGCGGCGCAGGTAGGCCTGCCACATCGTGGTGAAGTCCGCGGTGCCGAGCCCGAGCACGTCGTGGAGCGCTGAGTCCTGGGACTCCCGCCCGACTGCCCGGTAGAGCTGCATGAGCCGGTCCTGGCCGTAGCGTTCGGCAACCATCCGGCAGGCCAGCCAGGCCTCCTCGTAGGCCTGGGAGAGCCGGCCCGACGTACCCGCGAAGTCCCCCCGGTCGGGCAGGTGCGAGGGCAGCTGCCCGTTGTGCACCTCGGCCCGCAGTTCACTGGCGGCGGCCCCGACGGCCACCTGCACATCCTTGTATCCGACGTAGTCGGCGAGGCCCTCGATCAGCCAGATGGGCGTGACCGCGTCCTTCGCACCCCCGGTCGCGACATGGGTGAGCTCGTGGGTGAGGACCACGTGCCGGCCCAGCGCGTTGAGCTTGGCGAAGGTGTCGGGGGCGATGATGATGCGGTCCTGGCCGTACGCCGGTCCGCCCTGGTCCCTGGTGACGGTGGCCAGTGCCGCGATCTCGCGCAGGCTCTGCCCTCCGCCGATCAGCGACTCCACCTGGTCGGCGCTGGCGGGCACGAGGGCCACGACCCGCCCGGCCCAGTGGGTGCCGACCACACCCGACACGATCGGCACCGCCTCGTCGAGCCGGCGGGCGATCTCGGCGAACCCGGACCTTGAGGCGGCATTGCCGATGACCAGGCTGTACCGGCCCCGGAGCACGGTGACCGGACCGCCGTCCCAGATCTCGGCATCGTCCGCGAGGCCCTGGCCGCTCCCGTCACCAGTGATCACCCATCCGATCCCGGCCCGCCTGGTGAAGGTGAGGTAGCGGGTGCCGGTGACGTCGCCCTGGTCGAAGCCCGCGAGCCGGTAACGCTGCGTCACCCGCCAAGTGGTGGCACCGGAGGCCACCGCGGCCTCTGGCTCTTCCCGCCAGCCGGTGATGGGCAGCAGGGCGAGCCGGTCGTACAGTTCGCCCTGACGTGCCTCGTACCCCGGCTGCTCCGGGTCGACCGCGGCCAGGAACGCGGTGCGGTCGTGCGTGCGGACCGCCCTGGCCTGCCGGTTGAGCAGGGCCTCGACGGCCGACCTGTCGGGGGCGGCCGCGCCCGCCCGGGTGGTGCCCAAGGTATGGACGCGCTTCTCGTCCCGCAGCGACGCGTACCCGATCGCCGTGGCCAGGGTGCCGGCCGAGGCGATCGCGATGGCCGCGATCAGCGTCCGGGTGCCCGCGAACGACGAATGCGGGCGAGCTTCCATGCGCAGATCCTAATGCCGGTGCCGAGGATGGCGGCCGAACGCACAGGAAGCTCCCATCCAGGTCAGAAGCGTGGTCACTTTGCGTAGCGGGGGTAGCCGTAGCCGACGACCGCGCTGGTGTCACGCTGCATGACCTGTACCGAGTCGCTCGTGTTGCCCTCGACGGTCTGGATGGTGCCGTCGCTGTTCGGCCTGACGACCAGGCCGACGTGGCCGATCCCGTCGATGCCGCCGCCGTTCCAGGCGTAGAAGACGATCGCGCCGGGCTTGGGCGTGGTGCCCCACCGGTGCTGCCGCTGGAACCACTTGGCGTGCTCAACGGTGTACGCGTCGGAGCCGAGGGTCTTGGCCATCCCGGTCTTGTGGCCGAGCCAGGACACGAACATGTCGCACCAGCTGCCGGTCCTGTAGTCGCTCAACACGCCGCCGTCCCGCTGGAGGGTCTGCTGGGCCCGGGCGGTGCTGGCGTACCAGTCGGCGAACTTGTTGGGCCGGCCGGAGATGCCGACCTGCTTCTCGGCGAGCGAGATGATGGTCTGAGCCGTGATGAGCCTGGCGGCCCGCGCCTGCCGCGGGATCATGTGCGGGGCCTTCTGCGGCACGGCGTTGGCGTGGGCGACGCTGCCCTGCGTCGTGGTGCGGGTGAGGTGCCGGACGGAGGCATCGGCGTTCGTGGCGGCGATGGTCCCGGCGATGGTCCCGGCGAGGGCCACGCCGACGATGATGCCGCCGGTGGCGCGCAGCGAGATGAGGGATCGGCGGGTGGACCTGTGCTGACCTGACATGGGGGTTCTCTTTTCCTTCCATGCCTACCGGGTTAGCTGACGGGTTCGGGCGAGAAGGTGCCCTACAGCGCATGAGCTGCGCTGATTCACCCCAAAGGACGGATGGGTCCCCGGTTCCGCACGTGGCGGATTCGGCGTTGCCGCTTCGA
>JAOPYK010000141.1 GCA_025964695.1 Streptosporangiaceae bacterium | reverse complement strand
TCGCGAGGACGAAACCCTCGAGCGGACGGTACTCCAGCCGGTTCCAGGTCCCCGGGGCGCTGCCCGGCTGCTCGGTGAGCAACTGCCGGGCATAGTGCACGTTGTAGCGCCAGAAGTCGATGAGCTCACAGGCCGAGTCGATCTCGGCCTGGAAGGGCGACTTGGACTGGCCGAGCACCGTGGCCGCGTTGATCGTCGCCCGCCAGGGGCCGGCCAGCAGTTCGGCGGCCTTGATGAAGATCGCGGCCCGGTCGTCGAAGGACAGCGCGCGCCAGCCGGGGGCGGCCTGACGGGCGGCCTCGATCGCGGCCCGGACGTCGGCGTCCGTGGCGTTGTTCAGCTGCCCCAGCGTGTGCCGGTGGTTGTGCGGCTCCACGACGTCGGTGGGTGAGCCGGCTCCCGGCCGTTGCTCGCCCCCGATCGTCATGGTGAGCGGGATCTGCTGCCCGCCCAGTTCCTTGATCTTCGCCTCCAGCGCGGCACGCTCTTGGCTGCCCGGTGCGTAGGACTTGACCAGTTCATTCACCGGTCCGGGCACGTTGGTCACGCCGTCCATCCTGCATGCTCCCCATGAAGTCGACGTCTCTGTCGATATGCACGCATCGTCGCATGCTTCGACCATGCCCGCGAACCGGTCCTGAGCTGCGGTTATGGAAGGCCCGGATTATGGAGGAGCTGGGAGAGCAGGGCTAGGTGAACAGGTAGGGAAGTTCCTGCACGGCGTACCACATGAGCTCGTTGCCCTCGGCGCCGTCGACGACGAAACGGGCGTCCTCGTCACCTGCGTCGACGGCCGGGAGCGCCGCCAGTGCGGCCCGGACGGCAGGGCTGGCGACCACGTCGTCGACATGGCCGGAGGCGATCTTCTCCAGCGGGACCGGCACGCCGAGCCGGACCAGGGCGCGCTCTCCCTCCGCGGCCATGGCCGCGTCACCGGGCTCGTACGACACCATCTCGTCGGGCAGCTCGGCGGCCAGCACGACCCTGCGCGGCGGGGCGTCGGGCGCCTCGGCGAGCAGCCGCAGCGAGGCCCGGGCCGCCGCGGCCATGGCCGCGTACTCGAGCTCCTCCAGATCTCCGTCGGAATACCACTCGCGCAGGGCGGGGGTGACGGCGTACGCGGCGAGCGGCACGGGACCGACCTCTCCATCGGCCAGTGCGGCGGCCAGTGCGGGGAGGGTGGACGGCAGATAGACGCGCATGTCAGTCCCGGATCTTGGAGCAAGGCGAAAAGGTGGCGGGTCGCGGGATTCAGTGTCGCACCATTGGCAGCGTGCGGCGTCCTACGCCACATACGTCCCAAGTCCGGAGTTAAGCCCCCGAGCCCGACAGCGGAACGCCGAGCAGCTCCTCGAGCCTGGTCACGGTGGCCAGGACGTCGGTGTGGTGCAGGCCGACCATGCCGAGGGCCTCGGCGGCACGCACATTGTGGTCGATGTCGTCGATGAAGACGCACTCGGCCGCCGGCAGGCCCAGAGTGTCCAGCACATGCCTGAAGATCGCCTCATCCGGCTTGCGCAGGCCGACCTCACCGGAGATCACGACGGCGTCGAACAGCTCCGCCCACAGCTCCCGCGGATAGGTGTTGCCCCAGGAGTTGGAAAGCAGGGCCGTACGCACCCCCTGGGCCCGCACCGCGCGCAGCGCGTCGTACATCGGCTCGACCGGCAGGAAGGCCAGGAACATGCGGTTCAGCAGTCCCTCGGCGGGCACTGGGCCGCCGTCGACGGTGCGCAGTTCGGCGGCGAGCAGCCGCTCGAACTCCGCCGGATCCAGCGACCCGTCCTCCAGTCCGTGGATGGGATTGGTCCCGGTGCCGGCGTAGGCCTCGGTCACCCAGGTGCGCATGACCTGGCGGTAGTGCCCGGAGTCCAGCCGTTCGGCGGTGACCCACGAGGAGATGGCGTCGATGAGCGGCGAGGTGAGCACGCCACCCCAGTCTGTGATCACACCACGTACCATCTGCACGACTCTTCTCCCGCGCCCTCGGCGACCCCCAAAGGCGCGCCCCCAGGATCGTACCGGGCCCCGCCGCGAAACCGAACGCCGTTCTGCCACACTGGCGAGCATGGACTTCGAATAGAGCCCCAAGGCACGCGAGTACCAGGCGGAGCTGCAGCGGTTCATGGACGAGCGGGTCTACCCGGCGGAAGCCGAGTACGCCGCGTGGCGGAAGGCGAACGACCCCCACGCCCTGCCGCCGATCGTCGAGGAACTCAAGGCCGAAGCACGCGCAGCCTGTGGAACTTCTTCCTCCCGGACGGCTGAGCCGATCTCACCCGTCTCACCTGAGCTGGGCCACCGCCTCACGCACCGCGCCTCCGCTGGCCTGCAGGGCCGCGGCGGCGTGCGCGGCCGGCACCTCGCAGAGCAGGGCGACCAGTGCCACCCGGGTGTCGCCGGCCGCCTCGGCCAGTGCCTCCTCGCAGGTCGCGGTGTCCAGGTCGGTGGCCTCACTGAGGATGCGGACCAGACGCCGCCGCAGCTTGCCGTTGAGCGCGTTCACGCTGACCATGAGGTTCGAGTAGGTACGTCCCATCCGGACCATCACGGTGGTCGAGAACGCGTTGAGCACCAGCTTGGTCGCGGTGCCCGCCTTCATCCGCGTCGAGCCACTGATCACCTCCGGCCCGGTGGCCAGACCGATGTGCACGTCCACCTCGTTGCCGAAGGAGGCGCTCGGATTGGCGCTGATCAACGCGGTGTACGCGCCGGTCCTGGCCGCCGCCCGGAGCGCTCCGACCACGTACGGAGTGCGCCCGCTGGCCGCGATGCCGATCACTACGTCACCGGAGCGCACGGAGCCGGCGTCGCGGGAACCGAGCTCGGGGTCGTCCTCGACGTCCTCCATCGACTGGTAGAGCGCACCCAGCCCGCCCGCGTTGTGCGCCACGATGGAGCCACGATCGATTCCGTACGTCGGCGGCAGCTCGGCGGCGTCGAGAACGGCGAGCCGCCCGGACGTGCCGGCCCCGAAATAGTGCACCCGTCCACCTCTGCGGAGGGCGTCCACCGCCTGGTCGACGACCTGAGCGACCTGTGGCAGCACTTCGGCGACCGCCGCGGCCACGAGTTCGTCCTCGGCGTTGATGAGCCGCAGAACCTCCAGGGTCGGCATGGTGTCGACCTCGAGGGTCCGCGGATTTCGCTCCTCCGTGGGGAGATCGCTCAACGGCATCGTCATCGCCGTTTCCGCTCCTGCCGTACGCGGCGACTCCGCACCGCCTCGAACGTGGATTCGAGAGCCTCCCGGGTCGGCTTGTAGGTCTGCTGGGCCACCCCGACGAACACACAGTCGATGACGGTCAGCTGAGCGAGCCTGCTGGCGGTGGCCCCGGAACGGAAGGTGGTCTCCCGGGCGGCGGTGGTCAGCACATGGTCGGCCACCTCCGCGATCGGTGACCTCGGGAAGTTGGTCAGCGCGACCGTGGTGGCGCCGCGCTTGTGGGCCACCGCGAGCGCGTCGATGGTGTCGGCGGTGGCCCCGGTGTGCGAGATGCCGACCGCGACGTCGCCCTTCTCCAGAACCGCCGCGCTGGTCAGCATGATGTGGGCGTCTGACCAGGCGAAGCACGTACGGCCGATGCGGTGCAGCTTCTGCTGGAAGTCCAGCGCCACGAAGGCACTGGCGCCCACCCCGTAGACATCGACGCGTCGGGCGCCCACGATCGTGTCCACCACCTGGCCGAGGGCCTCGATGTCGAGCTGGGCCGCGGTCTCCTCCACGGCCCGCGCGTCGGCGTAGGTGACCTTCTCGACCACCAACTGCAGAGTGTCCTCCGGTCCGATGTCGCTGCCGACGACGCGGCCGCCCAGAGCCGTCTGAGCCCGCCCCGCCTCGGTCGCAAGGGTGAGCCGCAGCTCCGGGTATCCGCTGAAGCCGATGGCCCGGCAGAACCTGATGACCGTGGTCTCAGATGTGCCACAGGCCTGTGCGAGCTCCGTGATGGTGGAGTTGGCTACGCCTTCAGGGTCATCGATGACCCGTTGAGCCACGCGGCGCTCCGCAGGGGGCAGCGAAGGGAGCAGGGAACGGACGCGCACGACCGTGCTGAGCGGTGGTGCGCCCCCCTGCGTGTCCGCAGTCCTGCTGTCGGTCTCAGTGTCCGTTGACGCTGCGCCGATGGCGTCCTGTCCGGCGGTTTTCCTCATGACAGAAAGTTTCTTACAAGCCGAATATCCCGTCAATGCCGAAAGGACTACGGTCACGCTGTGTTGACCCATTTGGCCGGTCCGTACGTGGTCGGCGTCGATGCGGGTGGCACGAAGACCCGCTGCGTAACCATGACTCTGAGCGGAGCCGTCGTCGGATCCGGAACGGCGCCCGGCGCCAACCGCAACTCCGGCGGCGACACCGCTTCCTCACTCACCACCGCCCTGCGCGCCGCGCTGGGCGACCTCGATCCCTACCTCGTCCTCCGTGGCGTCTTCGGCATCGCCGGAGCCGGCTCGGCGGGCAGATCCGCCGCCGTACGCGCGGCGGCCACCGCCTGGCAGGCCTGCGGGCTGGCCGGAGTACCCACCGTGGTCACCGACATCGCGGTGGCCTTCGCCGCGGGCACCACGGCTCCGGCCGGCATCGTCGTCTTCGCCGGCACCGGTGCGGGCGCCGCCGTCATCGACGACGGCACCATCGTACGCCGGGCCGACGGCTACGGGTGGCTGGTCGGCGACGAAGGCTCCGCCGTCTGGATCGGAAAGGAGGCGGTCCGGGCGGCCCTCGCCGCCTTCGACGGACGCGGCCGGCCGACGATCCTGGCCGAGTCGGTGCCCCGGGCCCTGCTCGGCCACCAGTTCGTGCAGGAGATCCTCCCCGCCCACGCCGTCCCGGAGCCACCCCCGCCATCCCGCCACGGCGGGACGGCGACGGCCACCGCGACCGCCATGGCCACCGCCACGGCCACGGTGACCAGGACCGAGCCGCCCGGTCAGGCCGGGAGCGCCCTCGCCCAGGCGATCATCAAGGAGGTGTACGGGGCGCCGCCCGCCGCACTGGGCAAGCTCGGGCCGGTGGTCTCCGCGGCGGCGATGGCCGGGGACTCGGTGGCCCGCCGCATCGCCGACGAGGCCGCCGAATGGCTCCTGCTGGACGTGGACGCGGTGCGGTCCGCCGCCGATGTCTCCGCCCCGGTGGTCATGGCCGGATCGGTGCTCAGCAACGGACCGGTCGCCGACGCGGTGCGCAGAGGTCTGCGCGAGAGGTTCGCCAACGACCCGACTCCGGCGGGCGACGGAGCGGCGGGCGCGGCCGGAATGGCGCTACGCCATCTCGGCCTCCCCCCACCCGCGCCCCTCCGGTGTTAAGTTCACCGAATCCGCAGAACGACCACGTCGGGGGGCCTGGTCATGGTGCGTCACCTTCGAGCGCCTTGCGGGCCGGCCGCAGTCCTGACCGTTCCGCTCGCCGTTCCGCTGGCCATGCCGCTGCTCATCGCGTCGCTGGGGGGCTGTGGCGGCGACCAGGCCGTACCTCAGGCCGCGACCACGACCCGGGACTCGGTGCGACAACAACAGAATTCCCCGGATCCGGGAGGCTCCGCCATTCCGCGGAACTCCTGGATCCGGGGGTTCGTCGCCGCCATGAGCCCGGAGGAGAAGGTCGGGCAGCTGTTCGTCCCGGCGCTCTCCGGCCGGTCCGAGGCGCTCTCGATGATCAAGCATTACCACGTCGGCGGGTTCATCTACTTCCCGCGCAACACCCGTACCCCGGGGCAGACGGCACGGCTGTCCAACGCGCTGCAGGATGCCGCCCGGGTGCCGCTGCTGCTCGGCGTCGACGAGGAGCAGGGCCAGGTCTCCCGGCTGCCCTACCTCACAGCCTTCCCGGGCAACATGGCGCTCGGCGCCTCCAGGCGGCCCGAGGTGGCCCGGGCCGCCGCCCGGATCACCGGCACCGAGCTGCGGGCGGTCGGCATCAACCAGAACTACGCACCGGTGGCCGACGTCAACGTCAATCCGGACAACCCGGTGATCGGGCTGCGCTCCTTCGGCTCCGACCCCGCACTGACGGCCCGGATGATCGCCGCGGCCGTCGACGGCTACCAGGCGGCGGGGGTGGCCGCGACCGCCAAGCATTTCCCGGGCCATGGCGACACGGCCACCGACAGCCACACCGGGCTGCCGGTGATCGAACACTCGCGGCGACGGTGGGCCAGGCTGGACGCGCCTCCGTTCGCCGCGGCGATCGCCCATCAGGTGGACGCGATCATGACGGCGCACATCGTGGTGCCCGGGCTCGACCGCTCCGGTGACCCGGCCACCCTGTCCGCCGCGGTGCTGACCGGGCTGCTGCGCGGCAGGCTGGGCTTCCAGGGCGTGATCATCACCGACTCGCTGTCGATGGCCGGGCCCCGGGTGAGGTACGGCCCCGCCGAGGTACCGGTACGGGCCGTCGCGGCGGGCGCCGACCAGCTTCTGATGCCGCCGAGTCTGCCCCTCGCCTACCGCGCCGTGCTCCGCGCGGTCCACGAGGGGACCATCTCGCAGGCCCGGCTGAATGACGCGGTGAGCCGGATCGTGCGGCTGAAGGAGATACGGGGCCTGTTCGCCGGCCGCCGCGCCGACCCCTCCGCCGCCGAAAAGATCATCGGTTCGCCCGCGCACCGGGCCGTCGCCAGAAGCACCGCCGAGCACGCGATCACCCTGGTCGAGAACGACGGGGTGCTGCCCCTGCACGGCGGAAAGCGGATCCGGGTGACCGGGGTGGAGAGCGCCCGGGTGGCCGCCGCACTGCGCCGCCAGGGCGTACGGGTCGTACATTCGGCAAGGGATGCTGACGCCACCGTGCTGACCACGCTCAACGCGGGCACCGCGACGGCCTCCCAGGTGCACGGGCTGCGTGGGCGGCCGGTCATCGTGGTGGCGCTGGGCCGCCCGTACGACCTGGGCCACACCAGGCACGCCGCGGCCGCCCTCGCCACCTACTCCACCGGGGACGCGGCAGTTGAAGCGCTGGCCAGAGTCCTGACCGGGAAGGTCCGGCCCACGGGGAAGCTGCCGGTCGCGGTGTCGCGGACCTACCCGTTCGGCCGCGGCCTCTCCTACTGACATCCGGCCCGCCTGAGGTAAGGGCGCCCCTGCGGGTTTGTTAACGCGCTCTGGATGGACGCGACGGCCCCGAGGCTGGGAAGATCGGGCCCCAACAGGACCCGCAGGCCCATCGTGACTTCAGCCCAGGAGGAGGTCTCGAGTGCTCAGACGTCCCCGCCTCCTGACGGCATGCCTCTCACTCGCCCTGGCTCCGTCCCTGGCCGGCTGTGGAAGCGGGACGCCGGACACCTCCATACCGCCACTGACGCCCGAGCCGGGCCTGTCCCTGGGCGGCGCGTCCCGTGATTCCCCGCCCGGCGACCAGACGCCCTCGCGGTCGACGCGAGCGCCCGGCTTCGCCGCCAGGGTGGCGCTGCAGCGCTTCCTGCGCGCCGCCGCCGCCGGAAACCCGCGCGCCTGCGTCTATGTGGCCCTGGCCTACGAGAAGACGCTGTTCGGCAGACCGGGCTGCAGGGCCTGGATGGGCCAGGCAGGCCGCCACCTCACCGCGGCCGAGCGTGCCACCATGCGCGGCGTACGGGTGCCGACCGCGACCGCCGGGACGAGTGCTTCTGAGTTCACCGTCCAGTTCACCGATCTGCGCTGGAACGGTGCACCTCCCAAGCCGGGCGGGATCCTGCGCACCGAGTTCGTGCTGCGCAAAATCGGCACCCGTTGGCTTCTCGCGGCCTGAGCCCCCGCCGCCTGACCCCCGCTGTCTGACCCCCGCTGTCTGACCCCCGCCGCCTGACCCCCGCCGCCTGACCCCCGCCGCCTGACCCCCGCCGCCTGACCCCCGCTGTCTGAACCCCCGCTGCCTGAAGCCCTGCCGCCCCGAACTCCTGCCGCCCGGACTCTCCTGGCCGCCGCGTGGGGCGGCCGGTCACAGGCCCAGGCCCGCCAGGGCGTGCAGCGCGGTGGCGGCCGCGGCCCGGGCCCCGCCGGCCGAGGTGGCGGTCCTGGCCAGCCGGGCGGCCTCCCGGCACTCCTCAACGGTGTGCGCGGACAGCGCGGCCCGGACCATCGGCAGGGACGGTGCGTTCATCGACAGCGAGGTGACGCCCAGCCCGGCGAGCACGCAGGCCAGGGCCGGGTCTCCGGCCGCCTCGCCGCAGACCCCGCAGCCCTTGCCCGCGACATGAGCCGCGCGGGCGGTGAGGGCGATCAGGTCCAGCAGCGCGGGCTGCCAGGGGTCCTGCAACCGGGCGAGCTCCCCCAGCTGGCGGTCCGCGGCGAAGGTGTACTGGGCGAGGTCGTTGGTCCCGATGCTGAAGAACGCCACCTCACCGATCAGGTCATGGGCGCGGAGCGCGGCAGCCGGTACTTCGATCATGATGCCGGGACGCTCGATGCCGGCGCCCGCACACGCTTCGGCGAAGAACCGGGCGTCCTCGGCGTCGGTCACCATGGGCGCCATCACCTGGAGTTCCGCGGTCAGCCCGGCGGCGGCGCGGGCCAGCGCGGCCAGCTGGGTCATCAGGACCTCCCGATGGCGGCCCAGCATCCGCAGGCCTCGCAGGCCGAGCGCCGGGTTGGGCTCCACCCCCACCGGCGCCAGGAAGGCCAGGGGCTTGTCGGCACCCGCATCCAGGACCCGTACGACGACGCGACCGGACGGGAAGGCCTCGAGCACGGACCGGTAGGCCGCCTCCTGCTCTTCGCGGGAAGGCGGGGTGGAGCGGTCCAGGAACAGGAACTCGGTGCGGTACAGCCCCACCCCCTCGGCACCGACCGCCAGCGCGGCCGCGACGTCCCGGGGGGCGCCGATGTTGGCCAGCAGCGGGACGGCATGCCCGTCCTTGGTCCTGCCGGCACCCGTGGTCGCCTCCGCCGCCCTGTATCGCACCCGCGCCGCCTTGCGGGCCCGGGCGATCTCGTCCTCGGCGGGATTCGGCCGTACGATCCCGGTCGCGCCGTCGACCAGCACGGTCGTACCGTCGGACAACCCGGTGGCGCCCTGGCAGGCGACCACCGCGGGCACACCCATGGTGCGGGCCAGGATCGCGGAGTGGCTGGTGGGGCCGCCCTCCTCGGTGACGAAGGCGAGCACGAGCGCGGGGTCGAGCAGCGCGGTGTCGGCGGGCGCCAGGGTGCGGGCGACCAGCACATAGGGGATCGGCTCGCCATTGGGCCCCACCGGCTCCGGGATCACCGGCATCGACAGGCCGTAGAGGCGGGCGATGGTCCGGTCCCGTACGTCGTCCAGATCGGCGACCCGGCCGGCCAGGTAATCGCCCGCCCCGGCGAGCATCACCCGATAGTGCCGGAACGCGCCGGTGATCGCCCGGGCCGCGGGCAGCCCCTCCAGGGTTCTTTCCCTGATCTTGTGGGCAAGAGCGGGGTCACGGGCCATCAAGGCCTGGGCGTTGAGCACGTCCCGGGCATCGGTCCGCCCGGCTGCCGCGGCCTTGCGGCCACGGGCCTCCAGGTCGGCCGCGACCGCCTCCAGAGCGGCGTGCGCCCTCATCCTCTCCTGCTCGGGGGTTCCGGTGTGCTGGGTTTCGGGGGGTGGGTTCAGGACCGCCTCGACGACCCGGTGCACAGGCCCGAGCCCGACGCCGGGGCTCACTCCGAATCCGGTGAGGCCCCAAGGGTCGGCCAGGTCAGCCATCTCCCGGCTCCGGTGCGGTCACCAGAGCCTCCAGTTGATCGAGCACCTTGTCGGCACCCTCACCGTCGGCCGCGATGGTGATCTGGTCACCGTGCCGCGCGTCCAGGCCGAGCACCGACAGGATGCTCTTGGCGTTGACCGGGGCGCCGTTCCACTTGGCGACGGTGACGACGGCGTGTGCCTTCATCGCGGTCTGAACGAACAGCGCGGCCGGCCGGGCATGCAGCCCGACCTTGGGCTCCACTATCACCCGACGCTTTTCCATGGATACCTCCGTAGTGCTCCCGGCGTCCGGGATCGGCCCCCGGACATCGGGGGCCGCCTTTTTTCGTCAGATGCTGCCTCACACGGTCGGCCGCGGAGCGAAGCCCCGGCGACCAGGCGGTGGCCATCCTTCTACAACGCCCGGTAATGGTCATACCCGTCGCCCCGCGGCGGCCACCCCGCCCCGACCGGGCGCGGTCGTGTGATCCCCCGCCCGCCCTCCGCCTCGCTCAGCCGGTCTGGGTGACCTTGTTGAGCCCGCGCGGCACATCGGGATCGATCCCGATCCGGCGGGCCAGTGCCTCGGTGAGCAGCTGGCCTGGGACGATCAGGCCCAATGGTGCGACCCATTCCGGCAGCGCCGGGCCGGGTAGCGCCAGCGAGCCGGCCTCGGCCAGCCCCGGGCCACCGCCGACGCTGTACACCCGGGCGCCCTCCGCGGTCACCCGCCGGGCCAGGGCGATCGTGCCGGGCAGGGTCGGGCCGGAGTCGGCGGCGACCAGGATCGCCGGGGTCTTCGCGTCCACGACCGCGATCGGGCCGTGCAGCAGGTCCGCATATGACAGTCCCATGGCATGCAGATAGCACGCCTCCTTGAGCTTGAGCGCCAGCTCGAGGGCGGTGCCGAACGCGATCCCACGGCCGGAGACCACCGCGCCGGGCACGTGCGACAGTTCCTCCACGATGGCCGGCAAGGCCTCAGATGCCTCGGCGGCCTCGATCAGCCGCTCGACCTCGTCGGGCACCTGCCGCAGATCGGATGGGTCCACGTCGGCGCCCAGACCCAGCCCGACCAGGGCGACCGCGACGAGCTGGGTGGTGTAGGTCTTGGTGGCGGGCACGGCGAACTCGTCGCCCGCCTCGGTGATCAACGCCACCTCGGCGGCCTCGGCCAACGGTGACCTGGCGCCGTTGGTGATGGCGACCGTACGGGCGCCGCAGTCGGCGGCCCAACCGAGCGTTTCGACGATCTCCTCGGTCTTGCCGGACTGGCTGATCGCCACGGCGAGGACCCCGGACAGGTCCAGCCGCCTCTTGTACTCCGTGGCGACCGAGGGCGCCGCCAGGGTGGAGAGCCGGCCGGTGTGGGTCTCCGCCAGATACCGGCCGTACACGGCGGCGTTGTCGGAGGAACCGCGGGCGATGAACAGCACCTGACGGGTGCCGGCGGCCAGCGACCTGATCTCCGGGATCCTCGGCAACAGGGAATCAAGCGTACGGCGCAGCGCCTCGGGCTGCTCGCCGATCTCGGCCCGCATGCGGGAGCTCATGGTCGTCCTCTCTGAGTGTTCACAAGGCCTCAACGTCATCGGGCCCGAAGGTCATGGGGTGTCAAAACACGGGGTGTCAAAAACATGGGGCGGGAATGTCATGCGGTCTCGACGTTACGAGCCCTGGAACACCGTCTCGCCCGCGATCCAGGTCCGGCGGGCGCGCAGGTCGTCGCCGAGCCACAGCAAATCGGCGACGGCACCGGGTTCGAGACGGCCGAGGTCGGGCCGGCCGATCAGGTCCGCGGGCACCCGGGTGGCGGCGTCCACCGCCGTGACCAGGTCGATGCCGATCAGGACGGCGTTGCCGATCGCGGCGTCCAGCCGCAGCGCGGACCCCGCGATGGTGTCACCGCCCACGCGTACGGGCGGTCCCTGGACGGGCAGGTCGATGGGGCGCCCGCCCAGCTCATACCGCCCGGGAGGCATCCCTGCCGCCGATGCCGCGTCGGTGACCAGCACGATCCGGCCGGCCGCGGCCTGGAATGCGAGCCTGCAGACCACCGGCGCCACATGGTGCAGGTCGACGATCAGGCCCGGACTCAACCGCTCGTCGGTGAGTGCCTGTGCGGCCACCCCGGGCTCGCGGTGGTGAACACCGGACTGGGCGTTGAACAGATGGGTGACCTTGCGGGCACCCGCGTCGGCGGCCAGCGACACCTGCTCGGCGGTGGCATCGCTGTGCCCGATGCTGACCAGCACCCCGGCGTCGGTCAGGATGCGTACGGCGTCCAGACCGCCGGGGCGTTCGGGCGCCAGCGTCACCAGCCGCACCAGGCCGGTCTCCAGCAGCGTGGTGAGGGCCTCGGGGGTGGGGTCGACCAGGTGATCGGCGTTGTGCGCGCCGCGCCGTTTCTCCGACAGGAACGGCCCCTCCAGATGCACGCCGAGCACCCGGCTGCCCGCGGGCAGGCCGGGCAGCAACGTCACCGTACGCCGCAGCGCGTCGGCCAGCAGTTTGACCGGAGCGGTGATGAAGGTGGGCATGAACGCCGTGACGCCGGTCTCGGGCAGGCGGCGGACCACGGTGTGCCAGCCGGCCTCGTCGGCGTCCACCAGGTCATGGCCGTAGTAGCCGTTGACCTGCAGATCGACCAGTCCGGGGACGAGCGTGCCGCCGGACAGCGTCAGGTCCGGAGTGCCGCCGGGCCGGCCCTCCCCCACCTCGGTGATGACGCCGTTCTCGACTCGCGCGTATCCGGGCCCGAGGATCCTGCCACCGGCGATGAGCCGATCCGCCGCGATGAGGGTGCTCACGTGTGACTCCTGCTCATTGACATCCCGTCGCCGTCTGTGGTCTAGTCCGGACTAGACCAGTACGAACCATACCTCCCCATCCTCCGAGTCACCAGAGGCGGTTCTGTGCCCATCGACCAGGGCGCCATCGACCCCACCAGTCCCGTGCCCAAGTACACCCAGCTCCGTGAGCTGCTGGTCGGCCTCATGGAGGAGGCCCGGCTGCCCGTAGATGCTCCGATCCCCTCCGAGCGCGAGCTCTGCCAGCGGTACGGCCTGTCCCGGATGACGGTCCGGCAGGCCGTAGACCAGCTGGTTTCGGAGGGCAGGCTCTACCGGGTTCCGGGCAAGGGCACGTTCGTGGCCCGGCCGAAGATCGATATGCCGCTGCGGCTGGTGTCCTTCACCGAGGACATGCTGGCCCGGGGCATGGTGCCCGGGGCGCGCGAGCTGGACCGCCGGACCATACCGGCCGGCGCGCATCTGGCCGGCGCCTTCGGCCTCGGCGCCGGGGCGGAGATCCATGTCGTGGAGCGGCTGCGCACCGCCGACGCCCAGCCCATGGCGATAGAACGCTCGCACATCCCGGCGGCCATCGCTCCCGGGCTGCTCGGGCGCGGGCTCGCCGATCGATCCCTGTACGACGTGCTCGAGAACGTCTACGGCATCGTGTTCGACGCGGGCGAGCAGACCATCGAGGCGGCCATCGCGGATCCTTCCGATGCCAAGCTGCTCGACATCCCGCGAGGCAGCGCCGTGCTCCGGATGGAGCAGCGCTCGTACGCGGGGGGCGTCTGCGCCGAGCTCGTCGAGTCCACCTACCGGGCCGACCGTTATCGGCTGCACACGGCCTTGGAGATTCCTCGCCGGGGACGCTCGATCTCTCGTTGATCGCCATGACCCGTCGCTCCATGGCCGGCCGTTCCGTGGGCGGCCGCTGGGCCGCGATGGCCGATCGGCCCTGAGCTCTCCCTCCCAGGCGGGTGCGGGTGGAAAGACGGCAGGTGCTTGGGAGACGGCCGCATCCGGCCAGAACGTATCGACCGGAGCCTTCGCTCCTCTGGTGAGTGACCGCCGCACCGTGCGGCGCAGGATGACCGCTCGATCGAGCCGTCACCCCAAGGTCACTCACGTGGAGGCCTCCATGCGCAGGCGTGTTCCCCGCCGTCCCCCCGCCGCCGTCCGGCTGATCCCCTATCCGGCCGGGCCGGCCGCCAGGCGTGGCGAGGCCCGTGCCGAGGGATCACTCGCACTCGCCCCCGGCCACGCGCCGCCGACAGGTCCACCCGGGCCCCAGCGCGCGCTGCGCTCTGTCGCCGCCCCGCGGCGGCTCGATGCCCGGCCCCGGTCCATGCCCGGAGCCGAACCGGTGCGCGGAGCCGAACCGGTCCCCGGAGCAAGACCGGCGCCCGGAGCCGAACCGGTGCCCGGAGCAAGACCGGCGCCCAGAGCCGAACCGGGTTCCGGGAGCCGGCCAGGCGCGCAGGCGCCTGGCGGGCCTGGAGTCCGGCCCCGGGCTGGAGCCAGGCCCCAGGTCCGATCGGGCCCGCAGGCGCGGCTGCGAGCCGTACCGGATCACGGAGCGCGGGGTGAGCCCGACCTCCCCGGCGCGGCTGAGGCGATCACGCAGCTGGTGGTGGAGGTGCTCGCGGGGGTCCGGCCCGCTCATCAGCTGAGCCGGCGGGCGACGCCCTCGGTCTGCGCGGAGCTTGGGCTTCCGGCACCGCGGCCGCCCGCCCGCCCGGGCCAGAAAGCCGGCCGTCCCGGCCGATGGCCGACCCGGCCGCGGGTGGTGTCCTTACGGGTACAGGAACCGGCGTACGGCACGGCCGAGGTGTCGGCGACGGTGCTGATGGCCGGCCGCCTTCACGCCGTCGCGCTTCGACTCGAACCCTTCCGGGGCCGCTGGCTCTGTTCCGCGATCGAGACGACCCTCTCCCCGGCCTGATCCACGGCGCAGCCACCCGACTGCCCGACGACCTGACTGCCGACCGTCCAACCGCCCGGCCGATCGCCTGACCGCCTGACCGCCTGACCGCGATCCTGTGGTCGGCTGGACGACCACAGGATCAGGCAAGGGACGACGGTGCAGAGCGGCCGCACAAAGAACGGCCTCCCCGGGGTCCGGGGAGGCCGTTCTCAGGAACGGTGGGTCACGCGTTGCGCGGGTCGCCGTGGCAGCGCTTGAACTTCTTGCCCGAACCACAGGGGCAGGGGTCGTTGCGGCTCACGCCCGCGAACTCGTCGTCGGCCACGGACTCGGTGTGCTCGACGCCGCCGTCCTCGCTGGGCCCGGAGTAGTCGAGCTTGCCGGGCCGCTTCGGCTGCTCCAGCCCCTTGGCGTGGATGGACGGGTGCTCGGCGTCCTCGTCGGCGGTGGCGGCCCCAGCGTCGGAAGCCACGACCGAGACCGGCGTGGCGCCCACCGTGGGCACCTCCGGCTGCTCCTCCACCTCGACCTCGAGGTGGTAGAGGTAGCCGACCGACTCCTCCTTGATGGCCTCGAGCATGGTGTTGAACATGTCGAAGCCCTCGCGCTGGTATTCAACCAGCGGGTCGCGCTGCGCCATCGCGCGCAGCCCGATGCCCTCCTGGAGGTAGTCCATCTCGTAGAGGTGCTCGCGCCACTTCTTGTCCAGCACGGACAGGACGACCCGGCGCTCCAGCTCACGCATGACCTCGTCGCCGAGCTCCTCCTCACGCCTGTCGTAGGCCGCCAGGGCGTCTTCACGGAGCTTGTCGGTGAGCAGTTTGGCGTCGACGTTCGCGATCTCGCCGCCGGCCTCCTCGACGATGTCGTCGACCGTGAGCGAGATCGGATAGAGCTGCTTGAAGGCCTTCCACAGCTTGTCGAGGTCCCACTCCTCGGCGAAGCCCTCGCTGGTGGCACCGGCGACATAGCCGCTGACCACTTCGTCGATCATGCGCCGGATCTGGTCGTGCAGGTCCTCGCCCTCGAGCACCTTGCGGCGCTCGGCGTAGATGACCTGACGCTGCCGGTTGAGGACCTCGTCGTACTTCAGGACGTTCTTGCGGATCTCGAAGTTCTGCTGCTCCACCTGGTGCTGGGCCGAGCGGATGGCGTTTGAGACGATCTTCGACTCGATCGGCACGTCATCGGGGATGTTGAGGCGAGTCATGATCGCCTCGACCCTGGCCGAGTTGAACAGCCGCATCAGGTCGTCCTCGAGCGAGAGGTAGAACCGGGACTCACCCGGGTCGCCCTGCCGTCCGGACCGGCCGCGCAGCTGGTTGTCGATGCGCCGCGACTCGTGCCGCTCGGTCGCCAGCACGTAGAGACCGCCCGCCTCGGCGACGTCCTCGTGCTCGCCCTTGACCGCCTGCTGGGCCTTCTCCAGCGCCTCGGGCCACGCGGCCTCGTACTCCTCGGGCGTCTCCAGCGGGGACAGCCCGCGCTGGTGCAGCTCCAGGTCGGCACGGAACTCGGGGTTGCCGCCTAGCATGATGTCGGTGCCACGGCCGGCCATGTTCGTCGCCACGGTGACGCCGCCCTTGCGGCCCGCCTCCGCGACGATGGCGCCTTCCTTCTCGTGGTATTTCGCGTTGAGCACCTCATGCGGAATGCCCCGCCGCTTGAGCAGCTTGGAGAGCCGCTCGGACTTGTCGACGGAGGTCGTGCCCACCAGGACCGGCTGGCCGTTCTCGTGACGCTCGACGATGTCCTCGACGACGGCCTCGAACTTGGCCTGCTCGGTCTTGTAGACCACGTCGGCGCCGTCCTTGCGGACCATCGGCCGGTTGGTCGGGATCGGGATCACACCGAGCTTGTAGATCTTGTTGAACTCGGCCGCCTCGGTCTGGGCGGTGCCCGTCATGCCGCCGAGCTTGCCGTACATCCGGAAGTAGTTCTGCAGGGTGATCGTGGCGAGCGTCTGGTTCTCGTCCTTGATCTGCACGTTCTCCTTGGCCTCGATGGCCTGGTGCATGCCCTCGTTGTAACGGCGCCCGTGCAGCATGCGGCCGGTGAACTCGTCGACGATCAGGACTTCGCCGTTCATGACGACGTAGTCCTTGTCCTTCTTGTAGAGCTCCTTGGCCTTCAGCGCGTTGTTGAGGAAGCTCACCAGCGGCGTGTTGACCGAGTCGTACAGGTTGTCGATGCCCAGCCAGTCCTCGACCTTCTCGACACCGGTTTCGAGAATGCCGACGGTGCGCTTCTTCTCGTCGACCTGATAGTCCCCGTCGTCACCCTCGGGACCGCCGCTGGACTTGCGCAGCCGAGGCACGATCTTGGCGAACTCGCTGTACCAGCGGGAGTTCTGCTCGGCCGGACCGGAGATGATCAGTGGGGTCCGGGCCTCGTCGATGAGGATGGAGTCGACCTCGTCGACGATCGCGAAGTTGTGACCGCGCTGCACGCACTCGTCCAGGCTCCAGGCCATGTTGTCGCGCAGGTAGTCGAAGCCGAACTCGTTGTTGGTGCCGTAGGTGATGTCGGCGCCGTAGGCCTTGCGGCGCTCCTCCGGCGTCATGTCGCCCAGGATCACGCCCACCTCGAGCCCCAGGAACTGATGGATGCGGCCCATCCACTCGGCGTCCCGCTTGGCGAGGTAGTCGTTGACGGTGACGACGTGGACGCCGTCGCCGGCCAGCGCGTTGAGGTAGGCGGGCAGCACACAGGTCAGCGTCTTGCCCTCACCGGTGCGCATCTCGGCGATGTTGCCCAGATGCAGAGCCGCGCCGCCCATGATCTGCACGTCGAAGTGGCGCTGACCGAGAGTGCGCTTGGACGCCTCACGGGCGGTCGCAAAGGCCTCGGGCAGCAGGTCGTCGAGGGTCTCGCCGTCGGCAAGCCGTTCCCGGTACTTGTCGGTGAGCTCGCGCAACTCCGCGTCGCTCATGTCGACGAAGTCTTCCTCGATCGAGTTGACCTGGTCCGCGATCCGCTTGAGCTTGCGCAGGAGCTTGCCCTCGCCCGCCCGAAGGATCTTGTCGATGACTGCTGGCACTCTCGGAAGCTCCTTGCAGATTCGTGTGGCCCGGTGTGTGGCAACGGTTCCGGCGATCAACGGTGACACACCACGCGTACGCTGCCATCGTAGGCGAGTCCAAGGATGGTAGAGGCCAGCCCGTGACGCAATCTGCGCCGCTCTTTGAACCGGGCTGTTTCAGCTCGGCCTTTAGCGGAAGATTTTGGGAGGAGTCCGCAGGACCCCTAACAACGGAGAGAGGGACGATGGCGCAAGACCACGACCAAGGTTCTCACGGTGGCCGGCCCACGTCATGGATCGCGGTGGGCGTGATGATCGCGGGATTCGCGATCGGCGGCGCCGGGCTGATGACGGGACCCTCCTGGCCGACCTTCTGGATCGGCCTTGCCGTCGTCGCGGCCGGTGGGGTGTTCGGACTGGCCGTCGGCATCCTGGGCGATGTCGTGGTGGACGCGCCACGCGTCATCCCGGAGCTCACCGACAAGTCGGCCTTCGGTTCGGAAGGGCCCGGCCTGCGCGGCGGTTCGCACGGAGAGACCATCGACAAGCCCACCCGCACCGACCCCCAGGAACTCCCGCACGGATGAGCACGGCCTGACACCGGCTTCATTGCTTTGTCGGTGTCGGGACGTACGATCGGCGGCGTGACCCCTATTTCCCCCATTGCCCCCACCGCCCCCGTGGCGCCCATTGAGATCACCGCCGACGAGGCCCGGCGCATTCAGCTACGCGCCCAGGGGCTGCTCGGCACCGACGGGCGCCGGGGCGGGGTAGCGGGAATGCTGGAGCGGCTCGGTGCCGTCCAGCTCGACACCATCTCCGTGCTGGCCCGCTCGCATGAGCTCGTGCCGTACGCCCGGCTGGGCCAGATCGGGCGGGACTCCATCGAGACCGCCTACTGGGGGGCGGACGCCACTTTCGAATACTGGGCCCATGCCGCCTGTGTGCTCCCGATCGACGAGTGGCCGCACTTCGAGTTCCGCCGCCGCGCCTTCCGGGCGCGTGGGCGGCGGTGGCACAAGGTGCCGGAAAAGGCCTGTGACCAGGTGCTGGAGCGGCTGCGTGCCGACGGCCCGCTGACCACGGGAGACCTGGGCGGCGGCCGCGCCCGGTCGGGACCGGGCGGCGGCGAGTGGTGGGACTGGTCCGAGGTGAAGGTCGCGGTGGAGTGGCTGCTCGACATCGGCGAGGTGGTCTGCGTCCGCCGGATCGGCTGGCGGCGGGTCTACGACCTCCCGGAGCGGGTGGTGCCCGCCGGGTTGCTGGACCGGACCGTGAGCGACGAGGAGTGCCTGACCCGGCTGGTCGGCCGGGCCGGCATCGCGCTCGGCGTGGCCACCCGGGCGGATCTGGCCGACTACTACCGCATCAAGGGCGACCAGGTCGACGCCGTGGTGGGCGCCACCGGGCTGGTGCCGGTGACCGTCCCCGGCTGGCGGGGCGGTACCTGGGCGGACCCGGCGGCGCTCGCCGGTCCGGTCCGCGGCCGGCACCGGACCACCCTGCTGTCACCATTCGACTCGCTCGTGTGGGATCGCCGGAGAACCTCCCGGATGTTCGGCTTCGACCATCGCCTGGAGGCATATGTCCCCAAGGAAAAGCGCGTGCACGGCTACTTCACGATGCCGCTGCTGGCCGGCGGCAGGCTGATCGGGCGGGTGGACCCCGCGCGGGAGGGCGGGACGCTGGTCGCCCGGCAGGTGTCCTTCGAGCCACGGGCGGTGAGCACCCGGCCGAGAGCGGAGGCCGCCGTGGCCGCCCTGCGCACGGCGCTGTGGCAGGCGGCCGGCTGGGTGGGCTGTCACGACGTACGGGTGGAGACCGTGCTTCCGCCGGCCCTCAGCTCCCACATCCGCCAGGCCATGCCCCTCATCACCCAGGCAGACCTCAGCTGACGACGGCCCTGTCACCGCCGCCGGAGGCCGTGGATCAGGTGATCTCGAGCAGCTTCTCCCTGACGGCGTAGACCACGGCCTCCATCCGGGAGTGCAGTTGCAGCTTCTCCAGGATGTTGCGGACGTGGTTCTTCACCGTGTTCTCGGAGATGAACAGTTCCTTGGCGATCTCGCGGTTGCCCAGCCCCCTGGCGACGAGGCGGAGCACCTCCATCTCCCGGTCGGTCAGCTTGGGAGCCGGCACCTGCTGCCGGCGCTCCTCGCTCCGCTTGGCCAGCGAGGCGAATTCGGTGATGAGCTTGGAGGCCATGGACGGGCTGATCAGCGACTGGCCGCCGTGCACGGCGTGCACCGCCTGCGGGACCTCGTCGATGGCGATCTCCTTCAGGAGGTAACCGGTGGCCCCCGCCTTGATCGCCTCGAAGAGGTCCTCCTCCTCGTCACTGATGGTCAGCATGACGATCTTGGCGCTGGGCACCGCCTCCTTGATCGCCGCGCACGCCTCGATGCCGCTGCGCCGCGGCATCCGGATGTCCATGAGGACGATGTCGGGCAGCAGGTCGCCGGCCTTCTGGACCGCCTCGTGACCGTCACTGCCCTCACCGACCACCTCGATGCCGTCCTCGCCCGCGAGGACCATCTCCAGCCCGCGGCGGAAGAGGGCGTGATCGTCGACGATCAGCACCCGGATGGGCTCGCCCGGTGGGCCACCGGCGCCCTCTGCGGATGCGTCGGTGTCATGGCCGGCTCCCTGCCGGGGGACGACCGGCGGGCGGGGCCCGCCACCTGAGGTCGCGCCGCGAGACTCGGGGTTCACGCTCACCTGCTCCTCCTCACCGAGGCGCCCATGCGGGGGATTGCCTTGATGGCTTCGGTCCGGGCGCCGGCCGCGGGCCCGCGGGCCGACCTCGACGACGCCTTCCGCGTCCGCCCGAGGGCGACCCTGAGATCACCCGCGGCCACGCGCCCGGATTCTCCGCTCACGGCTTTCTAGATCATGGCACGGTCGGGGCGGTGACGTGACGCAAGCGGCACATCACTCTTCGACGAGACGGATGACGCCGTAGTCCCATCCGACCCGCCGGTAGACGACGCTCGGCTGACCGTTCCCAGTATCACGGAACAGGAAGAAGTCATGGCCGACGAGTTCCATCTCGAAGAGGGCCTGCTCGATGTTCATCGGCTCGGCCTTGTGGAACTTCTCGCGGAGCACCACAGGACCGTCGCCCTCCATCGCTATCGGGAGAATGTGGTCATCGATCTCGGGCGCCGGTGCGTACACGTCTCTATCGCGCTCTGCGACGGCCGCCTTCCTGGGCACGGCGACGCTGGTCACCATCTCCGGGGCGGCGTCGGGCGGCGGCTCCATCGTGGCGAGCCTGGGCGGGGTGTGGTTCCCGTGGTGCACCTTGCGGCGATCCGCCATTCGCCGCAGGCGTGAGTCGAGCTTGTCGAGTGCCAGGTCGAGCGCTGCGTAACGGTCGTCGGCAGCGGCCTCCGCCCGGATCACCGGGCCTCGCGAGAGAATGGTGAGCTCCACCCGCTCTCGCCGGTCGGCCTGTCGGGGATTGCGCTCCTGGGACACCTCCACATCCACCCGGATGACCTTCTGGTCCAGTTTTTCGATCTTGGCCAGTTTGGTGTCGACATGCCGACGGAACCTGTCGTTCACGTCCGTGCGGCGGCCCTTAACGATGATGTCCACCTGGGACCCCCCTTCTCTTGGGAACTGAATGTCCACCTGGGAGCCCCTCAAAACTGGGCTCCCGATCTACGGGGAGGCACCCGCCCGGCCGACCTGGTCTTCGTCCCCACATCCGCCTGCTGAAAGTCTCGCGGCGCTTTCGCCGCTACTGCTCTTCTCTCGGTACGGGGGATATCTGATCCTCCGGCGAGGCAGGACTTACTTCTAAGCCACACCGTGATCGGTCGACGAGAAGTCGCCTTACGTGGACCGCTTCGCCTGCGGCTGGCATCGGCTTGCCGGACCAGCGGTGCTCTCGATGAACACCGTGCTCCGACGCAACCACGGACCCGGGCGGGTGCCATGTCCTGAACGCTAACCCCTCGCGCGACGAATGTCAGGGGGGTGAACGCTACAAAAACTCACGGACGGTCATCGCCCGGATCACGCTCCGCGAGGGCCCGCGCGTCACGAACGGTGAGAGGCCCCGTCTGCTGGGCGTTCCAGGCCGGAGAGCCGACCCAGGTCGTGACGACATCACCGCCGGATGAGTTTGGGAAACCGTACGAAAACTATGACCGGCCGTGACTTCGCGGGCGTGTCTCGCCCGACATATCCCGATAAGTGCGGCCCAGCGCCTGCTTACGCAAGGTAACCGGCCATCGGGAATCGCCTCCGCGGGGGCAGCCGCCCTCTGGTCCTGGAAGGGGCCGTCACGCCGGGCTCCGTGAGGCCGCCCTGCGGTCATGATCACGCGGCGTGGCCGCGACCACCGCGACCGCGAGCACCTCCGCCCCGGCCGCCCGCAACGCCCGGGCCGCCTCGGCGAGCGTCGCACCGGTGGTGATCACGTCGTCCACGACGACCAACCGCCGGGCCCGGATGGCCGCCGGGCGCGGCACCGACAACGCACCGGCCAGGTTGGCCAGCCGCTCCGCCGCGGTCAGCCCCGCCTGGTCGGCCACGCCGCGCCTCTGCACGAGGACGTCCAGGCAGCGGGCGGGCAGGCCCCCGGCGCGAAGCTCGCGGACCGCCGCCGCGGTGATGCGCAGCGCCGGGTCGTGCCCGCGGGCCCGTACGGCGGCGCGCGCCGAGGGCACCGGCACCAGCACGACCTCGTGGGCTCGCCGACCTGGATCTTCCGGGTCCGCGTCCTCGGGCCCGATCACGGGGAACGGGCCGTGCATCCGTGCCGCGGACAGCGCGCTGAGCGCCAGGGACGCCCCGAGATACCGGGCGAGACCCATCCGGCCCGACTCTTTGTGCGCCACGATCATCCTGCGCACCGCCCCGTCGTACGCAGCGGCCGCGTACGGCGTCGGCAGCCCCGCGGGGGCGGGCGAGGGCCATGCGAGCCGCACAGGGCCGCTCAGCCGCTCGCGGCACCCCACGCAGAGCAGCCCGGGCAGCGTGCCGCAACCGGCGCACAGCTGCGGCAGCACCAGATCGAGCAACTCCCCCAGTAGCCCCATGACCCAGACCCTGCCGGAACGGAGCCGATCACGACAGGCTGTCCACACCCTGTGGACAACTCCCTGGACGACCGCGGAAGCGGGCTATCCGGGATAGACCGGATCGGCACCGGCGATCGGGCAATCCCACTGACTGAACAGCAGGTCATTGGGGTCGTGCAGCCGGCACACCTGGTCGGCGGTGGAGTCCTTGCCGGTGACCTGGCCGCTGACGAGCACCGGTGAGTTGGGCGCCGCGGTGATCGTGCGCATGTTGCCCTGGGTGCCGGTGCCGATCGGACGGCTCGATCCGCCGCTGACCGGAACGGTGTACGGCAGGGCCTGGCCGGCCTGATCGGTCCTGCCGAGAACGGCCAGTTCGTCGGCGTCGGCCCAGGCGAGATCGATCGCGTCCACGTCCGAGCTGATGGGCAGGAAGTTGTCGGCGGTGAGGTTCCCGGTCCCGTACCCCGCGATACGGCCCAGCCGGATCTGGGCGTGCTTGTCCACCTGGACGATCGCCGCCACCCGTACGCCGTCGCGGGCGACCCGCAGGGCCAGCACCTTGGAGCCGCCGAGGTCCCAGTGATCGACCCGGACCGGAGCCTTGCCCGGCTCCTTGATCCACAGCCAGGAGTGGTCGTTGGTCGTCTCGACCACCCACAGGTTGCCGAGCCGGTCCCAGGACGGCTGGGTGAACTTGGACCCGGCCTGCCCGGCGTTGAGGATCTTCTGTATCGACGGGCCCGAGGTCAGGTCGCCCATCAGGACCCCGTCGTGCGCCTTGGTCAGGCCGGCGACCTGGTGCGCGTCCAGCGAGACGGCCGGCTCGAACAGCCGGATCCGGACGAGCGGCGGCACCTTACTCGTCCTGTTGCCCGCCAGTTCCTCCACGCGTCCCTCGGGATCACGCAGGTACACCGGCTGGAACGTCTCGCCCGCGGTGGAGTCCGGGTCGTTGCGCGCCCAGTCGCTGGGCGACTGGTTCGGATCCGGTAGCCCAGGATTGACGGTCTTGCCGTCGATCTGCAACCGCATGCCCTTGACCTCGGACAACTGCTTGAGCGCCCACATCAGCTGCGCGGACATGCCCTGCTGGTTGCCCCGCCAGGCCTCACGGCTGAGATTGACCGTCGCGATCCCGTCGGTGACGTCGACGCCGCCGAGCAGCCGCGTGCCGGTGGGGAACCAGGTCGTGACGGCATGGGAGAGCCACGCGGTCGGGCCGTTGAGCTCGGCCACCACGATCTGGGCGGGCAGATCCCGGCGGATGACCAGGGGCAGGAAGACCGGGTTGGGCACCAGGACCTTGGCGTCGGGCGCGAAGAAATACAGGTTGCGGGTCCGGAAGGCCCGGGCGACGTCCCGCGTGCTGAGCAGCAGGCTGTTGGTCAGCCGCTCCGGAAGCTCGCTGATCCGCCACTGTCCCTGGGCGTTCTTGGCCAGGCGGAAGGTCTGGTCGAGCGTCCTGGCGTCGGCTTGGTACTGGCCGTCCGAACCGATCCGGCCGAGCTGGGCGCCGCGCACGCTGACCACGCTGGAGGGGTCGTCGGGCTTGCTGGTGGCCAGGACGTTGGTCTGCTTGTCGTACACGGTCACCACGGGCCGTGGATCCGGCTGCCACACCACGCCCGGCGCCAGGTACTCCCGCGCCACCTTGTGCTGGTCGTCGAAACCGGCCGAGGCGGCCAGGAAGCCCTCGACGATCCGGTCCGGCGCCCAGTCCTTGCCGGGCGCCACCGGGATCATCCGTACGTACGGGTCGTCGATCGGCTCGGCGCGCTGGGCGGGCCGGCCGCTCACCACGCGTCCGCCGGTCGGCACCGTGGCGCATCCGGCGCACACCAGCACCGCCACCACCATCAGGTGGACCGGTGCCCGGTGCGCGAACCGGGGAGTCGCCCTCATTCGCCCAGCTCCAGCCCGGCGAAGGGGGCGCGGGTCAGCTCGACGTCGGGCGGTACGAGCGGGAGCGGCGAACCGCGCAGCTCTTCCCCGGCCACCCGAGGCAGGGACAGCCGGAACTGTGAACCCACACCCGGCTCACCCCAGGCCTGCAGCCAGCCGCCGTGCAACTGGGCGTCCTCCCGGGAGATGGACAGCCCCAGACCGGTGCCCCCGGTGGTGCGGGCCCGGGCCGGATCGGCCCGCCAGAAACGGTCGAAGACCATCTGCGCCTCCCCCGGCTTGAGCCCCACCCCGTGGTCGCGTACCGCGACGGCCACCGCGTCCCGGTCGGCGGCCACGGTCACCACCAGGTCCTCGCCCTCGCCGTGCTCCACCGCGTTGACCAGGAGGTTCCTCAGGATACGTTCCACCCGGCGGCGATCGACCTCGGCCATGCAGGGTTCGCCGGGCAGCTGGAGGAGCAGCTTGCTGTCCTTGCGCTCGGCCAGGTCCTCGATGTCGCCGACGGCGCGCAGCACGAGGTCGCGCAGGTCCACGGACTCGGCGTCCAGGGTCGCCGCGCCCGCGTCGTGCCGGCTGATCTCCAGCAGGTCGGCGAGCAGCGACTCGAAGCGCTCCAGCTGGCTCTGCAGCAGCTCGGCCGACCGGTTCACCGACGCCTCGAAGTCCTCACGGTGCTCGTAGAGCATGTCCGCGGCGATCCGGATCGTGGTGAGCGGGGTGCGCAGCTCGTGCGAGACGTCCGAGACGAACAGCCGCTGCACCTGGGACAGCCCCTCCAGCGCGGCGAGCTTCTCCTGCAGGGTCGCGGCCATCCCGTTGAACGAGGCGGCCAGCAGGGCCAGATCGTCCTCGCCGCGGACCTTCATCCGCTCTTCGAGCCGTCCGGCGGCGAGCCGCTCGGCGGCCTGCGCGGCGAGCCGTACCGGGATCACGACCTGCCGGGTGACCAGGGAGGCGATGGCGGCCAGCAGCAGCACCAGCCCGGCGCTGACACCGACCAGGGTGCGCTGCACCTCGGTGATCGTCTGCTGCTCCTGGGTCAGCGGGAACAGGTAGTAGAGCTCGAACCGGCCCACCCGGGCGCCCACGATCAATCCCGCCACCGGATTGTGGCCGATGTAGCTCAGCTCACCGTAGGTCCGCTCCCGGGTGCCGTTGACGTCCTTCTGGAGCTGGTCGCGGAGCCGTTTGGGAATGCTGTCGCTCCGCAGCTCGTTGGTCGCGAAGCCACCGGACAGGGGGTCGTCGGTGTCGCGGATGTAGACCTCGTAGAGGCCGAACGTCCCGCTACGCGCCTTGAGCTGGTTGGCGATGTCCTCGAGCTTGGTCTCGGTGTCGTCGACGCCCGTCCGGGACAGCTCCGACTGCGCGATGCCCAGGCCCTCGTCGAGCTGGAGCACCGCCGTCTTTTCCTTGGCGTCGAGCAGGGCCGTGGTGATCTGCTGCATCAGGAAGACGCCGAGCAGGGCCACCGCCGCCGCCGAGATGACCAGTGTCGTCGTCACGATCCGCACCTGGATCGAACGGCGCCACCGGGTGTAGGCCCGACGCAGCCCGCCGCGCAGCACGCGACGCAACGTACCGAGCGCGCGGCGGATGCGCCTCTTCCACGCCTTCACGGCCGGGCCTTTCAGGGGGTGCCTGGCCTCAGGTCAGGCCGGGCCGGCCTTGTAGCCGACTCCTCGTACGGTGACCACGATCTCAGGGTGCTCGGGATCCTTCTCGATCTTCGCCCGCAACCGCTGGACGTGCACGTTGACCAGCCGGGTGTCGGCCGCGTGCCGGTAGCCCCAGACCTGCTCCAGGAGGACCTCCCGGGTGAAGACCTGGCGTGGTTTACGGGCCAGTGCCACCAGCAGGTCGAACTCCAGCGGCGTCAGCGGGATGTGCTTGTCCAGCCGCTTCACCGAGTGTCCGGCGACGTCGATCGTGATGTCGCCGATCGTGAGCGTCTCGGGGGCGGGCTCGTCGGTACGGCGAAGCCGGGCCCGCACGCGGGCGACCAGTTCCTTCGGTTTGAACGGCTTCACGATGTAGTCGTCGGCACCGGATTCCAGGCCGAGGACGACGTCGACGGTGTCGCTCTTCGCCGTGAGCATGACGATCGGGATGCCGGACTCGGCGCGGATCTGACGGCATACGTCGATACCGTCCGCGCCGGGCAGCATGAGATCGAGCAGCACAAGGTCGGGCCGGGTCTCCCGGAACGCCTCGAGCGCCTTGTCACCGTCATGAACGAACGACGGCTCGAAGCCCTCGCCCCTCAGGACGATACCGAGCATCTCGGCGAGAGCGAGGTCGTCATCGACGACCAGTACTCGTCCTCTCATGGCCCTCATCGTTACATGTAGTCAGAAGCGAAAGACCTGCGGAGCTGTCAGGTGAGCTAGAGGCTACCCGCGTTTGCCGACCATCTGGCCCGCAAGGAGACGAAGGTCGGCACCTGGGTGACAAACACCCAAGGGCCGGATTGTAAACGGGACTCACGGTGGATGTCCCCGAATGGCCCCTAATTCATCTGGCTGCCAGGGCACATCGGGGCCACCAGGCCACTTCGCCCGAAAACCCAGTGATCTAGCACACAAAGGGATACGCTACGTTGTGCTTCGCACACACGGCGCCACATATGTCCGGACTCGTTAGGACAACCCTGTCCACGGCGGGCACTCCCTAGACCAGCAACGATCATGGAAAGGTTCGCCCGATGGGTATTTCGTGGATTCGCAGTTGACCGCCTGAGGGTGGCATTTCCCATACCGTGACAGGATGACCTGATCGAGTCATGGCAGGGGGCACCGATGCCGGGTCTACAGGCGTGGGCGACGCCTGGCTCGGGCGTGCCCGAAGATCCTCCGCCGTCGCGGGAGCCCACCGGTCAGGAGCCCGGCCCGGCTCCGTCACGGCTCGCGGCGGATCGGTCCGAGTTGCTCGGCGGCGACATCCCGCTGCGCCCGCTGGGGGTCTCCGAAACCCTCGACGCCGCGATCACCAGCGTCCGGCGCAACCCGCGGGCGGTGCTCGGGCTGGCCCTGGTGCTGACGAGCGCCGTCCAAGTGATCCTCACGTTGGGGGCGTACTTCCTCGTCGGCCGCTCGGCGAGCGACGAGGTCACCCCCGGCCCCGTCCTGCGGTCGGTCGGCACCCAGTCCCTGCTGGTCGTCATCGGGCTCGTGCTCACCGCCTACACCGTCCTGCTGCTGGCCGGGATGCTCGCCCCGGTGCTGGGACGCACGCTGTTCGGCCTGCCGGGGACACTGCGCCAGGCCTGGCGCGACGTCCAGCCGAGCCTGGTCCGGCTGGTCGCGGTGGCGACGATCACGATGTCGCTGTCGCTGGTCGCGATGACCCTCCCGGTGGTGCCCTTCATCCTGCTGGCGGCCGGGAACGCCCCCGCCGGGCTGGCGCTCCTCGCCGCGCTCGTCGGCTTCCCCGTCGGCCTGGCGTTCATGGTGTGGCTGTACGTCCTGTGCGTGCTGGCCGCGCCCGCCGTGGTCATGGAGCGGCAGAGCGTGCCGCAGGCGTTTCGCCGGGCCCGTCAGCTGCTGAGCCGCCGGTGGTGGCGGGTCTGCGGGACCCTGCTGCTCACTCTGCTGATCACGATCTTCATAGGCCTGATCGCGCAGGTGCCCTTCTTCCTGATGACCCGGATCCTCTTCGGCCAGAACCCCACCGGGTGGGCGGAGCTCTCGTCACTGGCCGTGGGCACCGTGGGCCGCATCCTGAGCTGGTCGCTGATAGGCCCGTTCGACGCCGGGGTGATCGCCCTGCTCTACATCGACCTGCGGATGCGCAGGGAGGGGCTCGATCTCGAGCTGCAGACCCGTGACGACCTCGAGATCCACGACTTCCTGGACCTGTGGCGGCCGAGCCCGCTGGTGACCGGGCCCGGCGCGGGCCACCGGCGGCCCCGCGCCGGCACACCGCTGCTGCACCCCGCCCCGTCCGGCGCCGCCCCGCCCCACGGAGCCGGCCCGCCCGGCGCCCCCCTGCCCTACGGAGCAGCCCCGCCGTACGGAACCGCGCCGCCGTACGGAGCAGCCCCGCCGTACGGAGCGGGTCCGCTGCCCGGAGGGCGTCAATGATCGGCGCGTGGCGGGGCCTGGCGCTGCTCGTGCCCGACCCGATAGGTCGCGACCAGGCGCGAGAGCTCGCCCGCCGAGAACTGGACAAGCCCATCTACCACCGGGACCAGCCTTCGGTCCTGGACAAGTTCTTCAACAAGGTCGGCCAATGGCTCGATTCGCTGTTCCAGCGCACCCAGGGACCCGGGCCGGGCGGCGGAGGCGGTGGCGTGATCGCGATGATCGTGATCGTCGTACTGATCCTGGCCGTGGTCGGACTGGTCCTGTGGTGGGCACGCGGCGGCCGTAACACCAAGTCCGGGCGCGACGCGCTGCTGGACGGCACGCCCTCGGCCGCCAAGGATCATCGGGCGCTGGCCGAGCGGCACGCCGCCGCCGGCCAGTGGGCGGAGGCGATCCGGGAGCGGCTGCGGGCCATCGCCCGAGGTCTGGAGGAGCGCGTCATCCTGGATCCCCGGCCGGGCCGAACCGCCGACGAGCTGGCGGCGGAGGCCGGCGTGGCATTGCCGGAGCACGCCGAGGAACTCGTGCTGGGAGTACGGGTCTTCGATGACGTCTGGTACGGCGACCGGCCTGGCACCGAGGCGGGCTACGCGCGAATCAAGGGGCTGGACGAGCGCGTCCAGGCAGCCAAGCCCCGCCCGATGGAGCCGGGTGAGCTCGCGTCCACGAGCGTGTGGAGCCCGATGTGACCACCACGCTGCCGGACCCGGGTCCGTCCCTGACCGCGGAACCGCCGAGCGCCGGCCAGATCGCTACGCGCCGGTGGCGGCGGTGGCGGGGAGTCCTGCTCTTCGTCCTGGTGCTGGCCCTCCTGGGGCTGGTGCTCGCGGCGCTCCGGCCCCGGGTGCAGGCGCAGTATCTCGACCCGGAGACAGCCAACCGCGACGGCGCCAGAGCACTCGCGCAGATCGTCGGCCAGCACGGGACCCAGGTCACGGTGTCCCGGTCCGCGGCCGACGCGGCGGACCGGATGCGAACCACCCCCGACGCGGTCCTGGTGATCGTCCGGGCCGAACGACTGACCGGGCCGCAGCTCGACACGCTGCGGTCCGCACCGGGGGATCTGCTGCTGGTGGAGCCCACCCGGATCGCGCTGGCCAAGCTCGTACCCGGGGTGGAGCAGGCCGGCGCGGCCTCCCAGAACGTCGTGACGCCGCAGTGCGCGCTGACCGCCGCGACCCAGGCCGGTGACGTCGGCTTCGACTACTCGATGACCTATGCGGTGACGGCACAGGCGGGACCGGCCACCGCGTGCTATCCCGAGGAGAAGCATCCACGGCTGGTCCAGTTGCCGGTGAACGGGCGTACGGTCACCGTGCTGGGCTCCGGCGGGCCGCTCACCAATGCGCAACTGCTCGACCGGGGCAACGCGGCTCTCGGAATGAATCTGGTCGGGTCCCGGCCGAACGCCGTCTGGCTGATCCCCGGTCTGCCCGAGCAGGGGACCGGCGGGGACAAGACGTTCCAGGACCTGGTGCCGTTCGGCGTGAAACTGGCCGTGCTGCAGTTGCTGATCGCCGTCGTGCTGGTGGCGCTCTGGCGCTCCCGGCGGCTGGGCCCCGTCGTCACCGAGCCGTTGCCGGTGATCGTACGGTCGGCGGAGACCGTGGAGGGGCGGGCTCGCCTCTACCGTGCCCAGCATGCCCGGGACCGGGCCGCCGACGCGTTGCGGGCCGGGGCCCGCGAACGGCTCGTCCCAAGGCTGGGGCTGCCCCGTAGCCTCGCCCAGGATCCGGCCGCGGCCCAGGAGATCGTCACCGCGATCGCCGGGCGGCTGTACTCGACCGCTCCGGCTCCGGGCACCCGGCCTCGCCAATGGGACGAGACGACCATCGGCTTCGCCCTGTACGGTCCTGCACCAGCGGACGACGCCGGGCTGGTCGGGCTCTCCGACCTCCTCGACGATCTGGAGAGGCAGGTCCTCGGGTCGTGATCGCCGCAAGCATGCACGGCGGTTCCTCGCCGCCGGGCGCCATAAGAGGGGAATCATGAGCGCGGACTATCAGCCGGACGTGGTGGACACCGGCGACGGGGCGACCGCCCGCAAGGCGCTGACGGCGCTGCGCGGCGAGATCTCCAAGGCCGTGGTCGGCCAGGACGCGGTGATCACCGGCCTGGTCATCGCGCTGCTGTGCCGGGGCCATGTCCTGCTGGAGGGTGTGCCCGGCACCGCCAAGACACTGCTGGTCCGAGCGCTGGCGCAGTCACTGGCGCTGGACTTCAGGCGGGTGCAGTTCACCCCCGACCTGATGCCCGGTGATGTGACCGGCTCGCTCATCTACGACAACCGCACCTCCGAGTTCGAGTTCCGTGAAGGGCCGGCGTTCACCAACCTGCTGCTCGCCGACGAGATCAACCGGACGCCGCCGAAGACCCAGGCATCGCTGCTGGAGGCGATGGAGGAGCGGCAGATCTCGGTCGAGGGACTCCCCCGGCCGCTGCCGGACCCCTTCATGGTGTGCGCCACCCAGAACCCGATCGAGTACGAGGGCACCTATCCGCTGCCGGAGGCCCAGCTCGACCGCTTCCTGGTGAAGCTGAACGTGCCCGTGCCCGGCCGGGACGACGAGATCTCCGTCCTCCAGCGCCATGCGGGCGGCTTCGACCCGCGCGATCTGTCCTCCATCCAGCCGGTGGCCGGTGTCGAGGAGCTCGCGGCCGGCCGCGCGGCCGCACGCAAGGTGCACGTCGATCCCAAGATCGCAGGCTATGTGGTCGACCTGTGCCGGGCCACCCGCCAGTCGCCCTCACTGCAGCTGGGCGTGTCCCCTCGTGGGGCGACGGCGCTGCTCGGCACCTCGCGGGCCTGGGCATGGCTGTCCGGCCGCGACTACGTGACGCCGGACGACGTCAAGGCACTGGCGCGGCCGACGCTGCGGCACCGGATCCAGCTGCGCCCGGAAGCCGATCTGGAAGGCGCGACCGCCGACGGTGTCCTCGAGGGCGTGCTCACCACCGTTCCCGCCCCGAGATAGTGGGGAGCCGGGCATGGCGCTGACGGGGCGGACCGGGCTGCTGGCCGCGCTGGGCGCCCTGGTGCTGCTGTTCGTGCCGCACTGGTGGGCGCTGTTCGCGCTGGAGGGCGCGCTGGCCGTCGGCGTGGCCGTGGACCTGGCGCTGGCCGGAAACATCCGGCGGCTGCGCCTGCACCGATCCGGGGACACCAGCGTGCGGCTCGGCGAGACCGCCAACGTCTCGCTGATCGTGGAGAACCTGGGACGGCGCCGCGTGAAAGCCCGGCTGCGCGACGCCTGGCCGCCCAGCGCCGGCGCGGTGCCGGTGGGCACGGCCGTCTCCCGCGCCGGTCGCCCTCCCAGCACCAGTCGCCTCCCGAACAACGTCAAGCTGAGCATCCCCGCGGGAGAGCGGCGCCGGGTGGACCTGACGCTCATGCCGACCCGGCGGGGTGACCGCAGGCCCGCCGCCGTCACCGTGCGGTCGACCGGGCCGCTGGGGCTGGCCGCCCGGCAGCTGTCCCGTCCGGCCCCGTGGACGCTGCGGGTACTCCCGGGTTTCCCGTCCCGCCGCCATCTGCCGGGCAAGCTGGCCAAGCTGCGCGAGCTGACCGGCAACCACATGGCGCTGATCCGCGGTCAAGGCACCGAGTTCGACTCGCTGCGGGAGTACGTCGACGGCGACGACGTCCGCTCCATCGACTGGCGGGCCACCGCGCGCCGGGCCGACGTGGTCGTGCGGACCTGGCGGCCGGAGCGGGACCGGCGCATCTATCTGGTGCTGGACACCGGGCGCACGGCGGCCGGACGGGTCGGCGACATCCCCCGGCTGGACTGCTCGATGGACGCGGCACTGCTGCTCGGCGCACTCGCCTCCCGAGCCGGGGACCGGGTCGATCTGCTGGCCTACGACCGGCGGGTACGGGCCCGCGTCGAGGGCGCCTCCCGGACCGATCTGCTGACCTCGATGGTGCAGGCGATGGCGCCGCTGGAACCCGCCCTGATCGAGTCCGACGCCGCCGGAATGGTCTCGACGATCATGTCGAAGGTGCGGCAGCGCTGCCTGGTGGTGCTGCTGACCGAGCTCAACTCGGCCGCGATCGAGGAGGGTCTGCTTCCGCTGCTGCCGCAGCTCACCTCCCGGCACCTGCTGATGATCGCGGCGGTCTCCGACCCCCGGGTGAGCGAGATGGCCGCCGCCCGCGGTGACCTCGCGGCGGTGTACGACGCGGCCGCGGCCGAGCGGGCCCGTGCCGAGCGCCGCCGGCTCACCGCGGAGCTCCGGAGATTCGGTGTCGAGGTCGTGGACGCGCCGCCCGACGAACTGGCCCCCGCCCTTGCCGACGCCTACCTCGCGCTGAAGACCGCCGGGCGCCTCTGATGACCCCTGGCCCTCCTTCCACCGAGCGCGACGAATCGGAGGGCTTCCGGCATTGACCGGGTTCTTCCGTGGCCGGGTAGGTCAGGCGGCTAGGGAGTGGCCCGTTCCTCCCGTTCCTCCCGGCGTGCTTCGGCCGTGCACCTCGTCGAGCAGGCCGTCCCATAGGGCGATGATCCGGGTGACGGGTCGTGCTCTGCCCAGCGAACGTGGAATGTGGGGGTGCGGGCGGGTCGGTGCGCCGGTCAGCGCGGCTTTGATGTCGCGCATCAGGCTCTGCTGTTGCCGGTGGGTGGTGACCTGCTGGAGCCTGGTCAGCAGCATCGCCTCGTGCTCGGCGTAGGTGTCGAAGGTCGTCGACAGCGTGCGGTACAACGACGCGGCGGATCGCCTCGGGGCACGTGCGTCGCCGTGCAGGACTTGATGCAGTGACCACATCAGGTGCTCGAGGTCGCGTTGGACCTGATGGTAGGCGGTGACCTGGGCACGGCCGTGGGGCAGGGCCTGACCGGCCAGTGGATGAACGGTGGTCCGCATGGCAGCGATATGACCGCTGAGGGTGGCGATCGCGAAGTCGAGGAGCCGGGTCTGGCGCCAGGGGTCGTCTTGCGGCTGTGGTTGAGCGGTGGCGTTGAGAGATCGGCGGACGTTCGCGTGCGCTCTCGTGACCACGGCTGTGAGTATGACGTTGGGTGCCGGGAGCGGTCCGGTGCGCCGGGGTTCGACGGTGGGATCGACGGTCATGGTGATCTCCTTTTGGAGGCCGTTCGATGGACTTGAAGTGCAAGGGCCGCCGCGGGCAGTTCGATGAAGGTGGCGAGCAGGGCCGCGGCGAGCAGCGGTCGGCCCGGAGCTGCCGTGGTGATGTCGAACCATGCGTCCGCGAGCAACAGCGCGGCGGTCGCCGCTGCGGTGGAGGCGACCAGGGAGCTGCGCCGGTGGGCGAGCCAGGCGGTGGTCAGCACGAGGCAGGCCAGCAGAGCGTCGAACCCGGCCCAGGCGACGTTGTAGTGGGGGCTGACGGATTGCGGGGGCAGACTCATGGCGAGGTAGCCCGTCCACACCGCCAACCCGGTACCTCCGAGACCGAACAGCGGGGCCGCCCAGGCCTGGACCACCCGCCGGCCGGTGCCGTTTCCGCCCGGGCCACTATCGGGCCCGTCGGCGACGCGCCAGTGGGCGGGGCGGTCGGTGCTTCGCTCGTACACGAGAGTCGCCACGACCACCGTCTCCTTTCATCCGCTCGGCAGAACGGAGAACGTCCTCCATTTAGTGTGACTATAAATCACAAACGGAGGAGCGTCTACGGTTGCCTACGTCACAGCGGCCTCGCCGGTCATCACCACGTCAGCCGGGAAATCCAGGATGAGGGCAGCGTGAGCGGTCCGTACGAAAAGGGGCCGCCCGCGTAATCCTCCGACGGAGTTTGGCATCAACAGGCGGAGGTTCGATTCCAGATAAGCTAGAATCGGGGCATGGTGGATCCTGCGAACGTCGTCACCGCCGACCGGCCGCTGCGAGCCGACGCCGTGCGCAACCGGCGGCAGATCCTGGATGCCGCCAAGGAGGCCTTCGCCGAGCGGGGCCTGGAGGTACCACTGGACGAGATCGCCGAGCGTGCCGGTGTCGGCATCGCCACCCTCTACAGGCGGTTCCCCAACCGGGAGGAACTGGTCGCGGCGGCCTTCGCCGACAAACTGGCCGAGTACGCCGATGCGGCGGAACGTGCCTCGCGGTCCCCGGACCCCTGGACCGGCTTCCGCGGCTTCATCGAGCACATGTGCGCGCTGCAGGCCGCCGATCGCGGCTTCACCGACCTGATCACGCTCAGCCTGAGTTGCGGCGAGGCCCAGGCGCAGCGCGACCGCGCCGGGGACGCCTTCGCCGGCCTGGTCCGCCGGGCCCAGGACACGGGGGTGCTGCGCGACGACTTCGTCCCGGAAGACCTGCTGCTTCTGTTCTTCGCCAACGCCGGCGTGGTGCAGGCGACCAGCCGGGATGCCCCTCATGCGTGGCGGCGCCTCGTCGCCCTCATGCTCGAAGCCTTCCGCGCCAGTGACCCTGGCCCCCTGCCCGCGGCACTGACTCTCCCCCAAGCGGAGCGTGCCATGCGCCGCATCGCGCAAAACAAGGGCGTCTGCCCACCCCCCTGCCCTCCGACCTGAGACTGCACGGCGCCGGGAGTTCGCCGGGCAGGAAGGGTGGCTGAGCGCAGGAGACTCAGGCATTAACGGGTAAACGGATAACCGGAGAGCTGCGTCCAGTTTGTCTGGATCGACACAGCCGGTTCACCTCTACCACCGTGCACGTTGGTCCGGGAAACCGGGACGTCAGGCGGCGATGGGGGCGACATCGGGGGTGATTCCGTCGTCGGCGCTCTCGCCCCGTTTCACGGCTCGGCGGCCCAGGACGAACACGTAGGTGAGGAAGGCCGCCTCGGCGACGACCCCGATGCCGATGCGCAGCCAGGTGATGCTGACATAGCCGGTGACGAAGCCTTCGATGGCGCCGGAGATCAGCAGCACTCCGACCAGCCCGATGGCGATGCTCACCAGTGCCCGGCCCTCCTCGGCAAGGGCCCGGCTGCGGGGCCGGCCACCGGGATCGATGATCGTCCAGCCGAGTTTCAGCCCGGTTCCGCAGGCCAGGAAGACCGCGCTCAGTTCGAGCAGACCGTGCGGCAAGATCAAGCCGAAGAAGATGTCGCCCTTGCCGTAGGCGAACATCAGCCCGGCGGTCACGCCGAGGTTCAAGGTGTTCTGCCAGAGCGCGAACAGGGTGAAGATGCCGAGCGTGATCCCCCCGATCAGGGCCAGCGCGGAGACCCAGAAGTTGTTGACCCAGACCTGGAACGCGAACGCCGCCGCGTCGTGCTCGGTGTAGTAGTTCGCGAAGTCGTGGTCGACGAGCCTGCGGATCTCGCTGGGGGCACCGATCGACGCCTGGACGCCGGGGTTGCGCACGACCCAGATGGCGATGATCGTCGCCACCGCGATCGACGCGGCGGCGTTGCCCAGCCACCACCAGCGCATCCGGTAGGCGGCGGCCGGGAAGGTCACCGTGATGAACCGGGTGGAGTCGCGCCACAGCGGGGCCTGCGCGCCGGTGACCGCCGCCCGGGCACGGGCGACCAGCGACGACAGCCGGCCGACGAGCACCGGGTCCGGCGAGCTCGAGCGCACCACGGACAGATGGGTGGCCGTACGTTGGTACAGCTCGATCAGCTCGTCGACCTCGGCACCGGTCAGCTTCCGGCTACGGTTGATGAGCCGTTCCAGCCGGGACCATTCGGTGTGATGTGCGGCCACGAAGGCATCGACGTCCACCGCCTGAGATTAGCGCTCCTGGCCACCGACCCGGCAAACTGGAGCGTACAGAATCAGGACCACAGAAAGCCCGCACCGACCGCAGGCCCATCCGGGCCGCCAGAGAGCAGGAGAGCCGTGGCCGAACTCGTCACCGGTGAGGCCGTAGCCCTCGACCTCCGGGTGGCACGCCTGCCCAGCCGGGGCATCGCCCTCTTGCTCGACGTCCTCTTCCAGTACGCGCTGCTGTACTTCGCGAGCATCCTGGCCGCCATGACCATGGCCCTGGACGAGGCGTGGGGGGTCGGCTTCGGGGTGCTGGGCACGGTGGCGGTCCTGGTCGGCTACCCGACGGCGTGCGAGACGCTCAGCCGGGGCCGCACGCTGGGCAAGATGGCCCTCGGCCTGCGGGTGGTGAGCGACGACGGCGGGCCCATCCGGTTCCGCCAGGCGCTGGTCCGCGCACTGTCGGCGGTGCTGGAGATCTGGGCGCTCTTCGGGTCCCCGGCGCTCATCGCGTCGCTGTTCAACCGCCAGGGCAAGCGGCTCGGTGATCTGTTCGCGGGCACGATCGTCATCCAGGACCGGGTGCCCGCTTCGGCGCTGCTGGGGCCGGTGGCGGTGATGCCGCCACAGCTGGCCGGCTGGGCCCGTTCGCTCGAGCTGTCCCAGGTGTCCGACGGGCTGGCGCTCACCTCACGGCAGTATCTGCTGCGGTTCTGGGAATTGCTGCCGGAGGTCCGGGACGCCATGGGGCAGCGCCTGGTGGACCAGGTCGTGGCACGGGTGAGCCCGCCGCCGCCCCCCGGCGTACGCCCCGAGATCCTGCTGTCGGCCGTACTGGCCGAGCGCCGGCAGCGGGAGGAATGGCGGCTGGCTCAGCGCCGGGGGCGCCGGCACCCGCTCGCCTGGGGTGGCGTCGCGGCGTACGGCCCGCAGCCGGTCCCGGCGATGGCCGTCACGGGTCCCGCCCCGCAGCCACCGCCGGTGGCCGGACCCCCCGCGCCGCCGCCGTTCAGCCCGCCCGGCCCCGGGCAGCCCCGGTTCCTGCCGCCTGCGCAGTACGGTCGGGGCCCTTACGAGCAGGTGCTCGCGCCTCGGCCACCGCATCAGCCTCCCGCGCGTCCTCCCGGCCACTGATCCGGAGCCGGCCGGCCGCGACGGCCCGGGCCGGGGCTTCCCAGCGACACGGCGCACGCCTTAATATCCGAGCGACTTTCATGTTTGATCGGTGTTTGCTCGGGAGATGCCGCGCGCCCCACCTCCGTACCGGCTCGGCCCACTCACTCGGCGTCTCCCCCCGAAGCCCCGCTGCACGGCCACGATGGTGCGCCCCGCGTGGTCGTGCAGCGGCCTCACCCCCGGCCATCACCCGAAATTCCCCGGCCATCACCCGAAGCGGGCGGGCAGGGATCAGCCCAGAGTGGGCGGGGTCTCGAGGTCGGCGAGCTCGATGCCCGGGGCCACGAGGATCACGTCGCCGGCCAGATGGACGGTGAGGATCTCGCCGGTGGCCAGGTCGGCGACCTCATAGCGCTCGACCGGCAACGGTCCGAGGTCCGTGTCGTGCCTGGTCGTCTCGGCCAGCCGCCACCGCTGCGTGACCGTGAGCGCCGCCAGCTGCGGACCGGTCACCTGTACGAGCCGTACCTCCGCCTGCGCGCCCGGCTCCAGCCGGAGGGACCGGGCCACGGCCACCAGGAACGCCGGGGAGTCGCCGAGGAAGCCGGTCGCCCGCGCGGAGTGCTCGGTGGTGCCGGGCGAGTCCAGCGGCGCCGCCCCGGACCCGGCGGGTGAACGGAGCCACAGCAGCTCCGGGCCGGTCAGCCCGCCCCGGACCAGCCAGTCCCGGGTGCGCAGCTCCACCCTGACGGGGCACCAGCGGCTGTCCACGGTGAGGTCGGTGTGCGGGCCCTCCGGGCGATCGGATACGTACCGCCAGCCGGCGGGGCCGGGGGCGCACTGGAACCGCTCTTCCGCTCCGTCGCCGAGATGGACGTACGTCCCGCGTGGCACCGGCTCAGGAACCGTGCCGCCAGGAGGAGAGGTAGTCCTCCTGGTCCGCGGTGAGGGCGTCGATCTCGACGGCCATTGAGGCCAGCTTCAGCCGCGCGACCTCACCGTCGATGTCGGCCGGAACGTCGTACACACCGGGGACGAGGGTGTCGTACGCCGTCGCGAGCCACGCGCAGGTGAGCGCCTGGTCGGCGAAGGACATGTCCATGACGGCCGCCGGATGGCCTTCGGCGGCGGCCAGGTTGACCAGCCGGCCCTCGGCCAGCAGCACCAGGCGGCGGCCATCGGCCAGCACGTACTCGTCGGCGAAGGGCCGTACGCCGCGATGCACCTCGACGGCCAGCCCCTGCAGCCCCCGCACGTCGATCTCCACGTCGAAGTGACCGGAGTTGGCAAGGATCGCGCCGTCCTTCATCCGGGCGAAGTGGTCATCGGTGATGACGTCACGGTTGCCGGTGACGGTGATGAACACGTCTCCCCGCTCGGCGGCCTGCGCCATCGGCAGCACCGAGAAGCCCTGGAGCAGCGCGTCCAGGGCCTTGACCGGATCGATCTCGGTGACGATCACCCGGGCGCCCAGCCCCCGAGCCCGCTCTGCCAGGCCCCGGCCGCAGTAGCCGAAGCCGGCGATGACGATCGTCTTGCCCGCCAGCAGCAGGTTGGTGGCCCGGATGATGCCGTCCAGCGTGGACTGGCCGGTGCCGTAGCGGTTGTCGAACATGTGCTTGGTGTCGGTGTCGTTGACCGCGATCATGGGGAACTTCAGGGCGCCCTCGCGGGCCATCTGATGCAGCCGGATGACCCCGGTCGTCGTCTCCTCGCAGCCGGCCTTGACCCCGCCGACCAGGTCGACGCGCTCGGTGTGCAGGATGTTGACCAGGTCGCAGCCGTCGTCCAGGACCAGGTCCGGCTCGATCGCCAGGGCCTGCTGGATGTGCCGGTAGTAGCCTTCGCGGTCGATGCCGGATCGGGCGAAGACGGTGGCGCCGTATTCGTGCACGAGGGCGGCCGCGGTGTCGTCCTGGGTGGACAGCGGGTTGGAGGCCGCCAGTGCCACAGTGGCGCCGCCCGCCTGCAGGGCGCGGATGAGGTTCGCCGTCTCGGTCGTCACGTGCATGCATGCGGCGATCTTGAACCCGCTCAGCGGAAGGTCGGTGGCGAAGCGCTCCCTGATCTGCCGCAGCACCGGCATCCCCCGGTCCGCCCACTCGATCCGCTTCACCCCGCCGTACGCCAGTGAGGCGTCCGCGATGTCACTCATCCCCGTGCCTCCCAGAAGGCCCCCTGAAAGCCCCCGAACCCGATCGTGGCGAGCCCTGCACCGGGACTTGGCCCCGGTGCCGGACTCGCCACCTGTCAGCGAGCGCCCCGACTATCGATCAGTACCGGTAGTGCTCGGGCTTGTAGGGGCCCTCGACGTCCACTCCGATGTACTCGGCCTGCACCTTGGTGAGCGTGGTGAGCTTCACGCCCAGCGCGTCGAGGTGCAGCCGGGCGACCTTCTCGTCGAGGTGCTTGGGCAGCACGTAGACGCCGACCGGGTACTGCTCGGTCTTGGTGAACAGCTCGATCTGTGCGATGACCTGGTTGGTGAAGGAGTTCGACATCACGAACGAGGGGTGGCCGGTGGCGCAGCCCAGGTTCATCAGCCGACCCTCGGCGAGCACCAGGATCGAGTGGCCGTCGGGGAAGACCCACTCGTCGACCTGCGGCTTGATGTTGTTCTTGACGACGCCAGGGACCTTCGCGAGGCCCGCCATGTCGATCTCGTTGTCGAAGTGGCCGATGTTGCTGACGATGGCCTGGTGCTTCATCCGGCCCATGTGCTCGGCCGTGATGATGTTGAAGTTGCCGGTCGTCGAGACGAAGATGTCCACGCTGGACACGACGTCGTCGAGAGTGGCGACCTGGAAGCCGTCCATCGCGGCCTGCAATGCGCAGATCGGGTCGATCTCGGTGACGATCACCCGGGCGCCCTGGCCGCGCAGCGCGTCGGCACAGCCCTTGCCCACGTCGCCATAGCCGGCGACGAGTGCGACCTTGCCGCCGATGAGCACGTCGGTGGCACGGTTGAGACCGTCGATGACCGAATGGCGGCAGCCGTACTTGTTGTCGAACTTCGACTTGGTCACCGAGTCGTTGACGTTGATCGCCGGAAAGGCGAGCGCGCCGTTCTTGTGCATCTCGTACAGGCGGTGCACGCCGGTGGTGGTCTCCTCGGTGACGCCCTTGATCTCGGCGGCCGCCGCGGTCCACCGGCCTGGCTTGTCCGCGATCGTGCGGCGCAGGGTGTCGAGGACGACGTGCCACTCCTCGGGGTCGCTCTCAGTCGCCGAGGGGACCGCACCGATCTTCTCGTACTCCGCGCCCTTGTGGACGAGCATCGTGGCGTCGCCGCCGTCGTCGAGGATCATGTTGGGGCCGCTGCCGTCCGGCCAGGCCAGCGCCTGGTCGGTGCACCACCAGTACTCCTCCAGCGTCTCGCCCTTCCAGGCGAAGACGGGGACGCCCGCGGGCTCATTTTCGGTGCCGTCCCGCCCGACGACGACCGCGGCGGCGGCGTGGTCCTGGGTCGAGAAGATGTTGCAGCTGACCCAGCGGACGTCGGCGCCGAGTTCGACCAGCGTCTCGATCAGCACGGCGGTCTGGATCGTCATGTGCAGCGAGCCCATGATCCTCGCGCCGCGCAGCGGCTGGGCGTCGGCGAATTCCCTGCGTACGGCCATCAGCCCGGGCATCTCGTGCTCGGCGAGCCGGATCTCCTTGCGACCGAACGCCGCCAGCGACAGATCGGCGACCTTGTAATCCATGGTTCGTAGCTCCTGAGGTCCATATCGTGCGGCCTGCTGCCGCGCCGTCGGTCCGTCCCGGCCGCGCCGAACGCCCTGCCGCGATCGGCGCCTGGAGGCACGAGCGGCGGATTCGACGAGGCTTCGTCAGCGAGTCTAGGTGGGTGGATGACCCCAGTGCACGGCCGGATGGGTATTTCTGACATTTATTTGTTAGGTTTGCCCCATGCTTGAGGTCATGCGCATCACGGAGGCCGCGCGGCGGCTCGGCACCTCGCCTCGAATGCTCCGCTACCGCGAGGCGCTGGGGCTGCTGCCACCGACCCGGGAACGCGCGGGAGGGCTTCCGGCCGAGAGCGGGAACGACCATGGCGGCCACCGCCGATTCGGTGAGGCGGAGTTGCGCGCGGTCGCGCTGGCACTCGCGCTGGAGAAGAAGTACGACATCAGTCCCGGGGAACTGGCCTTCGGGCTGCGGGTGCTGGCCGAGCCGGAGGTACGCATGCGCGTCCAGGAGCTGGGGGAACGCATCGGGCGGCTGTCCGCGCCACCCACGCGGGCGCTGGACTTCGAAAAGGAGAAGGCGCTGCGCCTGCTGCGGCGCCGTTGAAACCCGCGCCCCTGAAACCCGCGCCCCTGAAACCCGCGCCGTTGAAGCCCTCCCTCGCCGGCCGACCGATCCGGTCGTCCAGCCCCAGCCCAGGCGAGACCGGTACGTGCTCCGCAGAGACACGGCTCCGGCCGGACCGGCGAGGGACGTCTCCTCATGCACCTGACCGTCCGGTCCCCAAACCGGACGGGTCGGTGGTGTGACGGGCGGGTGCTTCCCGACCCCCTTGCCCAGCGCGGACGTAGGCTCAGCCCACGGCCCCGCAACGCTCGCGGAGGCACTCCACCGTCGTCACAGCTACGACGTTACGTCCTCGCAGATCACCGGGCGTCCCCCGAGAGGAGGGAACGCAGGTCGTTCTCAAGGGGGACACCGCCGCCCGGCATCGCACCCCACGGTGAGGTGAGAAGCCGACGAGAAGGGTCAAGATGGATCTGTGACCAGCAACGACACCCCGCCACTCGGCCAAGGCCTCGCCCATCATGCCTTTCGGCTGTCCGGCCGGATCGTGGCCGGGGTCGGCCAGATCCTCCTGTGGCTGCTCAACGGCCTCGGCCGGCTGCTGCGGCCGCTGGCCGCCCGGACCGGCGCCTGGCTGTACGGCCGCAAGTCCGCCCGCCCGGCCGCCCCCGCGGCGCCGG
>JAOPYK010000139.1 GCA_025964695.1 Streptosporangiaceae bacterium | reverse complement strand
GTGTAGGTGCCGAATATTGTGTCACCTCATGCGACCTGGGCGTATTCGTGGAGGAGACCGCCGAGTCGATCGCGCCGGGTGACCTTGATGTCGGCGTTGACGGGATCCGGGAGCGCCCGTAGGGGGTTGGCTTGGTTCAGTGCCCGGTGCGGGCGGTACTCGTTGAAATGGTCCTCGTACTCGGCGAGGACCTTGCGCAGGTGGCGGGCGTTCATGATGAGCGTCCGGTCGAGCAGCTCACGGCGTACGCTGCCGATCCAGCGTTCCATGATGGCGTTCATGCGGGGTGCCTGGGGTGCGGTGAGCAGCACGCGGATGCCCTCAGCTTTGAACACCTCGTCGAAGGTGGCGGTGTACTTGTGGTCTCGGTCCCTGATCAGGAACCGGAAGTCGTTGGCCCGATCCTCCAGGTCGAGGAGGAGGTTCCGGGCTTGCTGGGCCACCCATTCGCCGGTCGGGTTCGCGGTGACGCCCGGTACGTGGACGCGGCGGGAGGCGTGCTCGACCACGGCGAAGCAATACAACCGGGTCAGTGTGATGGTCTCGACGTGGAAGAAGTCGGCGGCCAGTATCCCCGATGCCTGCGTCTTGAGGAACTGCGCCCAGGTGGGGTCGCCGCGGCGGGGTGCGGGGTCGATGCCGGCTTTCTTCAGGATCGCCCAGACGGTGGCGGGGGAGACCTTGCGGCCCAGCCTGGCGATCTCACCGGCGATGCGCCTGTAGCCCCAGGTCGGGTTCTCGCCGGCCATTCGCAGCACCAGGGCTCGGAGCGTCGGACGCGTCGGCGGCCGTCCCGGCGTGCGCCTCGGGTAGGTCCACCGTCGTTTCATCAAGTGCGCGTGCCATCGCAGCAGCGTCCGTGGTGTGACGAACATCTGGTGCCGGCGACGTCGCGGGATTAGGCGGGCGAGGGCGGACAGGATCGCCCGATCCGCCCACGACGGCCGCGGAGTGGCGACCTGCCGGCGCAGTACCGAAAGCTGGTGACGCAGGACAAGGATCTCCACGTCCTTGGCCGCCTGCGAGCGGAACAGCAACGCGATCCAGCCGAACACCCGTAGCGCGATCAGGTACAGCAGCCGCAAAGCCATTCCACGAGCCTGCCGCAACCGGACCGCTCGGGAGGGTGAAACCCCAGATCAGAAGCTGTGACACGGTTTCCGGCACCCACAGGCATGAGAGGGCGAGTCTGGGCCTGCGTATCAGGCGCCCACGTTGACATCAATGTGCGACTGTGTGACAGTCTCACTGTCGCACAACGCAAGGTGGAGGTGTCGTGGAGTATCAGACCGAGATCAGGCGGGTGGTTGAGGCCAACATCGAGGAGGTTCGGGGTGACCTTGATCAAGCGAGACATGCCCTCCAGCGAACCCAACTCGAAGTAGGTCGGCTCGGACGCACAGTCGCCTCTCTGGAGGCCCTCCTCGAACTGGCTGGCGGACATGGAAGCTCGGAGGTCGAATCTCAGAGTCTTACACTTCACAGAGCCATGGTGGCCGTGCTGACGAGCGCGCCTGGAGGAATGATGAGAGCGGGCGACCTTGCCGCAGAGATTGGCCGCCGAGGCCTCTACAAGATGCGGGATGGCCGTCCGGTCGAGGCGCAGCAGATCCACGCGCGGGTTGGACAGTACCCGCACCTTTTCGTTAAGGAAGGCACGTTCATCACCCTGTACGACCAAGCTGTGTAGTAGAACCCGCAGTTGCTCAGAACGGCGGATCGGCATCCGCTCATCGGCACGAGCGTGCGTCGCCGACGCGATCGTGCTGGATGAATTCCGAGCCGCCCTCACGCGGATCGCGGCAGAAGAGTGTTTTCTTGCGGCGGGTGGCGAACATCCGGTCATCGGCCCGAGAGTGCAGCTATAGCGCTCCACGTGGCTGCTGGCGCTCCTGCATGCTCACGGTCCCTTCTTCGGGTGGCGTCGACGGCCAGGAGCAGTGGCCCGATACGGCCGTGCGGTGGAAGTGACGAGGAGCCGCACGGGCGCACCCTGATGACGTCGAATGTTCTATTCGAAGCGGGAGGGGTCTCCGGCACCTCTGCGGAGGATCTCGGGTTCACCCTGTGAGAAGTCGATGACCGTTGCCGGCACGGCACCGCACTCTCCGGAGTCGAGCACGGCGTCGATCACGTGGTCGAGTCGTTCCTTGATCTCCCAGCCCTGTGCCATGGGTTCGGTCTCGTCGGGCAGAAGCAGTGTGGTCGACAGCAGCGGCTCGCCGAGATCGGTCAGCAACGCCTGGAGGACGACGTGGTCGGGGATCCGCACACCGACGGTCTTCTTTCTGGGGTGCAGCAGCCGGCGCGCCACCATGGTCGTTACGTCGTGGTGGAGGTCACGCTGTTGTCCGCGTCTGGCGTGGTGGATGGGTCCAGGAGCTGGTGGAGTAGATCGCCGAGCTGATCGAGCTGGTCGGCCGCCAGCGGGGCGAAGGATCCGGTGAAGACCTCGTTGACGAGGGCGTCGCCGGCCTGGCGTAGCTGTTGCCCCCGTTCGGTGAGACGGTGCCGCACGGCGCGTCCTGGCCCGGGGATGCGTTCGATGAGGCCGCGTTCGACCATGCGGGTAGCGAGGGAGCCGAAGGACTGGTCAGTCTGGAAGGTCAGCTGGGCCAAGTCGTGCAGCGACGCGTCGGGGTGGCGGTGCAGGTGGCGCAGGGTGTCCCACTGCACCAGGGAGATACCGAGATCGGCCAGAGCTGCGGTGAGTGCCCGATGGTGGCGGTGCTGTAGCCGCTTGACGAGCAGGGCCACTTCTTGCCGGGTTCGGGTCATGCGATGATCTTACCACTCCAACACAGCTTCCTTATCTAAGGTTCCTTGTATAAGGTTGTTGGCATGACCCGAGATACAGGTCCCACCACCGCCCACACCTGCGCGGACTCCTCCTCCCAGGCAACCGCCCCTTCTGCCGCAGCAGTGCTGCTGTTCGCCTACCGCGCCGCACGTTCCGCCCGATCCGCCTGACCCGCAACAACCTCCACCCGCCTCACCCAGCACGCGCATTCATCAAGGAGCCCTAGTGACCACCGCAATGCACACCGTCATCGTCGAGGGCATCGGCACCATCGAGGTCACTGTCACCGAACGCGGCCAGGGCCATCCGTTCCTTCTGCTGCACGGCGGCGCCGGCCCGCAGTCGGTCACCGGCTTCGCCGACCTGCTCGCCGCGACCCACCACGCCAGGGTCGTCACCCCGACCCACCCAGGCTTCGGCGCCACCCCCCGCCCAGAGGCACTGAGCAGCATCCCCGGACTCGCCGCGCTTTACCTGCAACTGCTCGACGAACTCGACCTGGTCGACGTCACCGTGATCGGCAACTCGATCGGCGGCTGGATCGCCGCCGAGATGGCGCTGTCGGGCTCCGCCCGCATCAGCGGCATCGTCTTGGTCAACGCGGTCGGCATCGACGTAGCCGATCACCCCGTCGTGGATTTCTTCTCCCTCACCATGGACCAGGTCGCCCAGCTCAGCTACCACGACCCGGCGCCGTTCCGCATCGACCCGGCCACCATGCCCGCCGCACAACAGGCGGTCATGGCCGGCAACCGGGCCGCGCTGGCCCTCTACGGCGGGACACCATCCATGGTCGACCCCACCCTGCGCGATCGTCTCGACGCCATCAGCCTGCCGACCCTGGTGCTGTGGGGCGACAGCGACCAGATCGTCGACCCGGACTACGGCCGCGCCTACGCCGCGGCCATCCCGACCGCGCGGTTCCACCTGCTCACCGACACCGGCCACGTC
>JAOPYK010000118.1 GCA_025964695.1 Streptosporangiaceae bacterium | reverse complement strand
GTGAGCACGGCGGTGGCCGTGTCGACGTCATCGCATTCGCGGAAGATCTCGTCACCCCGGTTGGCGCCCGCGGCGACGGCCTGGACGACCTCCCGGCCGGTGACGAAGCGGACCGCGTCGAAGTCGTGCACCGCGCAGTCGCGGAACAGGCCGCCGGAGACCGGGATGTACTCGCGCGGTGGTGGCGCGGGATCGAGGGTGCACGAGCGCACCGTGTGCAGCCAGCCGAGCCGGCCGGACTCGACGGCCTCGCGCGCCGCGACGTGCCCGGCGTCGAACCGCCGCTGGAACCCGACCTGCACCGGCACTCCGGTGGAGTTCACCGTCCGGACAACCTGGAACGTTCCAGAAATATCGGGAGCAAGCGGCTTCTCGCAGAAGACCGGGAGCCCGGCCGTCACCCCCCGGATGACGAGTTCCGCGTGCGCGTCGGTGGCCGCCGCGACGACCAGGCCGTCCAGTCCCGCCGCGAACAGCTCGGCCACGGTGTCCACCGCCTCGACCCCGACCCGCGCCGCGAGTTCCCGCGCGCGCCCGGTCTGGGTGTCGGCCACCACCAGGGTCTCGACCCGGGGAAGTTCGCTCAGCGCCGTCGCGTGCCGGGCGCCGATGCGACCGGCCCCGACCAGCCCGATCCTCATGGTTCCCCTCCGTCTCACGTGGTCCGTCTCCTGTATGTCCCCAGCGTTACGGGGAGGTTGCCGGAGCGCTACCGGCGAGGCCCCGAGTCTCGTGGACCGTTCCATCACTGTCAATAGTTTGTCCTGACATCATGAGATACTGCCCTGACCGAAAACGCCCGGCCGAAAACAAAGGAGCGTTGTGCAACTCCCCGTGGTGACCGTCGACCGGAACAGCCCGATTCCGCTGTATTTCCAGGTGTCCCAGCAGCTGGAGGCCGCCATCCGCGAGGGAGACCTACCCGCTGGTTCGCGGTTGGAGAACGAGGTGCGGCTGGCCGATCGCTGCGGGCTGTCGCGGCCCACCGTGCGTCAGGCGATCCAGCATCTGGTCGACAAGGGGCTGCTGGTGCGCAAGCGCGGTGTCGGGACCCAGGTCGTCCAGGCCCAGGTGCGCCGCTCCATCGAGCTGACCAGCCTGTACGACGATCTGGAGGCCGCCGGGCGGGAGCCGCGCACCCGGGTGCTGGAGTTCGGTCTGGTGCCCGCGGGCGATGAGGCGGGCAAGGCACTCGGGCTGACCCCGGCCACCGAGGTCGTACGACTGCGGCGGCTGCGGCTGACCGGCTCGGAGCCGTTGGCCCTGATGACCAACTACCTGCCCGCCGGGCTCATCGACGTCACCGCGGACGTGCTGAGCGAGCGCGGGCTGTACGAGACCCTCCGCGCGACCGGCGTCAATCTGCGGATCGCCCACCAGACCATCGGGGCGCGCGCCGCCGGTGCGGGCGAGGGCCGCCTACTGGACGAGCGCCGCGGGGTGCCGCTGCTGACCATGACCCGCACCGCGTACGACGATGGAGGCCGCGCCGTCGAGTACGGCACCCATCTCTACCGCGCCACCCGCTACGCCTTCGCGCTGACGCTGGTGGAGAGATGACCGCGCCCGGATCCTGAGGGCGGGAGGCGTTCACTCGTCTCCTGCGGCCGCGAAGCCGGATTTCATGGCGAGGCTCAGCTCGTGTTCGCCGAGGCGGTCGCCATCGAGCTCGTCCACGCCCTCAAGCCAGACCACCTCGCCGAGCCGGGTGGGCTTGGGCGGATGCGGTTCGGGCGGCGGCCAATCCAGCTTCGGCCGTCGGCGCTGGCGACGAGTCCGATGACGATCTGATCGCGTTCCCCGGCGCGACGCGGGCTACCTGCCCGATCGGCTGAGGGCCGCATCGACCCACCGGGCGGCCTGGAGGCCGTTCTCCTGTTCTCTCGGCCCGTCATAGTCGAGTTTCACGACGTTCCTGTTACGCCGGAACAACACCTCCATCTGGCCGATCCTCGTGTTGCCGACCTGGCCGGTTCGTTGCTGATCGTACGAATACGCTTCGTTCCCGATACCGAGGGTCGGCTGACTCTCCGGAGATGCCCGGGTCTGGAGGTCGCGGAGAGCCGTGGTGGCCTGCTCGTCCTTGGTGAAGCTCTCCAGGCGGATCGTCAGCGCCGCGCTGCCGGCCGCTCCTTTCCACGCACACTCGGCGCTGTCCAGGCTGGGCGTCTTCTGCATGCCCGGTGCGAGCGTGCGGAGCTGAGCCGTAGTGAGCAGGGCGCAGGGATCTACGGTCAAGCCGGTCGCTCCACCGATACCGCCGGAGGGAACCGAGCTCACGATCCACGTCACGATCCCGACGAGGGCGATGGCTACCGTCACCGTCGCCGCGATCCGAGCCGACCGGAGCACGGACGCCTGCCATGAGGCCGCCCGTCCGGCGAGTTCCGCGCCGGAGGCGAAGCCGGACGTGGGTCCGCTGAGCCAGTCGGGGACCCGCCCGATCTCCTTCTCGCTCGATGCCTCGACCGGCCGGGTCGCGGGCGCGGACGCGGACGCGCTGACCTCACCGGGTGGGTCCCGCCGGGTCCGATCGCCCGGGTGCGGAGGCTGGGACCGCGATCCGGCCGGTCGGTCAGGATCTCTCACGAGGGCCGCGAGACGGTCGGCCGCGGTCCGGGCGTCCATGCGATCGGCGGGATCCCGGGCGAGCAACCCAGTGATCACCGGGCCGAGCGCCCCAGACCGCCGTGGCGGCACCGGATCCCCGGTCAGCACGGCCGACGCGATCATCATCGGCGTACTCCCCTCGTACGGGGAGTGACCTTCGACCGCGGTGTACAGCACGGCGCCCAGCGACCACAGGTCGGAAGGCGGCCTGGCCGCCCGGCCCGCCAGCCGCTCCGGAGCCATGTAGCCCGGAGTCCCGATCAGCAGACCCGAGGCGGTGAAACGAACGTCGCCCTCGATCGTGGCTATCCCGAAGTCCGTCAGCACGACCTGCCTGTCACCGCTCAGCAGGATATTGGCGGGCTTGATGTCGCGATGGACGATCCCGTGGTCGTGGATGGCCTCGAGCGCACCGATCAGCGCCTCGCCGATGCGGGCGGTCTCGGCGACCGAGAGCGCGCCGACGTCCCGCAGATGATCGTCCAGCGAGCGCGCCCGAACGTAGTCCATCACGATCCAGGGATGACCATCCTCGATGACCACGTCGTGGATCGTGACGACCGCGGGATGGCGGACCTGCGCCGCGGCACGGGCCTCGCGAAGCGCCCGCCCGCGGGTGACGGCGAGTTGCTCCTCGTCCAGCCCCTGCGGCAACAGGATCTCCTTGACGGCGACGTCACGCGCAAGGAGTTCGTCGCGCGCCCGCCAGACGGCGCCCATCCCGCCGCGACCCAGCCGGTCCAGGATCTGGTAGCGCCCGCCAAGCACTCGCACACCCGGCTGTGACATGCCCGGGACGATACCGCCCCGCCCTCTTGAAGGCCACGAGAGAACGGCCCGGCCCAAGTGGGGGTAGGCGACCCGTACCGAGGGCGTTCCGGTGCTCACTCGAAACGAACGGTCTCGGGTGAGGCCGGCCGCCTGAGCAGGGTCAGCGGGGCCGCGGTCAAGGCGACCGCCAGCCCGATGCCGCCGGCGTAGCTCGCTTCTGGCCCGCTCGCCGAGCAGATCGAGCCGCTGCGGAAGTGGACTTCGCCGCCTGGCTGAGCCGACCGAGTCCTTGATCGTTTTAATGTGATCGCCCCGGCCTTCGACCGGTCCGGACTCCACGGTGTGGTCGGTCACCGTGTCGAGGCCCGGGACCCGCTGGGCGCAGTGTGAGTCGCACGCGCACCGCGTCGTGCTCCGCCGCTCACCTGCCGGATGATGGGTAATGGCCAGGGAGATCCTGAGTCGAAGTGAGACGTTTGTCCTGTGGGGAAGGGAGACTGGAACCGACAGAAGACGAGCGAGGGGAATCATGCGGACAGCGGAGGATTCGACAGTGCCGGACGAACCGAGCGGCGACCGGCGGCTGCCACCCGTTCCCTCCCCACCGGCAACCGATTCGCAGGTCGCGGAGCCGCGGACGCCGGAATCGACCTTGACGGAACCGCCGGCACGGCCGACCGGAACGGAGCCGTTGCCAGAGCCGGTTCTGACGCAGCCGTTGCCGGAACCCCCTCTGACCGGCACGTCGCCAGAGGCCACTCTGCGGGAACCGCTGCCAGAGGCCATTCTGCGGGAAGTGCTGACACAGCCGACCGTGACGGAGGCGACCGGAGCGGAGGCGACCGGAGCGGAGGCGACCGTAACGGAGCCGCTGACGCAGGCGACTCGGGCGGAGCCGTCCTCGACGGGCTCCCTCCTGGCGGGGTCCACCCTGCCGGAGCCACTCGGGACAGAGGCGGCCCCGCCGGAATCCACCCCGGCCGACCCGCCGGCCGTGGCGGAGCCGCGTGCGGCCAGATCTCCCGTGCCCGAGAGCCCTGCGATCGAGAGCCCTGCGATCGAGGCCCCTGTACCCGAGACCGATGTACCCGAGACCGCTGTGCCCGAGACAGCTGCGGTCGTGCCTCCAACGCCCGAGTCCACTGTGGCCGATGAACCCATGACGGGGGATCCGGCAGAGGAGTCCCGCGAGGCCCCGGACTCGGTGAACGAGGAGCCGATCGGCGAGCCATCCGGAGCGGAGCCGGCTGTCGCGGAGTCCCCGGCGGATGACGGCTCGGCGGTGGGGGCCGACCCGCTGCGCGCGCGGATCGCGGAGAGGTACGCGCCGGGGGTGGCGCTGTACCAGCTACTGGAGAGCCGGCTGCGGGAGACGGGCCGGGCGGGGCCCGGGAGCCCGGTCGGCTGGACGCCGTACCTTCAGGCACTGCGCGCTCTGCGAGACGGCGACGTCGCCGGACGGTGGGAGGATCTGGCCCGGCTGATGGTGGATCCGGCGGCTCTGGCCGCTGAGACCGGTCAGCGGGAAGGTGACCGGCTCGCCGCGGCCGAGGCGGCCGTGCACACACCTCATGCCCTGCTCGTCCAGGCGCCGCGCGGCCCCGAGCGGACGGCGGTCATCGCCGAGATCGTTAAGCGGCTCGCGGCCGACGGCGCGCGGACCCTGCTGATGGCGCCCACCTCCGCCGTCGGCTCCGTCATGGAGAGCCTGGGCGACGAGTCGGAGATCTTCGCCGTGCAGGCCGGCCCTCATCCGGGCGCGGAGCCCGGGGCCGGGGAGAGCGCGCCCCACACCGGTACGATCCGTGCCGCCGGGACCGCGTATCTGCGGGCGTGGAAGGCCGAGCTGCGACGGCTGCAACGTGACCTGATGTGGCTCGAGCAGTGGCCACGGGACCGGGCCGCACTCGCCGACGTACGGGCCGAGCAGGAGCGGCGCGGCGAGGAGAGCGCCGCCCGGGTGGCCGAGGGCGAGGCCGGGGTGGGCGAACGGCGGGCCATGGTCGCCGCGGCGGGGCAGGCGATCGCCGCCGCGCGGGAGGACCACGACCGGCTCGCCGGCGGCCACCGGCGGGCGGCGGCCGAGGCGATGGTGCTGCGGGCCGAGCACACCGGGCTCCAGGAGGTCGCCGACGCCGCGGCCCAGGTCGCGGACGAACGTGGCCGCGCGGCCCAGGAGGCCCGCGCGCGCTGCACCGCGCTGGAGGAACGGGCCGGCACCGGCCGCCAGGAGCTACAGGCCGCCCGGGATCGAGAGAAGTCCCTGATGGAGGAGCTGACGCGGGCGAAGGAGTCCTTGCCGCAGTCGGCCGCCGACGCCGAGCGGCTGTACGGGGCCGAAGCGGACGCCGCAGCCGACGGGCACATGAGCTACTACCGGCTGGCGGCCGCGGAATCGGCACGGGCGGCCCAGAAGCGGGGAAAGAGCCTCAGCCAGCGGATGCGCCCGACCGCGGAGCACCAGGAGCTCCGGCGCCAGGTCGGCGACCTCAAGCGGGAGGCCGACGAGGCGGCGATCCGCGCCCGCCAGGCCAAGGAGGCTCTGGACCGGGCCGAGGCGCAGCACGCCCGGCTGGCCTCCTTCGTCGCCAACGGCGGGACGGAGCTGATGACGCTGCGGGACGCGCAGGAGCGCCTGGCCGAAGAGGTCGTCCAGCTGACGGCGGAGATCGAGACCGTGCGGTCCGGCCTCGACGAACACGTCCGGACCGCGGCCGAGGCGGCCGAGCAGGCCGAACAGGCGGCGGCCGCGGCGCACAATGCCCGCGAGCTCGGCCGGCGCGGCGAGGAACGGCTCACCGAGGCCCGCCTTGCCGAAGAGCAGGCGGCCACCGCAGTGGAGCGGGCCCAGCAGCAGGAGCGGGCGGCGGCCAGGAGGCTGACCGAGTCCGAGGAGCGGCTGGAACTGCTCCGCGAACAGGAGGCCGCCGCGCTCGCGGAGGGTCCGGTGGAGCTCCAGCAGGTGGCCGACTCTGAGCTCGGTTCGCGCCGGCATGTGCAGGATATCTGCGGCGAAGATCCGTCCACCGCTCCGGACGAGGTCCTCGTCGGCCATCGTGATCGCGCGATGGCCAGGATCGAGCAGCTGTCCGGCTACCTCCAACTCGCGCAGGACCCCCCGGGCACCGGCGAGGCCGGCGCAGAGCTGACGGAGGTTCTGCTCGGCACCGCCGCGCTGTTCTGCGGGGCGCCGCTCGACATCGCCGCCGGGCCGCTCGGCCGGATCGACGGCTTCGACGTGCTGATCGTGGACGACGCGGATCAGGTCACCGACGGTGAGTTCCTCGTCGGCGCGATACGGGCCCGCCGCTGGATCCTGGTCGGCGACCCGCACGGGCGGCCGGAGCAGCCTGCCGTCTCCCACCACGACGAGGACCATCTGCGGGCCCTCGGCGTCCTGCACCTCACCGAACACCTCACCGAACACCTCACCGGACACCCTGCCGAACAGCCCACCGAACAGCCCACCGGACAGCCCGACGGACAGCCCGCTGAACACCGCACCGAACGGCCCGGCGATTTCCAGGCCGAGGACGAGGCGGTCGAGACGGTGGCGGCGCGGTGGGGCGAGGACGAATCAGCCTGGCTGTCCGCGGTCCGGGCGGAGGTGGAGCGGCTCCGGGACGGCGGGCTGTGGGAGGGCCGTTACCGGGACTCCTACGCGCGGGCACTGCGGCGATCCCGGCCGGCCGGCGGAACGGACGAGGACGCGGAGCGGAACCTCATCGCGGTCCTGCGCCCCGGCCTGTTCGCGCGGTCGGCGGCGACGGGCCCGTCCCTGCGGCTCATCTCCCCGCAGGGATCCGTACCTGCGGAGGACTGACCGCCCGGCCCGTGGGCGGATCACCCACGGGCCGGGCCACCGGTCAGCGAGATCCGCCCAGACCCTTGTCCAGGCCGGCCCGCCGCAAGGCGTCGGCGAGCGCTCCGCCGCCCGCAGGCGCTCCGCCTCCGCCTCCGCCTCCGGCAGGGCCTCCCTGCCCGCCACGGCCCGGACGCTGCCGTCCCCCGCGGGGGCCTCCGCGTTTGGGGTCCGCGCCGTCACGGCCGGCGGCCTCCCGCCGCCCACCGGCGGCGGCTTCGTCGTCGAGCCGCAGGGTCAAGGAGATCCGTTTGCGCGGGATGTCCACGGACACCACCTTGACCTTGACGATGTCCCCCGGCTTCACCAGGTCACGGGGGTCCTGAACGAAGTTCTTCGACATCGCCGACACGTGTACCAGGCCGTCCTGGTGCACGCCCACGTCGACGAAGGCGCCGAACGCGGCGACGTTGGTGACGACCCCCTCCAGCAGCATGCCGGGGGTCAGGTCCGCGAGCTTGTCCACGCCCTCTTTGAAGGTCGCGGTCTTGAACGCCGGACGGGGGTCGCGTCCTGGCTTGTCGAGCTCCGCAAGGATGTCGGTGACCGTCGGCAGCCCGAAGGTGTCGTCGACGAACTCCTGGGGCTTGAGCGACCGCAGCACCGCGCCGTTACCGATCAGGGCCCGCAGGTCGCCGCCGGTGGACTTCAGGATGCGCCGCACCACCGGATAGGCCTCCGGATGCACGCTGGAGGCGTCCAGCGGATCGTCGCCGCCAGGGATGCGCAGGAAGCCGGCGCACTGCTCGAAGGCCTTCGGGCCCAGCCGGGGAACCTCCTTGAGCGTGCGCCGGGAGCGGAACGGCCCGTTCGCGTCCCGGTGCGCCACGATGTTGTCCGCGAGCCCCTCCCCGATGCCCGACACCCGGGTCAGCAGGGGGGCGGAGGCCGTGTTGAGGTCGACACCGACCCCGTTCACACAGTCCTCGACCACCGCGTCCAGCGAACGCGACAGCTTGAGCTCGGAGAGGTCGTGCTGGTACTGGCCGACGCCGATCGACTTGGGGTCGATCTTGACGAGCTCGGCCAGGGGATCCTGCAACCGGCGCGCGATGGAGACGGCGCCGCGCAGCGACACGTCCAGCCCGGGCAGCTCCTGCGAGGCATAGGCGGAGGCGGAGTACACCGAGGCTCCGGCCTCCGATACGACGATCTTGGTCAGGCCCAGATCCGGATGCAGCTTGATCAGATCGGCGGCGAGCTTGTCGGTCTCCCGGGAGGCGGTGCCGTTGCCGATGGCGATCAGGTCGACGTGATGGGCGCGCGCGAGCCGTTCCAGCACCGCGATGGACTCGTCCCAGCGCCGCCGGGGCTCGTGCGGGTAGATGGTCTCGGTCGCCACCACCTTCCCGGTGGCGTCGACGACCGCGACCTTCACCCCGGTGCGCAGGCCGGGGTCCAGGCCCATGGTGGGGCGAGTCCCCGCGGGTGCGGCGAGCAGCAGGTCACGCAGGTTGGCGGCGAACACCCGCACCCCCTCGTCCTCGGCCGCCTGCCACAGGCGCATGCGCAGATCGACGCCGAGATGCAGGAGGATCCGGGTGCGCCACGCCCAGCGCACCGTGTCCATCAGCCACCGGTCGCCCGGCCGGCCCCGGTCGGAGACGGCGAAGCGCCGGGCGATGTCGAGCTCGTAGTCGCTCGGAGCGGGACCGTCCTGGGGCTCGGACTCCGGCTCCATGCTGAGATCGAGGATCTCTTCCTTCTCCCCCCGGAACATCGCGAGGATCCGGTGGGAGGGCAGCCTGGTGAAGGGCTCGGCGAACTCGAAGTAGTCAGAGAACTTCGCGCCCGCCTCTTCCTTGCCGTCGCGTACGCGTGAGGTGAGCCGGCCGCGCGACCACATCTTCTCCCGCAGCGTCCCGATGAGGTCGCCGTCCTCACCGAAGCGCTCCACCAGGATCGCGCGCGCTCCCGTCAGCGCCGCCGCGACATCGACGACGCCCTTTCCGTCGTCGACGAAGGCGGCGGCCTCCGCGTGGGGGTCGCGGGCCGGATCGCCCAGCAGCAGGCCGGCGAGCGGCTCGAGCCCCGCCTCCCTGGCGATCTGCGCCTTGGTCCGGCGCTTGGGCTTGTAGGGCAGATAGAGGTCCTCGAGCCGCGCCTTGGAGTCCGCCGCCATGATCTGCGCCTGCAGGGTGTCGTCGAGCTTGCCCTGAGAGCCGATCGACTCCAGGATCGCCGCCCGGCGTTCCTCCAGCTCCCGCAGGTAACGCAGGCGCTCCTCGAGCGTGCGCAGCTGCGCGTCGTCGAGCGTGCCGGTCGCCTCCTTGCGGTACCGGGCGATGAACGGCACGGTGGCCCCGCCGTCGAGCAGGTCGACGGCGGCCGTCACCTGCCGCTCGCCCACGCCCAGCTCCTCGGCGATTCGCTGCTGCACTGTCTTGCCGGGAGCGACCCCGGACCCCGCATGTGAGGTCATAACGATTGTGACCCGCCTCTTCTCCCTGTGGCCCGAAGAGCATTGTCCCGGTGTTCGGCACCCGTTGTCGCGCCACCCGCCCGTCAGGACCCCGCGGCGGGTCGTCGTTAGACTTTCTCGGGCGCGCAACCCAACGGAACCCCAAGGGAACCCATCCGAAGAGGAGACAGATCCGTGATCGATGCCGTGGCGGTCACACTGATCTCCATTGCCCTGGCGCTGGCGGCCTGGAGCGCGCTCATGACGGTGTTGAAGCGTCCTGTCGGGCTCTCCCAGCTGATCGGGCTCGCGGTAGCGGAAATCGCCCTGCTGGTGCAGGCCGTGCTGGCGGTGCTCAAGATGACCGATGGGCAACGCCCGGACGGCGGGATCCCGCTGTTCTCGCTGTATCTGGCAGGTTCCCTCCTCCTGCCGCCATTGGCGGGGCTCTGGGGCCGGGCCGACCGCAGCCGCTGGGGGTCGGGCGTCCTGGTGGTGGCGTATCTGGTGATGGCGGTGCTGATCGTGCGCATGCAGCAGGTCTGGCGGACCCCCCATGTCTGAGCCACAGACGTCCGAGGCGCCCGCGCCCGCCCGCCGGAGCGGTCCCGGCCGCATCCTGATCACGGTGTACGCGATCTTCGCCGTGGCGGCGACCTCCCGGGCCGGGCTGCAGATCGCCACCCGGTTCTCGCAGGCGCCGGTGGCCTATCTGTTGTCGGCGTTCGCGGCCGTCGTCTACATCCTCGCCACCGTGATGCTGAGCCGCTCCGGCCGGCTCTCTCACCGCATCGCGGTGATCTCGTGCAGCGTGGAGCTCGTCGGGGTCCTCGCCGTCGGCACGTTCAGCGTCTTCGACCGGTCGGCCTTTCCGGACGCCACGGTCTGGTCGGGCTATGGCGTGGGGTACGGCTTCGTACCGCTGATCCTGCCCGTGCTCGGCCTGCTGTGGCTGCGGCGCACCGCCCGCGACATCCGCTGAACCCTGGCCGGCGGGATCACCGCTCGAGCAGCTTCGCGACCCTGCGGCCCAGCTCCGGATCGAGGCGCCAGGCCCGGTCGGCGAGTTCCGAGGCGAACGACAGGGCCCCCTGGTCGAGGCAGGCCGTGACGAGCGGGGAGGCGTCCGCCTGGGCCGCGTAGAACAGCGTGGTCTCCCGCCACCAGTCGCGGCCGAGGTGAGGGATCAGCGGTTCCGGCCGGGCCGACCCGGCGAGGTACGATGCCGCGAGGTACTCCTGCAGGGACCGGTGGGCGAAGCAGTACAGGCCGTTCTCCCGTTCCAGCAGCAGCCCGGTGGTCCGCTCGACCGAGGCGAGGAAGTCCTGCGGATCCATCTGGGGCCGTACGCCCGCCAGCACCGGAGCGATCACATCGGCGGCGGCGGTGGGGGCGATGTCGCGGACCTCGTGCTCCATCAGGTGCCACGCGAGCACGCCGAGCACGTCCTTCTTCTGGGCCAGGGTCAGCTCCTGTCCTGTCCCGATCAGGTCGGATCGCCTGCCGAGGAGCACCTGGAAGAACTCCCCGTAGAGGCGGGTCCGGCTGCCCGCAAGCGTGCCGCGGTACGCGTGCACGTTGGCGCTCATGGTCAGCAGCAGCGGGCTGGCGGCGAGCTCGGAAGGTCCCGGACCGGCCCGCAGGCCGCCCAGCAGTTCCTGCGCCATGCCCGCCCTCGGCCCGGCACCGTCTCCCCGTTGAACGGCCCGGCGGCCCGTCGCCGCGTACCAGCGGTGCAGGAGCAGAGCAGCCTGGCCGGGGCCGAAGGGATCGATCCGCACGGTCAGGGCCGCCGCCGGCGGCCCCGCGTCACCCCCGTACGACCGGGAGGTCAGGGCGAAGCGGCAGCCCGGATAGGCGCCGACCTGGCGTTCCACCCAGTCGGCGATCGCCCGCCGGTCCTCCTCGCGGGCGACCTCGTCCAGCCCGTCCAGGAGGACCACGCAGCGGCCGGTCTCCAGCTGCTGGTCGAACCAGCGCGGTGGCTCGACCGCCCGCGCGAACCTCGCCGACCTCCGCACCAGCTCGGGCAGTGAGATGGCGGGATCGGCGGCGATCGCGGTGCCGTGCTCGCGCAAGAACAGCAGGATCGGTGTCTTGTGCCGCGGCGCCCCCACCGGCCAGCCGGCCCGCCGGTTACCGGCCAGCACCAGCGTCAGGTGCTTGAGCAGCGTCGTCTTGCCACCGCCGGCCGCACCGATGATCGTCACTGCCGTCCGCTCGGAGCTCCGCAGGAAGCCCCAGACCGACCCGGGCGGCCCGGCGTCCGCGCCGGTGGCATCGGATCGCGGCACCAGGTCGATGTCCACGAACAGGTGGTCCATCGTCAGGGCCCCGCGAGCCCAGGGTCCTCTCAAGTCGATGTCGCGATGGGCCTCGGCCAGGAAACGCCGGTAACGACGGCCGTAACGGGAGAACCGGCGGCGCAGTGCGGCGTCGACCGCCTCGGGGAAGCGCGCCGCCCAGTGCTTCCTCAGCTCACCGTGCGCCTGGACCAGGATGCCCGCCAGCACGACGAGCACCTCGTAGGTCAGCAGGGCGCCGGCCGCCTGGACGGGATGGCCTTGGACCGTTCCCCACAGGCCCACGCCGCCCAGGGCCGGAGGGACCGCGGCCGCCAGCGCGAGAAGGACAGGACCGAGACGAGGATTTCCACCCGAATCGATGGCCATGACCCCACAATGTCAGTAGCGGTAGCTGCCAGTGCAGGGCTTCGGACTCATCGCGATCACACCGTGACATCCGTGCGCCGATGGCTCAAGCAGGGCCAGTGGCCCGTAGTGAGTACATCAGCGGCACCCGGGGGCGGCCTTCGGGCATCCGGAACACCCCGCCGGGCAGCCGCTCCATGGAGGTGAAGCGCGGGAAGAGCGTGTAGTCGTGCTCGTGCAGGAAGTCGATGCGCAGCCCGGCCGCCACCAGCGCGGTGACCACGTCGCCGAGGCCGTGGAAGAACTCGACGGACTTCGTGTTGGCCAGGTCCGCGCCCTGATCGGCGTAGGTGCCGGGCTCGTCCCAGACCTGCGGGTTCCGGTCGAAGTAGTCATAGGCCACGGTGTGGCCCTCCGCCTCATCGAGCACGTAGCCGAACGGGTGGAACTCGGGCAGGTAGAGGAAGCCTCCGGGGTTGAGCAGGTCCGCCACCACCCCCGCCCACCGGCCGAGGTCCGGCAGCCAGTTCAGCGCGCCCAGCCCCGTGTAGACGACGTCATAGGTCTCCCCCAGCACCGCGACGGCGTCGTACACGTCCGAGGCGACGAACCGCGCGTCGAGCCGGCACTCGGCGGCGAGTGATCGCGCCGTCTCGACGGCGGGCTCGGAGAAGTCCAGGCCGCTCACCCGTGCTCCCCGCCGCGCCCACGACAATGTGTCCAGGCCGAAATGGCACTGCAGGTGGATCAGGCTGAGCCCGGTCACGTCGCCGGCCTCGGCCGGCTCGAAGTCCCGGAGCGTCTGCCCGCCCGCACGGAAACCGGCCACGTCGTAGAAGTCACTGGCGACGTGGATCGCCACACGTTCGTCCCACATCGCCTTGTTGAGCTGGAGATAGTCCTTCTCGTCGGTCATGGCGCGATCATATGGACGGGCGCCGAACTTGACACCTGACTCCACTCCGTCAATCTTGTGGCCATGCAGCGTGACACGGAGAGACGGACCGGACGGTCCGTGCGCGGGGACCTGCTCGACGCCGCGGCAGAGCTCATCACCCAGCGCGGGTACCGAGGTGTCCGGATGCAGGACATCGCGGACGCGGCGGGGGTCAGCCGGCAGACCGTCTACAACGAGTTCGGCGACAAGCTGGGGCTCACCCGGGCGCTGATGCTGCGCGACCACGAGCACTACCTCGACGGCGTCGACGAGGCGCTCTCCCGCCACGACGACCTGCATTCGGCCGTGGCGGCGGCGGTCGCCTACAGTCTGGAGACCGCGGCCGACGATCCGTTCAAGAAGGCGGTGCTGACCGGGGCCGGCAGCGAGGACCTCCTGCCGCTGTTCACCACGCAGGCCGAGCCCATGCTGTTCTCCGCCCGCACCCGCATCATCGAGCACGTGATCCGGCACTGGCCCGAGCTGGACCGGGAGGCGGTGACCGAGCTGGTCGACGCGGCCGTCCGGCTGACCCTCAGCCATGTCCTGCTGCCCGCCGAGCCGGCTGAACGGGTCGCCGAGCTGATCGCCCGGATCGTCACCCGCTATCTTCGCTGACGGCACCCGCCTTTACGATGTAGATCGCGCGTAGTGAATTGACCGGAGCAGTACGGCCACGTGCCCACCTGCGCAGGTGGCCCGCCCCGCCGCGGACGCTGCCTGGCAGGCGGCCGACCGGGCTTCCAGCCGCACGGAGGGACGGCCTACTCGCTGGAGTATCCGGTGGCGCGCCTGTTCCGTGACGCCCGCATCGGCAAGAACATCCCCGTGGCCGAGGAGATGGTGCTCGCGCACATCGCCCAGCACGACCTCGGGCTGCCCAGGCCCTACTGACTCTTCGCCGGCCGGGGGGTCCCGGCCGGTGTGGTCGCACGCAACCGCTGCGCACGCGCGGTGGCAGCCGCTAACGCCCGGCGGCCTCGGCTACCAGTGCCTCGAACAGCCGCAGGTCGTCGCCCTCCTCCGGGTGCCACTGCACACCGAGGCCGAACCGGTGGCCCTGCAACTCGACCGCCTCGACGACCTGGTCGTCGCTCCAGGCGACCGCCACGAGACCGGTGCCGAGCCGCTTGACGGCCTGGTGGTGGTAGGTGGGCACGGTGGCGGTCTCACCGAGGATCTTTCCCACCGCGCTGGTGACGCTGATCTGCACCGGGTGGGTGCCCACCTTGCCAGGTCCCAGCGCGTGACCTTCATGGCCGACGACCTCCGGGAGATGCTGGATCAGCACTCCGCCGCGGACCACGTTGAGCACCTGCATCCCCCGGCAGATGGCCAGGAACGGCAGGTCCGCGTCGATGACGGCCCGCAGCAGCGCGAGCTCGAACCGGTCACGCTGCGGCTGCGGCTCGCCCGTCGCCTCGTGGCGTTCCTCGCCGTACAGCGACGGGTCGACGTCACCGCCGCCGGCGAACACGACGCCGTCCAGCCCGCGCATGAGGGAGTCCAGTCCCCGCGTGCCGGCCGGCGGCAGCAGGACCGGCACGCCGCCCGCCCGCTCCACCGACCGCAGATACGGCATGGGCAGCAGCGCCGCCTCGCGCACCCAGACGCCCCACCGGGCCGCCTCGAAATAGGTCGTGATGCCGATGAGCGGCCGGGAACCAGTGCTCTGTGCCGGCTCTCCCATCCCGGGAATCCCCTCCTGCAGTCGGTTCCGCCGCGTGCTCGGGTCCTTTGGACCTTATACGCCCGTATCTGCCAGCCCATCATGACGCATGGCCGGTTTTCCGGGACGCCCCACCCCTGGATAGCACACGACAGCTTGCCTTACGCCCCCGATTCTCGCAGACCAAAGCGGAGACACGGCGCGCCCGGGCGCGGCCTTGAATGATCTTGATGAGCCATGCCCTGACCCGGGGTCCGTTCCCCGCCGGGTGACGATGATCCCCCGCCGCGGGGTTTCTTCTCCCAGGGGTTGGCGTTTCTCCACCGCGGGACGGTGCACATGATCGAGCGGCCGGCCCATCCGGCCACAGGATCACGATCCGTGCACGAATTGAGGGCCTCGGACGGCTCATCTGACCCATGGTGACCCGTCCGCATAAGAGGCCGTTTCATACCGATCGGTATCACCAAAAACGCGGCGAATCGTTCGATTACGGAAAATCATAGAGTGACTACCCATCGTGTCTATGTGGACGTCCTGGGCGGAATCGGTTGAGCCAGACCGCTCTCAGGTGCACACTCGCTATCAAGCAGGAGAACATCATCTGACCGTTGAGGCGGCTCGTGTGATCGGTGCGTCGATTGCCCGGAATGTGATTACCAGGGGGCGAGCTTGACAGATGTCATTGAATCCCCGGCTGGTCAAAGAGAGCTTCGCTCACATCGAGCCATTCGCCGAAAAGGCCGCCGCCTATTTCTACGGCAGGCTCTTCGCGGAGAATCCGCGCCTGCGCGCGCTGTTCCCACCTGCGATGGACGCCCAGCGCGACCGACTCTTTCACGCACTCACCAAGATCGTCTGGAGCCTGGACAGCCCTGACGCGCTCGCCACCTATCTCGGGCGGCTCGGGCAGGACCATCGCAAGTTCGGAGTGGTCGGCGAGCACTATGCCGCGGTCGGGCAGGCGCTGATCGCCACGATCCGCGCCTTCTCCGGCGACGCCTGGACCGGCGAGGTCGAGGCCGCCTGGCTCGCCGCCTACGAGGCGGCGGCCGGGCTGATGATCCGCTCCGCCGACGAGAGCGCCACGACCGCGCCGCCCTGGTGGATCGCCGAGGTGCTGGAGCACGAACGCCGGACCGGGGACATCGCGACGCTCACCGTGCGCCCCGGCCAGCGGCTCGGCTATACCGCCGGCCAGTACGTCACCGTGCAGACCGCTCGCTGGCCGCGCGTCTGGCGGCCCTACTCCATCGCCAACGCCCCCCGCGAGGACGGCGTGCTGCGATTCCATGTGCGCGCCCTGCGGGCCGGCTGGGTCAGCGGGTCACTGGTCCGCGACACCAAGGTCGGTGACACCCTGCTGCTCGGGCCGGCCATGGGCGGCATGGCCCTGGACCCCGATTCGGACCGCGACCTGCTGCTGGTGGCCGGCGGCACCGGGCTCGCTCCGCTCAAGGCCATCGCCGAGCAGGTCATCATGACCGGGCGGCACCGTAACGTCCACCTGATCGTGGGGGCGCGCACCGAACGCGAACTGTACGACCTGCCCGACCTCCGCCTGCTCGAATCGACCTACCCCTGGCTGTACGTGGTGCCGGTGGTCTCCGAGGAAACCACCTTCGACGGCATGCAGGGGACGGTGCCCGAGGCCCTCGCCCGGTTCCACGACTGGGACGACCGCGATGTCTACGTCGCCGGCCCCGCCGCCATGATCATCCAGACGGTGCAGCGCCTGCAGGGACTGGGCGTGCCACCGACCCGGATCCACCATGACCCCCTCGACCCCGGGAGAGCCGGGATGGCGGGATAGTCCGGCAGGCCGCGCGGGTCACCACACCCATCCGTACGCCCCCCCGCGCGGCCTGCCACCCTGCGCCGGGCCGTCTCGTCCAGAGACAGCGCCTTTACGCCGTAGATTTCTCCGCACAGATGCCCTACGGCTCGAAGCGGCCATCGGCGGGCTCCGTGCTACCGGGGCCGCGGCGTACGGCTTCGCGGCCGACGTCACCGATCCCGCCCGCCTCGGGTCCGCGGTGGAGCAGGGTGCGGAGGCGCTCGGCGGTCTCGACCTGCTGGTCGCCAACGCGGGCGGCTCGTCCGGCGGGGACCTCCTCGACTCCACCCCCGAGGACTGGGCCCGGACCTACGCGGTCAACGTGCTGCACGCGGCCCACGCGGTGCGGACGGCCGTGCCGCACCTCGAACGGGCCGGCGGCGCAGCGGTGCTGGTGAGCCTGCAGCAGGTGACCGACGTCGCCTGCTTCCTGCTGTCCGGCCGGGCGAGCGGCATCAACGGCGCCGACATCTGTGTGGACGGCGCCCAGGACCGCCCCAGCGACCTCCGTTTCTTCCCCTGAGCAGGTCTCCCCTGCCCAAAGCTCCCGATAGGGCGGTTGCGGCCGGCCCGGACTACGGGCTGACCCGGCCGGCCCGCTCGAAGGCCGCGTGGGTGAGCGGCATGAGCCCCGCCCACAGCTCCTCCATCCGCTCGGCGACCATCTCGATCTCACGCTGCGGGAACGAGGGGAACGTCGAGTCCTCGCGCTTGGTGCGCAGGGACAGGAAATTCATCAGGGCCCGCGCGTTGCAGGTCGCGTACATCGAGGAGTAGAGCCCGACCGGCAGGACCGTGCGCGCCACCTCCCTGGCGACGCCCGCGTCCAGCATCTCGAGGTAGGCGCCGTAGGCCTGGCGGTAGCTCTCCTGGGTCGCCTCGGTGACCAGCTTGGCCTGCTCGGGCGTGCCGTCGACGAACTCGTACTTGCCCGGCTTGCCGATCTGCACCAGCTTGCGCTCCGGCGCGGGCACGTAGAAGACCGGGTCCAGCCGCCGGTAGCGCCCGCTCTCCTCGTTGTAGGAGAACGTCCGGTGCCGCATGAACTCGCGGAAGACGAAGATCGGCGCCTGCACGTAGAAGGTCATCGAGGAGTGCTCGAACGGCGTGCCGTGCCGGTCCCGCATCAGATAGTTGATCAGGCCGGTGGAGCGTGCCGGGTCGGCCTCGATCTCCTCCAGGGAGTTCTCCCCCTTTGTGGAGACCCGGGCCGCCCACAGCACGTCGGCGTCCGACGCCGCGTGCTTGATCAGCTCGACCGTCACATCGCTCCGGAACTTGATCTCGGCCGCTTCCCCGCCTGTCACCAGGTGCCCCTCTCGGCGTTCTTATTCGTCGCTGGTCACTCTAGTTGCCGGGTCCGACAGACCCGCCGTGGCGGCGGCTCGCCGGTACCGCACCGCGGGCCATGACGCACAATGACTCACATGACCGAATTGAAGGTGCTGGGCGCCTGCCCGCTCGACTGCCCGGACACCTGCTCATGGGTCGTGACGGTCATGGACGGCCAGGCAGTGAGCCTGCGCGGGAACCCGGACCACCCGTTCACCCGGGGCGCCCTGTGCACCAAGGTCAACCGCTATCTGGAGCACGCCGCGGCGCCCGACCGGATCCTGCGCCCGCTGCGCCGGGTCGGCCGCAAGGGCGAGGGCCGGTTCGAGGAGATCTCCTGGGACGAGGCCCTGGACGAGATCGGCGAGCGCCTCGGCGGCATCGTGGCCGAGCACGGCGGCCAGGCCGTCTGGCCGTACTGGGGCACCGGCACCCTCGGTTTCCTGCAGGGCCTGGAAGGATTCGCGGGGCGGCGGTTCTTCAACGTCCTCGGCGCGTCCCGGCACGACCCGACGATCTGCTCGATCGCCGGCAGCGTCGGGCTGAAGTACACCATCGGCTCCTCGGCCGGCATGGACCCCGAGGACTTCGCCCTCTCGAAACTGATCATCCTGTGGGGCACCAACACCCTCACCAGCGGCCACCACCTGTGGAAGTTCATCCAGGACGCCCGGTCGGCCGGTGCGCACGTGGTGGCCATCGATCCGGTCCGGACCCGTACCGCCCGGCAGGCCGACGAGCACCTCGCCCCCATTCCGGGCACCGACGCGGCGCTCGCTCTCGGCCTGCTGCACGTGGTCGTCCGGCTCGGCGCCCAGGACACCGGCTATCTGGACGAGCACACGGTGGGCTGGCCGGAGTTCGAGAAGCGCATCGCGGAGTTCCCGCCAGCGCGGGTCGCGGAGATCACCGGTCTGCCCGAGGCGGACATCGTGGCGCTGGGCGAGCGGATCGCCGGCACCCGGCCCACCGCGATCCGCGCCACCATGGGGCTGCAACGTCACGCGGGCGGCGGGACGACCCTGCGCACCCTGGCCTGCATCCCGGGGGTCACCGGCGACTGGGGCCGGCCGGGCGGCGGCCTGTCGTACTCCACCAGCGGGCACTTCCGGATCAGCAACGGCGCGCTGTTCCGCGACGACCTGCTGGAACGGCCGACCCGCACCCTGTCGATGACCCGGCTCGGCGAAGGCCTGCTGGAGACCACCGACCCGCCGGTGCACGCGCTGTTCGTCATCGCCGCCAACCCGGCCGCCAGCACCCCGCACCAGTCGAAGGTACGGCGCGGGCTGGCGCGGGAGGATCTGTTCACGGTGGTGCTGGAGCAGTTCCCCACCGACACCGCCGACTACGCCGACATCGTGCTGCCGGCCACGATGCAGCACGAGCACATGGACCTGCACCAGGCCTACGGTCACCTCTATCTCGCCTGGAACGAGCCGGCGGTGGCGCCGCCCGGCGAGTGCCTGCCCACCACCGAGACCTTCCGGAGACTGGCGCGGCAGATGGGCCTGACCGAACCCGCGCTGTACGACTCCGACGAGCGGCTGGCCGAGCAGGCGCTGGCGAGCAGGCATCCTTCACTGGAGGGGATCACCCTGGAGCGGCTCCGCAAGGAGGGCTTCGTCCGGTTGGCCGTGCCCCGGCCCTTTCTGCCGTACGCCACGCGCTTCCGCACCCCGTCGGGCAGGCTGGAGTTCCGCTCGGACCGGGCGGCCCGGGCCGGGCACGACCCGCTGCCCGGCTACGTCGCCCCGGCCGAGGTGGCCGATCCGGAGCGGGCGGCCCGCTATCCGCTGGCGCTGATCTCGGCGGCCTCGCACCACTTCCTGAACACGGTCTTCGGCAACAACCCCGAACTGCGCCGCCGGGCCGGCGAGCCGCGCGTGACGCTGCACCCGGCGGACGCGGCCGCCCGTGGTCTCACCGGCGGCCAGCCGGTGCGGGTCTTCAACGACCGCGGGGCCTACCAGGCGGTCCTGGAGGTCGGTGATCTGGTGCGGCCGGGGGTGGCGGCCACGACCAAGGGCCACTGGGCCAAGCTCACCGGCGGTTCATCGGTCAACGCCACCGTCGACGAACGTGACGCCGACCTGGGCGGTGGCGCCGTCTACCACGACACGCGCGTCGAGATCGCCGCTCTGTAGTGCCCTGCGCCCGCGGACGGCTCGAACCAGGACTGCGAGCGGGGAAAGATCTTGTCAGATGGGGAGTGCGGCCGTTAACGTGCTGAGCCCGGCCCACCACACCTGAACCGCCGCCCGCCGCCGGCCGTATACATGGTCAGAGCCGCCGGCCCGTGTGTGTGGCCGACATTCGCGGCAGTGACCAGCATCACCAGGCTTCGCACGGAAGGACCTTCAGATTGTCGTTCTTCACGCGCTTTGGTCGGCTGGCGACTCGGGGACGGACGACTGCGGAGGACGACCTGATGGCGGATGGCCGCCTGGAGCGCATGCCGGGTGACGACGGGCCAGATGACGACGGGCCAGATGACGACAGGGCAGGTGACGACGGGGCACGTGACCCCGCTGCCAGCCGCCCGGAGGACGACGTGGCGGGTGACCCCGCCGGAGACCGCCGAGGACAGCGCCCCGTCGCTGCGCGGGTGACCACCGCTCTGGCCTGCCTGCTCGTGCTGTTCGCCCTCATCGCTCCGAACCAGGTCGATCGCCTCACACCTGCGGCATTCGTGCGCATCCCGCTGGAGGGGCTCCTCGCCGTCCCCCTCGTTCTCATCCTGCCGGCGAGGGCGAGGCGGGTGGTGGCGGTGCTCGTCGGAGTGGCCCTCGGCCTGGTGACCATTGTGAAGATCATCGACATGGGCTTCTTCGCGGTTCTCGCCCGGCCGTTCGACCCGGTGTTCGACTGGCCCTCGTTCGGGGCCGCCATGGAGTTTCTCACGAGCTCGATCGGCCGGGTCGGCGCGATCGGCTCAGTGGTCGCAGCCGTCGTTCTCGCCGTTGCGCTGCTCATCCTCATGGCACTGTCGGTCCTGCGCCTGACCCGCCTCGTGGTCCGGCACAACACCATGGCGACCCGCGCCGCCGCGGTGCTCGGGACCGCCTGGATCGCCTGCGCCGTGCTCGGCGCGCAGATCGTCCCGGGCGTGCCGGTCGCCTCCAAGAGCGCCGCCGACCTCACCTACGACCGTACCCTCCAGGTGCACGCCAGCCTGCAGGATCACAAGGCGTTCGCCGCGCAGGCCGCCGTCGACGCCTTCCGCGACACACCGGGCAACAAGCTACTGACCGGCCTGCGCGGCAAAGACGTCATCGTCACCTTCGTCGAGAGTTACGGGCGCGACGCGATCGAGGATCCGGCGTTCGCGCCGCAGGTCGGTGCGGTGCTCGCCGCCGGCGATCGCCGACTGCGCGCGGCCGGGTTCGCCTCCCGGAGCGCTTTCCTCACCTCACCGACCGTGGGCGGCGGCAGCTGGCTGGCCCACGGCACGCTGCTGTCCGGCCTGTGGGTCGACAACCAGCAGCGCTATCACAGCCTCGTCACGAGCCACCGCCTCACCCTCAACACCGCCTTCCGGCGAGCGGGCTGGCGCACGGTCGCCGTCATGCCGGGCAACACCCGGGCCTGGCCGGAAGGAGCGTTCTACGGCTACGACCGAATCTACGACCGCTGGAACATCGGGTATCGCGGCCCGCGCTTCAACTGGGGCATGCCGCCCGACCAGTACACCCTGGCGAGCTTCGAACGCTCCGAGCTCGCAACGCCCCACCACACCCCGGTGATGGCGGAGATCCCGCTCGTCTCGAGCCACGCGCCGTGGGCACCCACCCCCAGTCTCATCGACTGGCACGACGTCGGTGACGGCTCGGTCTTCGGCCCCCAGGCCGCAGCCGGCGACTCGCCGAACGCCGTATGGCGCGACGCGTGGCGCGACCCCACCCGGGTACGCGCCGCGTACCGAGGTTCCATCGAGTACTCGCTGAACGCCCTCCTCACCTACGTGGAGACCTACGGCAACGACAATCTCGTGCTCGTCTTCCTCGGCGACCACCAGCCCGCCCCGATCGTCACCGGTGAAGGTGCCAGCCGGGACGTGCCGATCACGATCGTCGCCCGTGACCGGGCCGTTCTGGACCGGATCTCCGGCTGGGGCTGGCAAGACGGTCTCAAGCCCGGTCCGCGGGCCCCGGTCTGGCAGATGAGCGCCTTCCGCGACCGGTTCCTGACCGCCTTCGGACCGCAGGCCCCGCCGCACACTCGGTAGCGGGCCCCGACAGCCCGGTGACCGCCGGCCCTGCCCACGCGGCTGCCGCAGTCACCGCGGGTTCGTACAGCGACGAGCCCGGGCGCAGGACCTCGTCGGGTCGCGCACCCGGGCACGTTTCCATGGGGAGTCCCGCCCTGCGGGAGCTCAGCCCTGTTCGTTGGCGGTCAGTGGAAGATGCTCACACCACCGGGACCGACGAGCAGCCCGACGACGATGAGCACGATGCCGAAGAGCAGCTCCCGGCGAGCGACGAGGACGTAGATACCGGCGATCACGAGGACCACCGCGATGAGCCAGAGCAAAGTAGCCATGCCAATCCGATGCCCGAGACAAATCACCCATAACACTTTTTTTATTAAGGACTTCCTAAACCATTATTTCGGATCGGCTGAAACGGGAACAGGTGAGTGGCACAGGCGCAGGACATTGGCGACGATCCGGTGTCCCGCGCCGCCCCCGGCGGTGAGGATCGATTCCGGATGGAACTGCACGGCCCAGCGCCGGCGCTCCGGGTCCTCGATCGCCATGACGACGTCGCCGGTCAGCGCCGTCACCTGGAAGCCACCGCGGACCCGTTCCGGGGTGGCGTGCAGCGAGTGGTAGCGGGCCGCGGTGAACTCGTCGGGCAGCCCGGCCAGCAGCTCACCGCCGGCCACCTTGACCTGGCCGGGCTTGCCGTGCGCGGGCTCCGGCAGCAGCGCGAGGTCGCCGCCGGAGTGCTCGATCATCGCCTGCAGCCCCAGGCAGACTCCGAAGACGGGCAGGTTCCTGGCCTCGATCGCGTCGAGGAGCGCCGAGGTGGCGAAGTCCTCCGGGCGTCCCGGGCCGGGTGACAGCACGACCAGGTCGGGGGCGAGGTCGTCGAGCATCCGGTCCGGGAACCCGTGCCGCAGGGTGGTGACCTCGGCGCCCTCCTGGCGGAAGTAGTCGGCGAGGGTGTTGACGAAGGAGTCCTCGTGGTCGACCAGCAGCACCTTCACCCCGCTTCCCACCCGCTCCCGCTCCGGCTCGGCGACCGGCCCCACCCCCGCGAGCTCCGACAGCGCGCCGAGCAGCGCGCCCGCCTTCAAGTGGGTCTCCCGCTCCTCCTCGTCGGGGTCGGAGTCGTACAGCAGGGTCGCTCCGGCCCGGACCGCCGCGATCCCGTCCCGGATCTGCGCGGTCCGCAGGGTGAGCCCGGTGTTCATCGTGCCGTCGAAGCCCACGAAGCCCACCGCGCCGCCGTACCAGCGCCGCGGGGTGTCCTCGTGGTCCTCGATGAACTGCATGGCCCAGGTCTTGGGCGCGCCCGTCACGGTCACCGCCCACATGTGGGTGAGGAACGCGTCGAATGCGTCGAATCCCGGGCGGAGCCGTCCCTCGATGTGGTCGACGGTGTGGATCAGCCGGGAGTACATCTCGATCTGCCGCCGGCCCAGAACCTTGACGGTGCCCGGCACACAGACCCGCGACTTGTCATTGCGGTCGACGTCGGTGCACATGGTGAGCTCCGACTCGTCCTTGAGCGAGGAGATGAGGGTGCGGATCTGCTCGGCGTCCTGCAAGGGATCACGGCCGCGCTTGATGGTCCCGGCGATGGGACAGGTCTCGACCCGCAGCCCCGTCTGCTCGTCCATGCTGACCCGGACGAACATTTCGGGCGAGGCGCCGACGAGGTACTCCCCCTCCCCCAGGTTGAACAGGAACTCGAACGGTGCCGGGTTGGAGTCGCGCAGCCGCTCGAAGAACGCCGCCGGGGAGTCGCACCGCCCGTACATCACGTGCCCGGGGGTCACCTCGAACAGGTCGCCCCGCACGAACTTCTCCTTGGCGTCCCTGACCACCTGGGCATAGACGCCGGGGGTGGGCTGGGGCGGCACTTCCCGGGTGGTCGAGGCCACCGGGGTGGGCTCGGTCGCCCTGGCCAGCCCCTCGGTGCTCTCCCCGCCGACCACGAAGTCGTACGACATCCGCGCCGCGATCTCCCGCTTGCGGTCCACGACCACGAGCTCGTCGGCGAGGTGCAGGACGAGATCGCGCTGGTCCGGCGCACGCTCGCGGCTGAGCCGCAGCGGCTCGAACTGCAGCGACAGGTCGTAGCCGAAGGCGCCGTACAAGCCCAGATGCGGGTCGTCTCCCTGGAAGAGCGCCGTGATGGCCCGCAGCGCGGTGAAGACGGTGGGCTGGCGGCTGCGTTCCTCCTCGGTGAAGAACTCATCAGTGGGCGGGACGAAGACCTCGACGCGGTCCTGGTCCTCGGCGATCACCTCGCCGGTGTCGCGGACGGCCGCCGACACCGCGGGCAGCAGCACCCGGCCGCGCCGGTTCAGGGCGCGCACCGAGATCCGGCGGCCGCGGGCGACGACCTCCAGGCAGGGGTCGATGTAACCGATGTGCCAGCGGCTGTAGCGGCCGGGATACTCCATGCCGGAGCTGAGGACGCCCCCGCGCCGCAGCCCCGCCGCCGCGACGAGGTCGTCCAGCACCACCGACCTCACCGCCGGATCGACCGGAGTGGCGGTACGGATCACCCGTATGCCGCCCGCGGTCATGTACTCGGTCGTCTCGCCCCTGTCTGATTCCACCGTGGTGTGGCCCCTCGTTAAAGGCCCTCCATCCCCGCGGACACAGAAAACGACCGCCGGGTGAGGGCGGTCGCCTGGTCGGTCATGCGTGCACGAACCGGCGCCGCCTCAGCGGCGCCACCACCACTGGCACGTCCCGGTTCGCATGATGCGCTCAGGTTACCGCCTCGGCCGGGCCGCCGTCGAGCCTCGCCGGCCCGGCGATCCCGACCGAGGCGATCCCCAACCGAATGGGGTTCTGCTCACCTGCGAATCCTGCCAGGATGGGGATAAGGGTTTGCTTACAGGATGTGCCGAGCATGGTCCCAGGAGGCCGTGCTCAACGGGAGGTGCCGGGCCGTGAGCCAGGAAACGGGTCATGCGGAGGGGACGAACCCCTCGACAAGGGAAAACCCGGAGTTCGAACTTCGCGGGGTCAACCACCTGGCCCTGGTCTGCTCGGACATGAAGCAGACGGTCGACTTCTACCAGGGCGTGCTCGGCATGCCCCTGATCAAGACCATCGAGTTGCCGATGGGCTGGGGCCAGCACTTCTTCTTCGACTGCGGCGGCGGCAACGCGCTGGCCTTCTTCTGGTTCCCCGATGCCCCCGACCCGGTGTTCGGGGTGTCGGCGCCCAGGGACCTGCCCGACCGCGGCGAGCTCGTCTCGGCCGTGGGCTCGATGAACCACATCGCCTTCGACGTGCCTCCTGAGAAGATCGAGGAGTACCGCGACCGGCTCATCGCCAAGGGCATCGACGTGGGCGTGCTACTCAACCACGACGACAGCGAGTTCGGCGTGGCCAAGGAGCTGCATGACGGCGTGTTCGTCCGGTCGATCTACTTCAAGGACCCGGACGGGGTGCTGGTGGAGTTCGCCGCCTGGACGCGGGAGCTGAACCTGCCCGGCGACGTCCGGCACGAGCCCAGGACCTCCGCCGAGCGCACCGTCTGACCCCCGCCCCGGTTCACGCGATCGTCTCCCGGGACGATCACGAGTCTCTTCGAGAGGACGTTCGCCGTGCCCCGACTCCGCCAGGTATCGCGCGCCGAGACCGACGACAAGCTGGTGCTGTTCTTCTACGACAGCCTGTTCGGCGAGGACCGGGATCCGGTGGCCGGGCCCGGCACTGCCACAGGCACCCCGGGCGACTGGTGGACGACCTTCGCGCTGGACCCGGCGATCTTCAAGCACTGCGTGCAGGGCTTCAACCTCTACCGCAACGTCAAACTCGACCCGGTGCTGCGTGAACTGGGCCAGACCCGGGCCGGCTGGGCCCGCGGCAGCCAGTTCGTGTTCTCCCAGCACTGCAAGCAGATGCGTGCGCTCGGGGTGCCGGACGAGAAGGTGCAGGCGGTCGCGCACTGGGAGGTGTCCGACCATTTCGACGAGCTGGAGCGGGCGGTGCTGGCCTACACCGACGCTCTGGTGCTCGGCGGCGGCCGGGTGCACGACGAGGTGTTCGCCGTCCTCAAGAAGCACCTGCCCGACGAGCAGATCCTCGAGCTCACCTACACGACCTGCCTGTACGAGATGCACGCGACGATGTCCAAGGCCCTGCGCACCGAGTTGGACGACCGCGACGACCCCATCGTCGAGGCGCCCGCTCCGGAGGGCTACGGCACCCGCGACATCGCCGACGAGATCACCGGCCGCGGCCCGCGGGCCTGACCGCAGAACCGAATGATCACTCCAGGCGTGATCACTCCAGGTGGGACGGGTTGGCCACGGTCAGCTTGTCCCGTACGGACTCCAGCAGGGCTGCCTGGAGCCCGGGGTGACGGTCGTCGAGCCGGCCTGATCTGATCGCGGCGGCGAGCTCGGCGTCGTCGGTGAAACCGAGCGCGGCGAGCCTGTCGCGGTGCGCCGAGGCCTGGGCCGGGCCGAGCTCCATCTCCCGCTCGACCATCGTCAGGGTGTTGATGGCGACCAGGCAGTGGAACCTCACCCTGCCCTCGGCGGCGGGAAGCACGTCGCCCTCCAGGAACTCACGGACCGCGGCGATCAGTTCCGTCGCACCGGGTGCGTCGTGGGGCGGGGCCATGGCAGGTCTCCCTCATCCGAAGCAGAATGCGATTCTAGGCAAAGAAGGGTGGATCATGAGCTTCGAGGTGCCAGAGCACGTCCGGCCCGTACGCGACGCCGTGTACGCCTTCATCACCGAGCGCGTCGAACCCGCCGAGCCGATCCTGCACCGGATGGACCAGGAGGCCGCCGAGCTGATCAAGGACCTCCAGCGGGAAGCCAAGGCCGAGGGGCTGTGGGCCCTGGGCCATCCGGCGGAGCTGGGCGGGCGCGGGCTGCCGTTCCTCGACTATGTGTACGTCAATGAAGTGCAGGGCCGCAGCGAGTACGGCCAGCTCGCCCTCGGCACCTTCACCCTGCAGGACTCTCTGATGCTGCACAGGCACGCCGCGCAGGCCCAGCGCGAGCGGTTCCTGAAGCCGCTGGTGCAGGCGGAGATCTTCCCGAGCTTCGCGATGACCGAGCCGGGCATCTCCAGCTCGGACCCTACCCAGCTGACCACCACGGCGACCCTCGAGGGCGACGAGTGGGTGATCCGCGGCCGCAAGTGGTTCACCACCTTCGCGAACCGGGCCGCCTATACCACGGTCATGTGCCGCACCGAGCCGCTGGAGACCAGCCCGTACCTCTCGTTCAGCATGATCCTCGTACCGACCGACACGCCCGGTTACACGATCGTCCGGGACACCCCGGTCCTCGGCCTGGACGGCGGGCACTGCGAGGTCCTGTACGACGACGTACGGGTGCCGGCCGAGAACCTGCTGGGGCCGCGCGGCCAAGGATTCGTCATCGCCCAGGAACGGCTCGGGCCGGGACGGATCTTCCACTGCATGCGCTGGCTCGGCCAGGCGCAGCGGGCCTTCGACCTGATGTGCGCACGCCTGCACGAGCGCAGCGCCTTCGGCGAGCCGCTGGCCGCCAAGCAGCTCATGCAGCAGCACGTCTTCGACTCGTACGCGGAGATCCAGTCGGCCCGGCTGCTCACCCTGCACGCGGCACACGTGATCGACGCCGGCGGCCAGGCACGGGTGGAGATCGGCGTCATCAAAGTGGCGGGCGCCCGGATGCTGCACAACGTCATCGACCGGGCGATCCAGGTGCACGGCGCCCAGGGACTGACCGAGGACACCCCGCTCGACCACATGTACCGGCACGCGCGGGCCGGCCGGATCTACGACGGGCCCGACGAGGTGCACATCAGCACCACCGCACGGCGCATCCTCAAGGAGTACGAGCGGGGCGGCAACTGGGAGTTCGGCCTGCGGTGACCCAACCCTCGGGCAAGGAAGACCCAAACGACGCCTACCGCGCCCTGTCCCGGGAATCAAGTCCCAGCCACCGCGCCGTGATCCGGGGGGAACAGTGCACACCAAGGTCGTCATCTGTGCCGGGCTGCTCGCCGGCCCGGCGATCCTCATGGCGTTACCGGCCGCCGGCCGTCATCAGGCGGCCACGGCGGGGCAGGGCGGGGTCACCGTCAGCCCGGGCACGGCCAGGTCCGGCCAGCGCATCCAGGTGCGGGCCGCCTGCGACGGCGCCGGGTCCGCCACCGCCTCGTCGCCCGCCTGGGGTACGGTGCGCGGGCCGCTGACCGGCGCCAACCGGCTGACGCTGGCCCCCGTCATCAGACGGCGCCTCCCGGCCCGCACCTACTCGGTCACCGTCATCTGCGACACCGGTCGCCGGGTCTACGGCTCGGTCGCGGTGGTGCGCGGACGCGGGCGTGGGCGCGGCCCGCACATCCGGCACCATCCGTTCGGCGCGCCCATGACCGGAGGCGGCGGGTCCCAGGGGCGCGGCCCGTTCACGGGCCCATTCGCGGTGCCGCTGGGCCTCGGGCTGCTCACCGGCGCCCTCGGCCTCGGAGTCCTCTCCCTGGGCCGGGCCCGGATCCGTGCCCGTGGGCGAGGCTGACGGGGGCCGCGGCCATACCGTCACGGCCGCGCTGGCGGTGCTCGGGCTGATCGTCCTCGGCGGGGGCCTCGCCCATCGCCCGCCTCCCGGGCCAAGCCACGAAGGGCCACCGGCGCTCGGGCACATCCCGGCCGGGGACGCGCTGCCCTGGGCGGCCCCGATCCGGGTCGACATCCCCTCCGCCGGGGTACGGGCCCCGCTCATCGCCCTCGGCCAGAAACCGGACGGGACCGTCGAAGTGCCGCCGTTCAGCCAGGCCTCCTCCGCGGGCTGGTACCGGTACGGCCCGGCTCCCGGGACCCGGGGTTCCGCGGTCGTGCTGGGCCATGTCGACGACCTGCGCGGCGCCGCCGCCTTCTACCGGCTCGGGGGCGTGCGGCCGGGCGCCGTCGTGCGGGTCTCCCGCAACGACGGCGTCACCGCCGAGTTCCGGGTGGACGCCGTCGAGAAGGTGCGCAAGTCACGGTTTCCGGCCGACCGAGTGTACGGCGCGGTGCCGTACGCGGGCCTGCGCCTGGTCACCTGCGGCGGGTCGTTCGACCGCCGCAAGCACTCCTACCGGGACAGCATCATCGTCTACGCCCACCTGGTGACCGGCCGCCACGGTGCGCGCTGAGCGGCTCAGGAGAGCATCCGCAGCAGGTCCCACTCGTTCTCGGCGACCCTGCGGCCGAGGGCCGCCAGCTCGATCGAGCGTTCCCCGCCGGACAGGTGCCGCTCGGCCTGCATGACGCACACGACCGCCCACTTGAGGATCCCGAACATCTCCCACCAGCGCAGCGCGTGCCGGTCCACCCGGACTCCGGCGGCCTTCTCGTAGGCTCCGACGAGCTGCTCGTAGCCACCGAAGCCCCCGACCGGCAGCGGCGAGCCGAACCGCCAGGCCTTCACGCACAGCCAGCCGAGATCTTCGAGTGGGTCGCCGAGGTGGGCGAGCTCCCAGTCGAGCACGGCGCGCACCCCGTCCGGCCCGATGATCAGGTTGCCGTTGCGGAAGTCCCCGTGCACGACGGCCAGGGGCCGCCGGGGCGGCCGCTCGCGCTCCAGCCTGCGCACGGCCAGCTCCAGCGCCGGGTGGGGGTGCCCCGTCGCCTCCAGCAGCGCCCGCCAGGCACCGAGCTGATCGCCGTCGTCCAGTCCCGGGACCGCCGCGGGCGGGATCCGGTGGATCGCGGCGAGGATCTCCCCGCACTGCGCGGCCAGCAGCGGGCGCACGCCCGCGAGCTCCGGCGACCGCAGCACCCGGCGGGGGATGGTCTCGCCCTCGACCCGCGCCATGACGACGAACTCGGCGCCCAGCGGCCCGTCCTCACCGCCGGCGGCGATCACCTGGGGTGCCGGGACCCCGGCCGCCGCGGCGGCCCGCATCAGCGCGGCCTCGCGCAGCAGGAGGCCGCCCGCCGAGATCCCCGGGCTGCCGAGCCGCAGGATGAGAGCATGACGATCGCCGTCGGGTGTCACGGCGTCGAAGGAACACGTGACGCGCGAGGCCCCGCCGGCAACGCGCCGCAGGCCGGTGATCTCCGTGCGGGGTCCGTACGGCTCGGCGAGCACGTGACTGAGCGGCTCGGTCAGCTGGGCCGGCTGCACGGTTCCTCCCTGGGGTAAGTGATCGCTTTCCCCATCGTGGCAGGCCTGGGCGGACGGCAGAAGCCCTCAGGTGCGCCCGTAGTTGTCCTCGAGGCGCTCGATGTCGTCCTCGTCGAAGTTCCCGAAGGCGATCTCCATGACCCGATCGCGGGCCCGCCGGACCTCAGCCGGTGGGCGTCCCCGGCCCGGATCAGCACCCGCTCCCCCACCTCGGGCTCGATCCGGAGGCCCGCCACCTCGAAGACGGCTCCGGGGTCGAGCGCGACCCACAGCTCGTCGCGGTACTCGTGCCGTTGCAGGCTGAGCCGTTCACCCGGCCCTACATAGATCAGCTTCACCGTGGAGGGTTCGTTCAGGGTGAAGCGCTCGAAGCTCCCCCAGGGCCGCTGGTCGGTGACGACGACGGGATCCTGGTGCGGGCGGGCCTGCATCACACGTCAAGAGTTGACGATATCGGGCGGCGGGCGGCAGAGGCCGCCGACGGGAAAGTGCAAAGACGGCACTGGGCGAGGAGGCTTCTCTTCCCTGGGTAAAGATCGTGTTAGAGTTCCGCCGCGCGCCCGCCGGCCACCGCGGGCAGACCGCCCAGGATGAGATCGGCGAGGCCGTCCACCACGGTCTCCCGGGCCACCTCCGGATGATCCAGCCACCAGTCGCCCGCTGTCTGGACCATGCCGACGATCGCGTGACCCCACACGTAGGCGCGGGCCCGGTCGGGCATCCGGCCTTCGGCGATCATGACCTCGGCGAGCTCCGTGCTGATCCCCCGGATCATCGTGCTCATCGCGCTGTGCGTGGCGGCGTCCTCGGCACTGGCCCGGTGCATGAGGAACCGGTACAGCTGCAGGTTCGCCGAGATGGTCGCCAGGTAGGTGTCGATGGTCATCAGGGTCCGCGCCCGCATGCCGACGGAGCGGGAGAACTCCTCCCTGATGCCCTCGATCAGCTTGCGCGTATGCCGCTCGGCCAGCGCCTGGTAAAGGCCGCTCTTGTCGCCGAAGTGGCGGTACAAGATCGGCTTGCTGATGCCCGCCTCCGCCGCGATCGCCGCCATAGAGGCCTCCGGCCCCTCCCGCTGGATCACCCGGTCGGCGGCCTCGAGCAGTGCACGGCGACGGTCCGGGTCCCGCCGGGATCCCGTCCGCGCGGTTGCACCGCTCATGGCCACTGCCTCACTCCGTTCGGTGGCGAGCAGGCGGCTTCGCACGGCGGCTCGCGAGTCTTTAGATCACCGTACGGGAAGGCCCGTAACCGTGACACCGATCACGGCACGTCCGGGATCGCCGATTTCCCGGACCGGCCACGGACCCTCGTGCCCCGGTGGGTCCGCAGGTGAAAGCCGCCATCGCCGGAGGAGACCGGCACGATCAGCGGCATAGTGAACAAAGCGAACACTAGCGTACGCGGTGGAGGCCCAGGCGCGGATCCGGTGCCCGGACGCCCGGCACGGCCACGATGGGATCACGGTGAGGACCACGTAGGCGAACAGGTAGTGAACTAGGGGTTTATCCCGTCTTCTCACCCGCAGGCCCCGGACATGCTTGAGGAAAACGCATTCACCGCAGTCGGCAAAAGGAGCGAAGGTTCGAATCATGTGTCAACACCAGCCGCCCTGTCCATCCGCGGACGCCGC